>DASSQW010000321.1:0-9836 GCA_035702165.1 Candidatus Nanopelagicales bacterium
CTCGAGGTCCATGCCGCCGATGACGTTGCGCAGGGTGGTGACGGTCAGCTGCTCGATGCCGGTGATCGGGCTGGCGATCTCGTACATCGCCGCCTTCGGGTCGGTGACCTGGAAGTAGATGACCGAGTCGATGTTCACGACTAGGTTGTCCTCGGTGATCACGGGCTGCGGCGGGAAGGACACGACCTGCTCGCGCATGTCGACCAGCGGCTTGAGCCGGTCCACGTAGGGCACCAGGAGGGAGAGCCCGGGGCTGAGCGTGCGCTGGTAGCGACCGAGGCGCTCGACGATGCCGGCCCGCGCCTGGGGCACGATCCGCACCGCCTTCGCGATGGTCACGAGCACGATGACGATGACGAGCAGCGCGACGATCAGCGTCGCGATGGCTCCACCGCTGAGATCCCCCACGAGGTTCCCTCCTCCGATGTCCGCGCGGTCAGCCGACCAGCGCGGTGGCGCCCGAGATCTCGATGACCCGGACGGACTCGCCGGGCACGAACTCGCTGTGCCCGTCGTACGCGCGCGCCGACCAGATCTCGCCCGAGAGCTTGACCCGGCCGTCCTTGCCGGACACCACCTCGAGCACCTCCGCCTCGGCACCGACGAGCGCGGCGACGCCCGTGCGGATCGAGGACGGGGTGTGCAGGTGCCGCCGGGCGATGGGCCGGACCCCGAGCAGCAGCGCGGTCGAGACGACGGCGAACGCGGCGACCTGGAACACGGTTCCGCCGCCGAGCGCGGCGACGATCGCCGCGCTCGCTGCGCCGCCGGCCATCATCGCGAAGACCAGGCTCGTCGTCAGCAGCTCGGCGACGACCAGCACTCCCGCGGCGATGAGCCACACGATCCAGGCGTCCATGGGATCGATCGTACGGCGCTGCGAGCCCGCGTGTATCGACCGTTCAGCGTGCGCGCGCCGCCCAGCGGTCCGCGCGGCGCTCGACGTCGAGATCCACCCCGAACGTCGCGCTCACGAGATCGCCCGTGAGCACGTCATCGATCTCGCCCGCCGCGACCACGGAGCCCGAGCGCAGCAGCATCGCGTGGGTGAACCCGACCGGGATCTCCTCGAGATGGTGGGTGACGAGCACGGTCGTCGGCGCCTCGTCGTCGGCGGCGATGACGCCGAGCCGGCGGACGAGGTCCTCACGTCCGCCCACGTCGAGGCCGGCCGCCGGCTCGTCGAGCAGCAGCAGCTCGGGGTCGGTCATCAGGGCGCGCGCGACCTGCACCCGCTTGCGCTCCCCCTCGGACAGCGTGCCGAACGTGCGCGCTTCGAAGCCGGCCATACCGACCTGGTCGAGCAGCCACGAGGCGCGTCCGTGGTCGCCACCCTCGTAGCGCTCGCGCCAGCGGCCGGTGACGGCGTACGCCGCGGTGACGACGACGTCGGAGACCTGCTCGTGCGGCGGGATCCGCTCCGCGAGCGCGGCGCTCGCGAGACCGATGCGCGGGCGGAGCTCGAAGACGTCGGTGCGACCGAGCGGCTCGTCGAGGATCTCGACGGTCCCGCGCGTGGGGTGCAGGAGGGTGGCCGCGAGCGCGAGGAGCGTCGTCTTGCCCGCGCCGTTGGGCCCGAGGACCACCCAGCGCTCGCCCTCCGCCACGTCCCACGAGACGTGGTCGACGATGGCGACGCCGCCGCGGACCACGTCGACGTCGACGAACCGCAGGACGTCGCTCACCCGGCGAACACTAGCCAGCGATCCCCGACGCCTAGGGTTGCGGGGTGCTCGTGTCCCGTCGCGCCGGAGCGCTGACCGCGTTCGGCAACGCCGTGCTCCTCGGCGTCGGCGGACCCGACGAGGCGGTGGAGGCGGTCACGGGCCGGGACGCGGTGCACCGGGTCGTCGCGCTCCCGGGCGAGGACGAGCCGGTGTCGCTCGCCCTGGCGCTCGGGCGGCTGCGCGCGCTCGGCGTCCAGGGGTTGCGGCTGGTGCTCCCCGAGCCCGGCGACCTGACGGGCATGCCGGGCCCGGCCGCTGCCTCGGCTGCGGCGACCGCGGCCGGGAGCGCCGTGGTCACCGTCGCGCCGCCGGACGTCGCGCCGCTCGCCCTCGTCCCCACCGCGGCCACGTCCGACCGTGGTGACGTGGTGCGGTGGGACGTCGTGCCCGTGGAGTTCTCTGTCGCGCCGTACGGCCTGCCGACCCTGTCGGAGGCGGAGCGCTCGCTCGCCGAGACGATGCGCGAGACGACCGAGGCCCTCGACCTCATCGACGTCGCGCGGGGGCGGGACGACGTCGCCGGCGCGCTGGCGCGCTTGGAGACATCGGTGCGGACGCTCCCCCTCCCGTCGTCGATGGAACCGCGCGCCCAGCGCGCCGTCGTGAGCGCGACCCGACTGGTGGGGATCCTCGGGATCGCAGCAGAGGCCGAGAGCGCGGCGGTGACGTCGGCCGAGCAGCAGCGCCGTGCTGACGCCCTCCGCCCGCTGCGGCGGGTCGCGAAGCACGCGCTGTGCGCCGCCTGGTCGGCGGCGGCGGAACCGAGCCGCGGCGGACCGGGCACCGCTCGTTAGGCTCGACGCACCATGAGCGACGAGCAGCCGCGCACCCTCCTGATCACCCTCACCGGCGCCGACCGCACGGGGGTGACCGCGACGCTCACCCGGCACCTCGCCGACCTCGACCTCGTCGTCCTCGACGTCGAGCAGATCGTGATCCGAGGGCGCATCACCCTCGGCGTGCTCGTGGGTCCGGCTCCCGGCCACGACGGCGACGTCGCCGAGGCGCTGGCGCGGGCCACCGACCTGGCCGGCGCGGTGGCGACGGAGCTCGGGCTCGAGGTGGAGGTCACCCCGGGTGCTGCCGAGCACCTGCCAGGCCGACGTGGACGGCTGCTGGTCACGGTGCTCGGCCACCCATTGCGGCCGGAGGCGCTCAGCGCCGTCACGACCCGGATCGCGGAGCTCGGCGGCAACGTCGACCGGATCGTGCGGACCGCGTCGTATCCCGTGACCGCGATCGAGCTCGCCGTCTCCGGCGCCGACCAGGGCCGCCTGCGCACCGAGCTGGCCGGGGTCTCCTCGGCCGTCGGGGTCGACGTCGCCGTGCAGCGCGCGGAGCTTCGCGGTCGCGGCGCCCACCTGGTCGTGATGGACGTCGACTCCACGTTGATCCAGGACGAGGTGATCGAGCTCGTCGCCCGTCGGGCCGGCTGCGAGGACGAGGTGCGCGAGGTGACCGAGCGCGCCATGCGCGGCGAGCTCGACTTCGCGGAGTCCCTGCACGCCAGGGTGGCGCTGCTGGCCGGCGTGGAGGCGACCGCCCTCGACGAGGTGCGGCACGAGGTCCGGCTCACCCCCGGCGCCCGCACGCTGGTACGCACGCTGAAGCGCCTCGGCTTCCGCATCGCACTCGTGTCGGGCGGGTTCAGTGCGGTCGTCGACCCGCTCGCCGCGGAGCTCGGCATCGACCACGCGCGCTCGAACGTGCTCGAGGTGCACGACGGCGTCCTCACCGGTCGCGTCGTGGGGACCGTCGTGGACCGTGCCGCGAAAGCCGTTGCGCTGCGCGAGTTCGCGGCTGCCGACGGCGTCCCGCTCGAGCGCACGATCGCCATCGGCGACGGCGCCAACGACCTCGACATGCTCGCTGTCGCGGGGCTCGGCATCGCGTTCAACGCCAAGCCTGTCGTTCGAGCACAGGCCGACACCGGGCTCACCGTGCCGTTCCTCGATCCGGTGCTCTACCTGCTCGGGCTCACCCGCGAGGAGATCGAGCAGGCCGACGCCGACGCCGGCGTGGACACCACCGCTCCCCCGGTGCTCTGACGCCTCAGGCAGGCTCCACCCCGCGCGGGACCGCGAACGCCGAGAGGTACGCCGACCCGGGAGCGAGGTCGCTCCACGCCGACTCCGTCTCCAGCACGGCGACGCCGGCCGTGGGGTACTTGCGTGCCAGCAGCGCCGCCGCCGCCGGCTCGCGGTCTCGTGCGAGGAGATCCACGAGCATCTCGACGCCGGGCATGTGCCCGACGATCACGGCCGTCGCGACGCGCGCCGGGAGCTCGGACACGACCGTCAGCAGGGTGCGGGCGCCGGCCTCGTAGATCCGCGGGTCGACCGTGAGCGGCCCGGGCGAGTCGGCGTCGTAGCCGGCGGCGCCGATGTAGCCGAGCGCGCCGGCGGCGAGCGTCCACGTGCCGCGCGCGCGACGAGCGGTGGAGACCACGACGTGGTCGGGCACCCCGACGTTGGCGCGGATCCACTCGCCTGCGGCCTTCGCGTCGACGACGCCGCGCTGGTTCAGCGGGCGGTCGTGGTCCACGACGCCGGGCGGGTACGCCGACTTCGCGTGCCGCAGCACGACGAGCCGGTTCACGGGTGCGCCCGCTTGTGCAGATCGTCCACCTGGGCCTCGGTGCCGACCACGATGAGGACGTCGCCGACGCGGAAGCCGGTCTCCGCCGACGGGTTGGTCACGAACGTCCCGCGGGTGCGCAGCGCCAGCAGGATCGCGCCGCCGCCCTCCAGAGCGCGGATGTCGGACACGGTCGCCCCGACGAGCGCCGAGCCGTCGTGCACCTCGATGTCGACGAGCCGGAACTCGTGGTTGCCCTCGTGCATCACGACGTCGAGGAAGTCGACGACGTCGGGCGACTCGGCGAAGGACGCGATGCGGTTGCCGCCGATGCGCTGCGGGTTCACGACCCGGTCCGCACCGGCGAGGACGAACTTCGGCTCCGCGTCGTCCGTGCGCGAGCGTGCGATGACGAACAGCTCCGGGTTCAGTCCGCGCGCCGAGAGCACGACGTAGACGCTGCCCGCATCGTTGTCCAGCGACGCGACGAGCGTGGACGCCGTGCGGATGCCGGCGGCGCGCAGGACGTCGTCCTGCGTGGCGTCGCCGAGGACGTGGGGATGGGGGCAGTCGATGAGGCGGTCCTCGGACGCGTCGATGACGACCACCGTCTGCCCGTTGCGTGCGATCTGCTCGGCCGCGGCGCGACCGACGCGGCCCCAGCCGCAGACGATCGCGTGGCCCTCGAGGCCGTCGATGTCGCGTTGCATGCGGCGTCTCCCCCACAGGTTTCCGAGCTGTCCCTCGAGGACGAGCTCGAGCGTGAGCGTCAGGGTGTAGAGCACGGTGCCGACGCCGACGAGGGCCAGCACCATCGTGAAGATCTTCTCAGCCGTGCCGAACTCGACGACCTCGCGGAAGCCGATGGTCGTGACCGTGGTGACGGTCTGGTACATCGCGTCGAGCAGGTCGATGCCGAGCAGGACGTAGCCGACGGTCCCGATCACGATCACCGACGCCAGCGCCAGCAGCGCGATGCCGAGCCGACGGGTGTTGCGCGAGCGGTAGGTCAGCGGGCGTGCTGCGACGTGCTCGTAGTGATGGGGGTGCGAGCTGCGTGGCACGCGCTCAGGATGCCGTACGCCGGAGTCGGATGCCGGGCAGGTGGCTCCGCGGGACGCGGGGCAAGGACTCCGCGGGACGCGGGGCAAGGGACGCTGCGGGACGCGGGGCAAGGGGCTCCGCGGGACGCGGGGCAAGAGACTCCGCGGGACGCGCGGCACGGGACTCCGCGGGACGCGGGGCAAGGGACTCTGCGGACGAGCGGAAGGGGCGAGCAGCGCGGAACCCCGGGTCAGACGATGTGCGGGGCGCCCTCGATGGCGTGCACGCCGCCGTCGACGTGGATGATCTCGGCGGTCGTCTTCGGGAACCAGTCGGAGAACAGGGCGATGCACGCGCGGGCCGCGGGCTCGGGGTCCTCGAGGTCCCAGCCCACCGCGGCGCGCGAGTCCCAGAGGTGCTTGAACTCCTCGAAGCCCGGGATGGACTTGGCCGCGACCGACCCGATGGGGCCGGCGGCGACGAGATTGACGCGCACGCCCTGGGGGCCGAGCTCGCGGGCCAGGTAGCGCGAGGTCGACTCGAACGCCGCCTTGGCGACACCCATCCAGTCGTACTTGGGCCAGGCCACCGTCGCGTCGAAGGTCAGGCCCACGACCGACGACGTCCGGCCCTCGCCGACCATGAGCGGCAGCGTCGCCATCGTGAGGGACTTCAGCGAGAACGCCGAGACGTGGACGGCGGTGGCGACGTCGTCCCACTCGGTGTTGAGGAAGTTGCCGCCCAGCGCGCTCGCCGGCGCGAAGCCGATCGAGTGCAGGACGCCGTCGACCTGCGTCGCGTGCTCGCGGATGCGGTCGGCGAGCGTCGCGAGGTGCTCGGTGTCGGTGACGTCGAGCTCGAGGACCGCTGCCTCCTGGGGCAGGCGGCCGGCGATGCGCTTGGTCAGCGACATCGCGCGACCGAAGGAGGTGAGGACGACGGTCGCGCCCTGCTCCTGCGCGAGCCGCGCGACGTGGTACGCGATCGACGTGTCGGTGAGGACGCCCGTGACGAGCAGCGTCTTGCCCTCGAGGATTCCCATGCGTCCAGCCTTCCAGATGCCCTGTTCGGGACTGCTCAGTGGCCCATACCGAGGCCGCCGTCGACCGGGATCACCGCGCCGGTGATGTAGGACGCCGCATCGCTCGCGAGGAACACGCAGGTGCCGGCGATCTCCTCCGGAGCGGCGTAGCGGCCCAGCGGGACGTTCGCGAGGATCTCTGCACGACGCTCGTCGGTGAGCTCGGCGGTCATGTCCGAGACGACGAAGCCGGGCGCCACGACGTTGGTGGTGATGCCGCGGCTGCCCAGCTCGCGCGCCAGCGCGCGGGCCAGGCCGATGAGCCCGGCCTTGGACGCCGAGTAGTTCGCCTGCCCGGCCGAGCCCATCGTGCCGACGACGCTCGACATGAGGATGATCCGGCCCTTGCGCTGGCGCAGCATGCTCTTGGCCGCGCGCCGGGCGACCCGGATGCAGCCCACGAGGTTGGTGTCGATGACGGCGTCGACGTCGTCGTCGGACATCCGCAGGATCAGCGTGTCGCGGGTGATCCCGGCGTTCGCGACGACGACCTCGACCGGCCCGAGCTCCTTCTCGACCGTGTCGAACGCAGCGTCGACGGTCGCGGTGTCGGTGACGTCGGCCCGCACGACGAGGACGTCGGACCCGGCGAGGTCGCTGGGCAGCTCGCCCGACCGGGAGGTGATCGCGACCCGGTCGCCCGCGGCGACGAACGCCTTCGCGACGGCCAGCCCGATGCCTCGGTTGCCTCCGGTCACCAGCACGACCCGGCTCACAGCGTCCTCCTCGTCCTCGCGCGCGGCTGCGCCCCGCGACGTTATCGCCTACCGACGGGTACGAGCGCACCGCACGCCGGTCCTCCCGGGGCTAGGGTCGGAGCATGCGAGCCATCCACGTGCGCCGCTTCGGCGGACCCGAGGTGCTCGAGCCGGTCGTGCTGACCGACCCGACGCCCCACCCCGGCGAGCTGCTGGTGGAGGTCAGTGGCGCCGGCGTGAACTTCGCCGACACCCATCAGGCCGAGAACACCTATCTGTCGGGCACCGATCTCCCCTTCGTCCCGGGCTCGGAGGTCGTCGGCCACGTGCTCGACCCGGGCGGGTTCCGCCGCCGGGTGTGCGGCTTCGTCAGTCGCGGCGGTGGGTACGCCGAGAAGGCGCTCGTCTCCGAGTCGCTGTCCTTCGACGTCCCCGACGACGTCAGCGACACCGCTGCACTCTCGCTCCTCGTCCAGGGCCTCACCGCCTGGCACCTCGTGCGCACGTGCGGTCGCGTGCAGAACGGCGAGAGCGTCGTCGTGCACGCGGCGGCGGGCGGCGTCGGCAACCTCGCCGTGCAGCTGGCCAAGGCGGCAGGCGCGGGACGGGTGATCGCCACGGCGTCGACCCAGGACAAGCTCGACGCCGCCTGCGACCTCGGTGCCGACGTCGGAGTCCTGCTCGGCGCCGACGTGGGTGCCCACGACGTCACCCATCGCCTGGTCGACGCCAACGGCGGCCGCAAGGTCGACGTCGTGTTCGAGATGGTGGGCGGTGCGACGTTCGACGGCAGCCTCGACGCCCTCGGCCCCTTCGGCCGGCTGGTCACCTACGGCATGGCGTCCCGGGTCCCGCCGACGTCGTTGTCGCCGAGCCGGCTCATGGTCGGCTCGCACTCGATCATGGGCTTCTGGCTCGTCGACTGCATGAGCCCGCAGCGCGCCCGCACGATGGTGGTCGAGCCGCTGGACGAGCTGGTCGCCCTGGTGCGCTCGGGCGCGCTGAAGCCGATCGTCGGGCCGGTCTACCCGCTGTCGCACGCGCGGCAGGCGCACGAGGACCTCCGGGCCCGGCGCACCTCGGGGAAGGTCATGCTCTCGCCGTCCCTCGACGAGGTGCACGCGTGACGCGGGAGGTCGACGCCGACTTCCTGGCGCTCCCCCTCGACACCTGCGCCGACGCCGGTCTCACCCGCGCCCGTGAGCTCGGGGCAGCGCAGGCCGACGTCCGCGTCGTGTCGCTCGCGACCTCCTACCTCCGGCTGCGCAACGGCGCCCTCGACGGCTCGGTGCTCGACGACGACCGCGGCATCTCCGTCCGTGTCGTGGTCGACGGCTGCTGGGGGTTCGCGGCGTCCGACGTCATCTCCCCCGACGTCGCACGCGCCCTGGCCGATCGCGCGGTGCTGCTCGCCCGCGCGAGCGCGCCGCTCACCACCCACCGCGTCGAGCTCGCCGACGAGCCGACCTACGCCGGCACGTGGGTGTCGGCGTTCGACGTCGACCCGTTCGCCGTCCCGGAGTCCGAGCGGGTCGCGCTGATCGCGGAACGCCAGCGCCGGCTGCAGGCCCACGACGCGATCTCGACCGTCATGAGCTCCCTGCACGCGGTGAAGGAGCGAACGTTCTACGCCGACCTCGCCGGCACGCGCGTGGCTCAGCAGCGGGTGCGCATCGAGCTCGAGACCACGGCGATTGCCGTGGACCCCGTCACGGGAGCCTTCGAGACGATGACGACCCAGGGGCCGCCCGCCGGCCGCGGCTGGGAGTACATCACCGGCGACTGCGCCGACGTCGGCGGCGCTCGCCGCTGGGACTGGGACGCCGAGGCCGAGGCGATGCCGGAGCTCCTCGCCGAGAAGCTGCGCGCCCCGTCGGTCGAACCGGGCCGCTACGACCTCGTCATCGACGCGCCCAACCTGTATCTCACCATCCACGAGTCGGTCGGCCACGCGACCGAGCTCGACCGCGCTCTCGGCTACGAGGCCAACTACGCCGGCACCTCGTTCGCCACCCCGGATCTGCTCGGCACGCTGAAGTACGGCTCGTCGCTCATGCACGTCACCGGCGACCGCACCGAGGTCCACGGGCTGTCGACCGTCGGCTGGGACGATGAGGGCGTCGCCGCGCAGTCGTGGGACCTCGTGCGCGACGGCGTCCTCGTAGGCCACCAGCTCGACCGCTCGATGGCCGCGGAGTTCGGCCACCCTCGGTCCAACGGCTGCGCCTACTCCGACATGGCCACGCACACCGCGATCCAGCGGATGCCCAACGTCTCGCTGCAGGCCGACCCGAGCGGACCGGACCTCGAGTCCCTCATCGCGGGCGTCGAGGACGGCATCCTGGTGCAGGGCAACAAGTCGTGGTCGATCGACATGCAACGGTTCAACTTCCAGTTCACCGGCCAGCAGTTCCACCGCATCAAGGCCGGCCGCCTCGTCGGGCAGGTCAAGGACGTCGCCTACCAGTCGAGCACCACCGACTTCTGGGGCTCGCTGATCGCGCTCGGCGGTCCCCAGACCTACCTGCTCGGCGGCGCGCTCAACTGCGGCAAGGGCCAGCCGGCGCAGGTCGCGCCGGTGTCGCACGGCACGCCCGCGGCGGTGTTCGAGAAGGTCAACGTCCTCAACGCGAGCCAGGAGGGCGGGGTATGACCGCGCCGCACGAGATCGTCGAGCGAGCGCTCGCGGCCTCCACCACGCGCGGGTGC
>DASSQW010000322.1:0-8893 GCA_035702165.1 Candidatus Nanopelagicales bacterium
GGTCGCAGCCCTTCTCCGCGGCCTGCGCCTGCGCGACGAGCGACGCGGCGTAGTTGCCGGCGAACTTGGCCTCACCGGTGCCGCCGGGTGCGGCGCGGACGTACTCGGTCGAGAGCCACACCGACACCGGCTTCACGCCGCTGGGGAAGTAGGCGCCGACGGGCGAGGCGATGAGCACGTAGAGGTAGGCGTTGGCCGGCCGGACGCCGAGGCCGACCTCGGTCGAGAACATGAACGGCCGCAGGTAGAGCGACTCCTCCGGGTCGGAGGGCACGTAGGCCTGGTCCTGGTCGACGAGGGCCTCGATCGAGGCGAGGAACAGCTCCTCGGGCAGCTCGGGCATCGCCAGCCGGGCGGCCGAGCGCTGGAACCGGCGGGCGTTGGCGTCGGGCCGGAACGTGGCGATCGAGCCGTCCGCCTGGCGGTAGGCCTTGAGCCCTTCGAACACGGCCTGGCCGTAGTGCAGGACGTTGGTGGCCGGGTCGAACGGGATCGAGCCGTAGGGCACGAGGGCGGCGTCGTGCCAGCCGGCGTCCTCGGTCCAGCGGATCGTGACCATGTGGTCGGTGAAGAACCGGCCGAATCCGGGGTTCGCCTGGATCTCGGCGATCTGCTCCGGCGTACGGGGCGTCGAGGAGAGCGTGCGCGGGATGGTCGTGGACATGTCGCGAAGGTACCTCTCGAGGGGTCGGGACGGGCGGCGGGGCGCGTCACGACCGGGGACCCGGTCGCGTCGCGAGAGCGGGTCCGCGCGGCAGGGCCGCGCCAGGAGGGACCGCTCTAGCCGGCTACTCGCTCGGCGAGCGCCGCGCCGATCTCCGACGTGGTCCGCGCGGCGGAGCCGCGCTCGAGGAGGTCGGCGGCCACGGCGGCCTCGACCTCCGCGGCCGCCTTGTCCTCGCCGAGGTGGTCGAGCAGCATCGCGACCGACAGCACGGTCGCGGTGGGGTCGGCCTTGCCCTGGCCGGCGATGTCGGGCGCCGATCCGTGCACCGGCTCGAACATGCTCGGGCTGCGCCGGCTCGGGTCGACGTTGCCCGACGCCGCGAGGCCGATGCCGCCGGCGATGGCCGCGCCGATGTCGGTGAGGATGTCGCCGAACAGGTTGTCGGTGACGACCACGTCGAAGCGCTCGGGCTGGGTCAGGAAGAACATGCTCGCGGCGTCCACGTGCTGGTAGTCGGTGGCGACGTCGGGGTACTCCGCCGCCACGCTGTCGAAGACGCGCTTCCACAGCCCGCCGGCGTGCACGAGCACGTTGGTCTTGTGCACGAGCGTCACGTGCTTGCGGCGACGGGTCGCGCGCTCGAACGCGTCGCGCACGATCCGCTCGACGCCGTAGGCGGTGTTGACGCTCTCCTCGGTGGCGATCTCCTGCGCCGTGCCCTGGCGCAGCCAACCGCCGGCACCGGCGTACGGCCCTTCGGTGCCCTCGCGGCAGACGACGAAGTCGATCTGCTCCGGGCCCTTGCCCGCGAGCGGGCTCGCGACGCCGGGGAACAGCTTCACCGGGCGCAGGTTGAGGTAGTGGTCGAGCTCGAAGCGGAGCTTGAGCAGCAGGCCGCGCTCGAGCACCCCCGGCGGGACGCTGGGGTCGCCGATGGCGCCGAGCAGGATCGCGTCGAAGCCACGCAGCTCCGCGAGCACCGAGGAGGGCAGCGTCTCGCCGGTCGCGTTGTAGCGACGGGCGCCGAGGTCGTACTCGGTGCGGTCGAAGGACAGCCCGTGCCGGGCCGACACCGCGTCGAGCACGGTGAGCCCTTCGGCCACGACCTCGGTGCCGATGCCGTCACCGGGGATGAGCGCGAGGCGGAAGCTCTTCGACATGGGGCGAGCGTAGTGGAGCCGTCCCAGCATCCGACATGCTCGTCCCAGGATTCGAGACGCGTTGGTACCGCGGGGCGGGCCCCGACGGAGGCGCTGCTACCCTGGTCGCGATGTACCACGCGAGCCTGCTCCTTAGCGGCCGCAGCGAGGCCTAGGACCGGCCTCCTCGCTGCGGGGTGCTGGCGTGCCGGTCGATCGATGATCCCGGCCCCCACCATCGCAAGCGAGGACCCCGTGAGCACCAGCCCGTACGACACCCGTAACGCCCAGAACCCCTCCCCCATGGCCTGGCAGCGCTACCGCCCGTTCGCGCCGATCGACCTCCCCGACCGCACCTGGCCGTCGACGGTCATCACCCAGGCCCCGCGCTGGGCGGCGGTCGACCTGCGCGACGGCAACCAGGCCCTCATCGACCCGATGACGCCGGCCCGCAAGATGCGCATGTTCCAGCTCCTCGTCGACATGGGCTTCAAGGAGATCGAGGTCGGCTTCCCGTCGGCGAGCCAGACCGACTTCGACTTCGTCCGCCAGCTCATCGAGCAGGACCTGATCCCCGACGACGTCGTCATCCAGGTGCTGACCCAGTCGCGCGAGCACCTCATCGAGCGCACCTACGAGTCGATCGCCGGCGCGAAGCAGGCGATCGTGCACCTCTACAACTCCACCTCGACGCTGCAGCGTCGCGTGGTGTTCGGCCTGGACCGGGACGGCATCAAGGACATCGCCACCCACGGCGCCCGGCTGTGCCTGAAGTACGCCGAGAACCTCAAGGGCACCGAGGTCTACTACGAGTACTCGCCCGAGTCCTACACCGGCACCGAGCTCGAGTTCGCCGTCGAGGTGTGCGACGCGGTGTTCGACGTCTGGGAGCCGAGCCCGGACCGCAAGGCGATCGTGAACCTGCCGGCGACCGTCGAGATGGCGACGCCGAACGTCTACGCCGACTCCATCGAGTGGATGTCGCGGAACCTCGCCCGACGCGACGCCCTCGTGCTGTCGCTGCACCCGCACAACGACCGCGGCACGGCGGTGGCCGCGGCAGAGCTGGGCTACATGGCCGGTGCCGACCGCATCGAGGGCTGCCTGTTCGGCAACGGCGAGCGCACCGGCAACGTCTGCCTGATCACCCTGGGCATGAACCTTTTCAGCCAGGGCATCGACCCGCAGCTCGACATCCGCGACATCGACGAGATCCGTCGCACGGTCGAGTACTGCAACCAGATCCCGGTCGCCGAGCGCCACCCGTACGGCGGCGACCTGGTCTACACCGCGTTCTCCGGCTCGCACCAGGACGCGATCAACAAGGGCCTGGCCGCCATGGAGCGCGACGCCGCCGCCGAGGGCGTCGCCGTCGACGACTTCCGCTGGGAGGTCCCCTACCTGCCCATCGACCCCAAGGACGTCGGCCGCACCTACGAGGCCGTCATCCGCGTGAACTCGCAGTCGGGCAAGGGCGGCGTCGCCTACATCATGAAGACCGAGCACAAGCTCGAGCTTCCGCGCCGCCTGCAGATCGAGTTCAGCCAGGTGGTGCAGCACCACACCGACGACGAGGGCGGCGAGGTCTCGCCCGCGCAGATGTGGGGCTACTTCCAGGACGAGTACCTCCCCAACCCGGCGGCGCCGTGGGGACGGTTCGCGCTGCGCACCATCAAGCAGGACTCCGCCGTCGACGGCGCGACCACCGTCGAGGTCGTCCTCTCCGACCGTGGCGAGGCCGTCGAGCTCGCGGGCACCGGCAACGGTCCGATCGCGGCGTTCTGCGACGCGCTCGCGTCGTACGGCGTCGACGTCCGGGTCCTCGACTACGCCGAGCATGCGATGTCGTCCGGCGGCGACGCCGCGGCGGCCTCCTACCTCGAGTGCGCGGTCGGCGGCCGCGTCCTCTGGGGCGTCGGGATCGACCCGTCGATCGTGACCTCGTCGCTCAAGGGGATCGTGAGCGCCGTCAACCGCGCGGAGCGCGGCTCCGCCTGATCCCTTCGATGCCGCCGCCGGACACCGTCCGGCGGCGGCATCGTCGTTCCCGGCGGCACCGTGGGTGGGCACGGCTACGGTCGGCGCATGCCGAGCATCGTGTCGCCGTTCACCGTCGTCGCCCGCCCCGCCGACCCGCCCGCGGGCCAGCCGCCCTTCGTCGGGCGCACCGTCTTCGACAAGCAGTTCGCGGGTCCGCTCGTCGCGACCGGGGTCGTCGAGATGGTCTATGCCGCCGGCGACGACGGACCGCTGCAGTACGTCGCCATCGAGCGGATCGAGGGCGTGCTCGAGGGCCGGAGCGGCGCGTTCGCGCTGCAGCACGTCGGGTCGATGGCAGGCGGCGTGCCGACGATCGTGCTCACCGTGGTCGCCGGCTCGGGCACCGGTGATCTGGATGGGCTCTCGGGCGGCGGCACGATCGTCCACACCGACGACGGCGCGCGCCTCGAGCTGGACTACTCGCTCGGCTGACCGCGCTCGTCCCAGGCGGCGAGCAGCGCGGCCTCCTTGGCCGGGTCGAGACCGATGTCGTCGCGCGGCGGCGGAGCCGTGCCCGCGGCGTCGACCTCCTGCACCCACGCCCAGCAGTCCGCGACGGTCTCCTCCAGCGGCCGGATACGAAGGCCCCAGTCCAGAGCGCGACCGACGTCGCTGGTGTGCAGCGCGTAGGCCTCCTCCGACTCGGGCAGCCACACCGGCAGCTCCATCCACGGGACGACGTCGCGCTCGAGCAGGAAGGCGGGGTCGACCCACACCAGGTCGGCGTCGGAGCCCGTGACCTCGACGCAGGTGCGCAGCACGTCGCCGAGGGTGCGGGTTCCGACCGGGCACACGACATCGACCGGTCCGTACCGACCGGCCGCCGCTGCGTCCAGGCCGAGCCGCGCGAGGTCGCGCGGGTCGACGTACTGGACCCCGAGGCCGGGGCGGTCGGGCGCGATGGTGCGGCCGCCGCGTGCCATCCGGCGCAGCCACCAGGGCAGCCGTCCGACGTTGTCCCGCGGGCCGAGGATCAAGCCGGCGCGCAGGCTGATTACGCGATCGGGTCCGAGCTCCCGCTCGACCGCGAGCTCGCCGCCGCGCTTGTCCTGGGGGTACTCCGTGGCCTCGGCATCGGGGTCGCCCTCGACGACCGGGGCGCTCTCGTCCGCGCCGCGCGCCGGAGGCCACGCGTAGACCGACCGGCTCGACACGTAGACCCAACGATCCGCGCGGTCGGCGAGAGCGCGCGCGGCGTCGCGCACGACCGAGGGCGCGGCCGACCAGGTGTCGACGACGACGTCGTAGGACTCGTCGGCGAGGGCGCCGTACGGAGACTCGCCCAGCCGGTCGATCGTCACGTGACGGGCACCCGTCGGCGGCGGCCCGGAGCGGCCGCGGTTGGCGACGGTGACGTCCCATCCGCGGGCCACCGCATCGGCAACGACCGCGTGCCCTACGAACTGCGTCCCACCGAGCATCAGCATCCGCATGCTCCGACCCTGGCCCCGGCAGCGCGCGAGGTCGAGCGGTTACGCGCTCGGCGGAGCGCTCGTTAGGGTCGGCGGGTGATCACCGGACCGATGGCGCGAGCGCTCGCGCTGGCCCGGGAGGCGCGCTCAGCGGGCGACCATCCCTTCGGCGCGGTGCTCGAGCTCGACGGCGAGGTCGTCGCCGAGGCGCGCAACCTGGTGGCGACGAACCGCGACATCACCGCGCACGCCGAGACCGAGCTCGTCCGGGTGCTCGAGCGCGAGGGCCGGCTCGACCGGCTCGCTCGCGGCACCGTGCACGCGTCGTGCGAGCCGTGCCCGCAGTGCGTCGGCGCCATGTTCTGGGCCGGCGCGCGGCACATCGTGTTCGGACTGTCGGCCGCCCGGCTCATCGAGCTCTCGACGGCGCCGGGCGGACCGGCGTACGGCTTCACGATCACGGCCGCCGCGCTCGGCGCGGCGACCACGGCCCCGATGCGGATCGACGGCCCCGTCTGCGAGGACGAGGCCGCGGAGGCGCACCGAGGGTTCTGGTTCTAGGCCTGCGTCATTCGAGGCCCGTGAGCGTGCGCGCGAGGTCGAGCACCACCAGGACGGCTCCGGCGGCGAACGCCAGCAGCGCCAGCCCGATCACGAGCAGCAGCACGACGAAGCCGGGGCCTGCGCCGGGAGAGGGCTGCGAGTCGTCGGACGACGTGGCATCAGGCACGATGCGACCACCTCCCTCGACGTTCCAGGGTGGGGCCGCACGCGCACGGCGTCCAGGAGCTCCGGGACCCGGGCGGGTCACAGATCGAGGTCGACCGATCGGGCGGAGGTCGCGCCGATCTCCTGCGCCATCGCGGCGAGGACGTCGGCGGGGATCGCGGAGTCGACGGTGAGCGCGATGAGCGCCTGGCCGCCGGCCTCGTCGCGGCTGACCTGCATCCCCGCGATGTTGATGCCTGCGTCACCGAGCAGGCGGCCGGCGGCACCGACGACGCCGGGGCGGTCGGTGTAGCGCAGGAACGCGACGTGCGCGCTCACCGGGACGTCGATCTCGAAGCCGTCGATCTCGACCAGGCGCTGCACGGCGCGCGGGCCGGTGACGGTGCCGCCGACGGTCAGCTGCGTGCCGTCGGTGAGCGAGAGGTGCACGCGGACCGTGTTGCGCCAGGTGACCGGCTCGGTGGTCGTGGTCAGCGACACGGCGACGCCGCGCTCGGCCGCGAGCACCGGCGCGTTCACGTAGGACACCGGGTCGGTCACGAGCGCGGAGAAGACGCCCTTGAGGGCCGACAGCTCGAGGATCTTCACGTCGTGCTCCGCGACCTCGCCGAGGACGACGACCTCGATGGCCTCGAGGGGCGCGGTCGAGAGCGACCCGGCCACGCGGCCGATGTTCTCGGCCAGCGCGATGCCGGGGCGCACGGCCTCGGCGATGGGTCCGCCCTTGACGTTGACGGCGTCGGGCACGAGCTCGCCGGCCAGCGCGAGCCGTACCGAGCGGGCCACGGCGATGCCGGCCTTCTCCTGCGCCTCGTCGGTCGACGCGCCGAGGTGCGGCGTGACGACGACGCTCTCGAACTCGAACAGCGGAGAGTCGGTGCACGGCTCGGACGCGAAGACGTCGATACCGGCGCCGGCGACGCGGCCCTCCTTGAGGGCGACGTACAGCGCGTGCTCGTCGACGATCCCGCCGCGTGCGGCGTTGACGATGCGCACCGAGGGCTTCACCTTGCGCAGGGCTTCCTCGCCGATGAGGCCGACGGTGTCGAGGGTCTTCGGCAGGTGGACGGTGATGAAGTCCGACTCGGCGAGCAGCTCGTCGAGGGTGGCCATCCGGATGCCGAGCTGCGCGGCACGGGCCGGCTGCACGTAGGGGTCGTAGGCGACCAGCTTGACGCCGAAGGCGGAGAGCCGCTGCGCGACGAGCAGGCCGATGCGGCCGAGACCGACGACGCCGACCGTCTTGTCGGTGAGCTCGACGCCGGTGTACTTCGAACGCTTCCACTGGCCGGCCTTGAGCGACTGGCTGGCGGGCGCGATGTTGCGCGCGCAGGCGAGCAGCAGCGCGACGGCGAGCTCGGCAGCGCTGACGATGTTGGAGGTGGGCGCGTTGACGACCATGACGCCGGCCTGCGTGGCGGCCTTGACGTCGACGTTGTCGAGACCGACGCCGGCACGGGCGACGACCTGCAGCTTCGTCGCCGCGGCGAGCGCCTCGGCATCGACCTTCGTCGCGGAGCGCACGAGGATCGCGTCGACGTCGACGATCGCGGCGAGCAGCTCGTCGCGGTTCGCGCCGTCGCAGTGGCGGATCTCGAAGTCGGGCCCGAGGGCCTCGACGGTGGCCGGGGACAGCTCCTCGGCGATGAGGACGACGGGCTTGCTCACTGCGGACCTCGCGTGGGTCGGGTACGTCGGTCGACCCAGAGTCTAGTGAGCGCCTTGTGAAGCCCTTCACGAGGTCCGCATCGTGGAACGAGCGACCGGAAGCCGAGACGGCGGCGCTCCCACCTCCAGTCCGAGGGCCGCTCCTGCCGAGACAGGGCAGGTGACCTCCGAGCAGCTCCTCACCGTCCTCGCCTGCGCCATGATCGGGTTCGCCTCCATCGTCGCGGGCTACCACCTCCCCTCCCTCCTCCCGGCGCTGCGTCGCGTCGTCGTCCGCGACCGCCGCTGACGCGGCTGGCACACTCGCCGGGTGCGGATCTACCACCTCGCCCTGCAACCGGACTGGGACGACGCCGTCGCGGCCGGCGTCTACCGCGTGTCGACCGTCGGCATGACCCTCGACGAGGTCGGGTTCATCCACGCGTCGCGCGAGGAGCAGCTGCAGGCGACCGCGCAGCGGTTCTACTCCGGGCTCGGCGTACCCCTCGTGCTGCTCGTCCTCGACCGCGATCGGCTCGAAGCCGGGGGCGTCCCGGTGGTCGACGACCCGGTCGGCGACGACACCTTCCCGCACCTGTACGCCGCACTGCCGGTCGGCCTCGTCGACGAGGTGCGCCCCTACCCCGATCCGGATGCCTGAGGGGCACGAAACCAGGCCCCCTGCCCCTCCCGAGCGCATCGTCCGGGGTCGCTAAGGTCGCGGCGTGACGATCGCCGAGACCTGCTGGTGGCTGCGCGAGGCGCTCGCGCACGAGGAGTTCCGCGGTGAGCCGACCGACCCCGTGCGCTCGGACCTCACGGCCGACGTGGCGATCGTGGGCGGCGGCTTCACCGGGCTGTGGACCGCCTGGCACCTCACGCGACTCGACCCCGGCGTCGACGTCGTCGTCCTCGAGCAGGACGAATGCGGCTTCGGACCGTCCGGCCGCAACGGCGGCTTCCTCGACGGCTTCTCCGAGTACGCCCCCGGCCTGCGTGAGCGGTACGGCGACGATGGTGCGCGGGCGGTGATCTCTGCGGGCGACAGCGCGGTGGCCGGCGTCGTCGGCTGGCTGGAGGAGCAGGGTGTCGACGCGTGGTACCGGTCGGCGCCCTCGCTCGGCGTCGCGTCGTCGCCGGCGCAGGTCGGCGCGTGGGACGCGCTCGTCGAGGCGACCCGCGCGCTCGGCCTCGGCGACCGGGTGAGCGTGCTGGACCGCGACGCCGTCGCTCGGGTCTGCGCCTCGCCCGTGTTCGAG
>DASSQW010000323.1:0-6559 GCA_035702165.1 Candidatus Nanopelagicales bacterium
TGCTCGGAGACTCCGAGCGCGAGGCGACCGACATCAACCCGGTCGGTCTCTTCCTCGGCGTCGCCATCGGCCTGCTCGTCGGCCTCATCACGATCCCGCTGCCCGACGGTGGCTCGATCTCGCTGGGCATCGCCGGCGGACCGCTGCTCGTGGGCCTCGTCGTCGGCCGCCTGCAGCGCACCGGCCCGGTGCTCTGGTCGCTGCCGTACTCGGTCTCGGCGACGCTGAGCCAGCTCGGCATGCTCATGTTCCTCGCCTACGCCGGCTCCAACGCAGGTGCCGCGTTCGTCGACGCCCTCACCGGCGACACCGGTCTCAAGCTGCTGGCACTCGGCGCGTTCGTCACGCTGCTCGTCGGCGCCGGCCTGCTGCTCGCGCGGCGGCTGTCGCGGACCTACGGCGCGACGCTCGCCGGGGTCGTCTCCGGCACCCAGACCCAGCCGGCGGTGCTGGCGTACTCCAACGACATCACGCACGCCGACCCTCGGGTCAACCTCGGCTACGCGCTCGTCTACCCGGTCGCCATGATCGTGAAGGTCGTGCTCGCCCCGCTCATCGGAGGGCTGTGACCGTGGCCGACGACCAGCCCCCGGCGGACGACCGCGACGAGCCCGCCGCCGCAGAGCCCTCGGGCCTCGCCTGGGCGATCACCAAGCGGCTCAACAGGTTCACCCGCAAGTTCCTCGGTCCGGCGCAGGTCGGCGACATGGCGCCCGACACGAAGGTGCCCGACACCCTGCCGAGCACGCCGTGCTCGCTGTGCGGGCAGCCGCTGTCCGACCACGAGCTGGTCCGCACGACCGACCAGAAGATGCGCCTCTACTGCCCCGACCGCTCGTCGTAACGCCTACGGGCCGCGATGCTGGTCCGGTGACCTGGGGACCACCGCGCGCGAGCATCGAGGCGGAGTGCGCGCGCCGCGGGCGCGACGCCGTCGTGCACGGCTGCCGTGCGCTGCTGCGCGGCGACGACGTCGACCACGACCTGCTCGTGGCCCTGGCCGGGCCGCCCGCCGGACCGTTCGCGCCGGGCATGCCGGCACGGGAGGACACCTACTGGCTGCGTGTCTGGGGAGCTCGAGGGCTGCTCTGGGCCTACGACCCGTCGGCGCTCCCCGAGCTGCGTGCTGCGGCGTACGACGAGCACTGGCGAGTGCGCGAGATGGCGATGAAGGTCGTCGCCCGCCACCGCGTCGACGAGCTCCTCGACGAGGCACTGGGCCTGCGCGACGACGACGTCCCGCGCGTCCGCGCCGCGGCCTCCCGAGCCGTCGTCGCCCTGACCTCCCCCGTCGACCTGATCTGAGCCGTCGGCCCGCTCCCGACGTCACTGCCCGAACGCGTCGAAACACGGCCGGAATGCCTGCATTGCGGCAGTGACGTCGTGGGGACCGACGGTCAGTCGCGGGCGATCGGCGCGGTGGTCGCGCCGGTGACCGACAGCAGATCGGCGGGGGCCAGCCCGAGGTCGAAGCCGCGCCGGCCGCCGCTGACGTAGACGGCGTCGAAGAGCAGGGCGGTCTGGTCGACGACGGTGCGCAGCGCCTTGCGCTGGCCGACCGGGCTGATGCCGCCCACGACGTAGCCGGTGGTGCGCTCGGCGACCTTGGGGTCGGCCATGTCGGCGCGCTTGCCGCCCACCGCGGCCGCGAGCGCCTTGAGGTCGAGCTTGCGTGCGACCGGGACGATGCCCACGACGAGCGTGCCGTCGACGTCGGCGAGCAGGGTCTTGAAGACCTGCTCGTGCGGCAGACCGAGGACCTCGGCCGCCTCGAGGCCGTACGACGGGGCCGCCGGGTCGTGCTCGTAGGAGTGCGTGGTGAACGCGATGCCCGCGCGGGTGAGGGCGACGGTGGCCGGCGTACCGCCGGGGGAGGACTTCTTCGCCACGCGCGCATCCTCTCGCGGCCCGTCGCACGTCGCGTAGCTGCCCTCGCCGACGCTGGTCGGCGCCAGGTCAGTTCAAAGTGCTGGGCGTCCGGGCGAGGTCGACCGCGGGCAGGCTGGGCAGCTCGCGGACCAGACCTGTCTCGCGGCCCAGCAGCACCAGCTCCGCGCGCAGCCGGTCGATGGTCGACAGCGACTCCAGCAGCCCCTGCCGCTCGCGCAGGTCGAGCACCATGGCGACAGCGACCAGGTAGGACAGCGTCCGTGCGTCGTCGGGCAGCGACAGCATCTGCGCCGCCTCGACCGCGCCTGCGTCGGCCACCGCCTCGCGGTACTCGTCGAACCTGCGCACGACCGCCGAGGCGACCCGCGCGAGCTCGTCGGCGCCGGCGCCCTCGGGCTCCGCGAGCCACTCCACCTCGCCGCAGAGGTACGGCGTGCCGGTGTCGACCAGCCGGTGCAGCCGGAACCGTGCGTCGCCGTTGGTGACCAGGTCGCTGCGACCGTCCGGGTAGGGCGAGACCGTGCGCAGCAGGGCCAGGGTGCCGACCTCGTGCAGGGCGGTGGCGCCCCGATCGCCGACCTCGTGGCCCTCGCGGATGGCGACGACGCCGAAGCCGCGGTCGTCCTCGGGACGCTGCTGCAGGTCGGCCACGAGCTGCCGGTAGCGCGGCTCGAACACGTGCAGGGGCAGCACGAAGCCGGGCACGAGCACGGTCCCGAGCGGGAACAGGGGGATCACCGCCCGAGCACCCACCTGGCGCGCGGTCACGCGCTCAGCGTGTCGTACGCCGGTCCGCAGCGCACCCCGGCGCCGCGGTGCCGGCTCCGTCCCGTGTCCGCCTGCCGGACCGCGCGGACCAGGCGGGGTCGGCGTCCCTAGACTCGTCACCATGATCCGGCGCCTCGACCTGCGCGGGTCGCACGCCGACCCCCGCGACGTCCTGCCGCGCGCGGCGGTCGACGTGGAGAGCGTGCTCGAGACCGTGCGTCCCATCGTCGACGACGTCCGCGAGCGCGGCGCCGAGGCCGTGCTCTCGTGGGGCGAGCGCCTCGACGGCGTCCGACCGCCCTCGCTGCGCGTTCCTCAGGAGGCGATCGACTCCGCGCTGGCGAACCTCGACCCCGCGGTGCGCGCGGGCCTCGAGGAGTCGATCCGCCGCGCTCGCCTCGTGCACGAGGACCAGCGCCGCGTCGACACCATCACCCACGTCGTGCCCGGTGGCAGCGTCATGGAGCGCTGGGTGCCCGTCGACCGCGTCGGCCTCTACGTGCCGGGGGGCCGCGCGGTCTACCCGAGCTCGGTGGTGATGAACGTCGTCCCGGCGCTCGTCGCGGGTGTCCGCTCGTTCGCGGTCGCGAGCCCGCCGCAGAAGGACCACGGCGGCCTCCCGCACCCCACCATCCTCGCCGCGTGCGCTCTCCTCGGGGTGCACGAGGTCTACGCCGCGGGAGGAGCCCAGGCCGTCGCCATGTTCGCCTACGGCACCGGCACCGGCCCCGACGACTGCGCTCCGACCTTCATGGTCACCGGCCCGGGCAACATCTACGTGACCGCGGCGAAGCGGATGCTCAAGGGACGGATCGGCATCGACTCCGAGGCCGGACCCACCGAGATCGCGATCCTCGCCGACGACACCGCCGATCCTGCGTTCGTGGCCGCCGACCTCATCAGCCAGGCCGAGCACGACGTGATCGCGGCGTCGGTGCTCGTCACGACGAGCGTCGAGCTCGCCGACTCGGTCGAGGCCGAGCTGGCCGTGCAGGTCCCCGTCACCAAGCACAGCGAGCGCATCTCCGAGGCCCTGCGCGGTCCGCAGAGCGGCATCGTCCTCGTCGACGACCTCGAGGCCGGCCTGCGCGTCGTCGACGCGTACGCCGCGGAGCACCTCGAGATCCACACCCGCGAGGCCCGCGAGGTGTCGATGCGCGTGCGCAACGCCGGCGCGATCTTCGTGGGCTCGTGGTCGCCGGTGTCGCTCGGCGACTACGCCGCCGGCTCCAACCACGTCCTGCCCACCGGTGGCTGCGCCTGCCACTCGTCGGGCCTGTCCGTGCAGGCCTTCCTGCGCGGCATCCACGTCATCGACTACGACGAGGCCGCTCTGGCCGACGTCGCGCCGCACGTCGTCGCGCTCGCCCACGCCGAGGACCTGCCCGGCCACGCCGCCGCGGTCGACGTCCGCACCCGCCGTCCCAGCGGGGGCTGACGTGACCGACCTCGACGACCTCCCGCTGCGCGACGACCTGCGGGGGCAGCACCCCTACGGCGCCCCGCAGCTCGACGTGCCCGTCCGCCTGAACGTGAACGAGAACCCGTTCGCCCCCTCGGAGTCGCTCGTCGCCGACGTCGCGACGGCCGTCGCCGAGGCGACGCGCGGGCTCAACCGCTACCCGGACCGCGACGCCGTCGCGCTGCGTGCCGACCTCGCCGCCTACCTCTCTCGCGAGGCCGGCGTCGCGCTGACCGGCGACCAGCTGTGGGCGGCGAACGGCAGCAACGAGGTCATGCACCAGCTCCTGCTCGCGTTCGGCGGGCCCGGACGCACGGCACTCGGCTTCGACCCGACCTACTCGATGTACCCGGAGTACTGCCGCGACACGTTCACCCGCTACATCACCGCGCAGCGCGACGACGAATTCCGGGTCGACGCCGCGAGGGCGGTCGACGCGATCGAGGAGCACCGGCCCGACGTCGTGCTGCTCGCCTCGCCCAACAACCCCACGGGCACCCCGCTCGACCTCGACGTCGTGCGCGCGGTGCTCGGCGCGGCGCCCGGCATGGTCGTGATCGACGAGGCCTACGCCGAGTTCCGTCGCGCGGGGACGCCGTCGGCGCTCGAGCTGCTCGAGGACCACCCGCGCCTGGTCGTGAGCCGCACCATGAGCAAGGCGTTCGCCCTCGCGGGAGCCCGGCTGGGCTACTTCGCCGCCGACCCCGCCGTCGTCGACGCGGTGCGGCTGGTGCGCCTGCCCTACCACCTCTCGGCCGTCACGCAGGCCGTCGCGCGCACCGCGCTGGTGCACGCCGACCAGCTGCAGGCGCAGGTGGCGGTCCTGCGAAGCGAGCGCGACGCGCTCGTGGTGTGGCTGCGCGAACGCGGTCACGACGTCGCCGACAGCGACGCGAACTTCGTGCTGTTCGGGCGGTTCCCGGACCGGCACGCCATCTGGCAGGGGCTGCTCGACCGCGGGGTGCTGATCCGCGAGACGGGTCCGCAGGGGTGGCTGCGCGTCAGCGTCGGCACGCCGCAGGAGAACGCCGCGTTCCGCGCGGCGCTGGAGGAGGTCACGGCATGAGCAGGTCCGCGCGCGTGCAGCGCACGACGAAGGAGAGCGATGTCCTCGTCGAGCTCGACATCGACGGGTCCGGCGTCAACGACATCGACACCGGCGTCCCGTTCTACGACCACATGCTGACCCAGCTGTCCAAGCACGGGCTGCTCGACCTCGTCGTGCGGACGACGGGCGACCTGCACATCGATGCCCACCACACGGTGGAGGACACGTCGCTCGCGGTCGGTCAGGCGCTCCGCGAGGCTCTCGGCGACAAGGCCGGCATCCGACGGTTCGGCGACTCGCTCGTGCCGCTCGACGAGTCGCTCGTGCAGTGCGCCGTCGACCTCTCCGGCCGCCCCTACCTCGTGCACTCCGAGCCCGAGGTCGTCGAGCTGATCGGCAGCTACGACACGTCGCTGACCAAGCACATCTTCGAGTCGATCGTCGCCGAGGCGCGGATCACGCTGCACATCGACGTCCTCAAGGGCCGCAACGCCCACCACGTCGTCGAGGCGCAGTTCAAGGCGTTCGCGCGGGCGCTCCGCGACGCCGCCGCGCTCGACCCGCGCGTGGTCGGCGTACCGAGCACGAAGGGATCGCTGTAACCCCGTGTACATCGCGATGTTCGTGCTCGCCGGGGTCCTCATCGGCGGCGTGATCTCCTTCGCCCGCAACAGGCGCTGGCTCGAGGTGATCGTGCTCGGCGCCGCCGCGGTCCTCGCGATCGCCGCCGCCGTCGCGTGGGCTCCCCGCACATGAGCCCGCACGTCGTCGTGCTCGACTACGGCTCGGGCAACATCCGCTCGGCGGAGCGCGCCCTCGCGCGCGCCGGCGCGGACGTCGTGGTCACCGCCGACCGAGAGCGGGCGCTGGAGTGCGACGGGCTCGTCGTGCCGGGTGTCGGCGCGTTCGCAGCGTGCATGGCCGGCATCCGAGCGGTGAAGGGCGACGAGATGGTCGGACGCCGTCTGGCCGGTGGGCGGCCGGTGCTCGGCATCTGCGTCGGCATGCAGGTGCTGTTCGAGCACGGGGTCGAGCACGGGGTGACGACCGAGGGCCTGGGGGAGTGGCCCGGCACGGTGGAGCGGCTGCACGCACCTGTGCTGCCGCACATGGGGTGGAACACCGTCGACGTCGCGGAGGGCTCAGCACTCTTCGCGGGCGTCGAGGGTGAGCGGTTCTACTTCGTGCACTCCTACGGCGTGCGCACGTGGGAGCTGCAGGTCGAACCGGAGGGCCGTACGCGCCCACCGCTCGTGACGTGGGCGACGCACGGCGAGCCCTTCGTCGCCGCGGTCGAGAACGGTCCGCTCGTGGCCGCGCAGTTCCACCCGGAGAAGTCGGGCGACGCCGGTGCGCATCTGCTGCGCACCTGGGTCCGCTCGCTGGCCTGA
>DASSQW010000324.1:0-17966 GCA_035702165.1 Candidatus Nanopelagicales bacterium
TCCTCGGCGCCACGCCGTCGAGCGCCGAGGACGACTTCTTCGACCTCGGCGGAGGCAGCCTCGCCGCGGCCCAGCTCGTGTCGCGGCTGCGGTCCACGTACCCCGAGGTCACCGTCGCCGACGTCTACGACCACCCGCAGATCGGCGCGCTTGCGCGAGCGCTCGACGAGCTCGGCACGCCTGCGTCGTACGTCGATCGCACGGTGCGGCCCGTGCCTCGCGTGTCGCAGGTCGTGCAGGTGCTCCTGACGGTCCCGCTGCGCAGCATCACCGGTCTGCGCTGGCTGACCTGGACGGCCATCGGGAGCACTCTCGCCTCCGCATGGCTCGGCATGTCGTGGCTGCCGCGCGCGCCGTGGCCGGCGCTGGTGGTCGCGTGGCTGGCGCTCGTGTCCGCACCGGGCCGCATGCTCCTCACCGGTCTCGGCGCCCGCCTCATCCTCGCCGGCGTCGCGCCGGGGGAGTACGCGCGCGGCGGCCCGGTGCACGTGCGCGTCTGGACGGCGGAGCGGCTCGCTGAGGAGCTCGGTGCCGCGAACCTGGCCGGGGCGCCGCTGATGCGTTGGTACGCACGGCTTCTGGGCGCCGACGTCGGTCGCCACGTGGACCTGCACTCCATCCCACCCGTGACCGGCCACCTCGTCCTCGGCGACGGCTGCTCCATCGAGCCCGAGGTCGACCTGTCCGGGCACTGGGTCGACGGCGACGTGCTGCGCATCGGTGCCGTCCGCGTCGGCGCGGATGCGCGCGTCGGTGCACGCAGCACCCTCGCGCCCGGTGCCGTCGTCGGCGACGGCGCAGAGATCGCGGCCGGCTCCGCGGTGTTCGGCGAGGTCCCCACGGGGCAGCTGTGGGCCGGTGCACCAGCCGAGCCGCGCAAGAACGCCCGCGGCCCGTGGGACGCGCGACCGGCCGACCGCCCCGCATGGATCGCGGCGTACGCCGCCAGCGCGGTGCTCATCGCTGCACTGCCCGGCGTCGCGCTGCTCGCAGCCATGGCCGTCTCGTCGCCAGCGCTGCGCTCGGCCGATTCGCTGTCGCAGGCGGCGGTCCGCGCGCTCGTCTGGCTGCCGGTCGCGACCGTCGTGGGGCTCGTGGTCCTCGCCGTCCTCATCGTCGCCCTGGTGCGCGCGCTCTCGTGGGGGCTGGCGCCGGGCGCGCACGCGGTGCACGGACTGCGGGCCTGGCAGGCGTGGTCGATCCTGCGCGTGCTCGACGAGGCGCGCACGTGGTTGTTCCCCGTCTACTCCAGCTCCTTGACGCCGCTGTGGCTGCGCTGGCTCGGCGCCGACGTCGGCCCGGGGGTCGAGGCCTCCACGGTGCTCCTGATCCCGAAGCTCACCTCCGTGCGCGAGGGCGCGTTCCTCGCCGACGACACGCTGATCGGCGGCTACGAGCTCGGCGGCGGCTGGTTGCGCATCGACGAGGTCGTCATCGGCAAGCACGCGTTCGTCGGCAACTCCGGCATGGCCGCGCCGGGCCGCAAGGTGCCCAAGCGCGGTCTCGTGGCAGTGCTGTCCGCGGCGCCACGACGTGCCAAGGCCAAGGCCGGAACGTCGTGGCTGGGCAGCCCGCCGACGAAGCTGCGCCGCGTGGAGCAGCGGGTCGACCGCAGCCGCACCTACGAGCCTCCGCGTCGCCTGGTGATCGCCCGCGCCGCCGTCGAGCTGTGCCGGCTGGTGCCGGTCATGGTCGCCATGGCGATCGGGCTCGGCGTCGTCGTCGCGCTGCTGGCGGCGGCCGCGACGTACGGCTGGTGGTGGCCGGTCGTGCTGTCGGGGCTGATCGTCATCGCTGCGGCCACGGTCGCAGCCGGGGCGACGACGGCGGCCAAGTGGCTGCTCGTCGGTCGGCTGCGCGTGGGCGACCACCCGTTGTGGAGCTCGTTCGTCTGGCGCAACGAGCTCGCCGACACGTTCGTCGAGGCGGTGGCGGCGCCCTGGTTCGCGCGGCCGGCGACAGGCACGCCGGTGCTGAACCTGTGGCTGCGCTCGCTGGGTGCCACGATCGGTCGCGGGGTGTGGTGCGAGACCTACTGGCTTCCGGAGGCGGACCTGATCGCGTTGCAGGCAGGCTCGACGGTGAACCAGGGCTGCGTGGTGCAGACGCACCTGTTCCACGACCGTGTGCTCAGCATGGACCGCGTCTCGCTGCGGGCAGGGGCGACGCTCGGACCGAACAGCGTCATCCTCCCCGCCGCCACCCTCGGTCGGCACTCGACCGTGGGACCGGTCTCCCTGGTGATGCGCGGCGAGTTCGTCCCGGACCGCACCCGGTGGATCGGCAACCCCATCGGGCCGTGGCAGCAGAGCACGGCGGAGGCCGGCGCATGAGGGTGCGCGAGTACTTCCCCCACCGGGGCGACCGCACGTACGCCGTCAGCCACTACGACCTCGTCCTGTCCTACGACGTGGCCGCGAACCAGTTGCGCGGCAAGGCATCCCTGCTCGTCGAGGCGGTGGTCGACCTGCGCGAGCTGCGGCTCGACCTCTCCGGCCTGCGCGTCACGAAGGTGACCGTCGACGGTGCCGCGGTGAAGTTCGCGAGCAGGCCGCAGCACCTCGTCGTGCGCCCGCGGCAGCCGATCAGGGCCGGAGTGGCGTTCCGGCTCGCCGTGACCTACGCCGGCCAGCCGCGACCGGTGCCCGACGGCGACGACGGGTCCGGGTGGGAGGAGCTCGCCGACGGCGTCCTCGTCGCGGGTCAGACCAACGGCGCACCGTCGTGGTTCCCCTGCAACGACCGGCCCGACGACAAGGCGACGTACCGCATCGAGCTGAGCGCGCCCAACGACTACCTCGTCGTCTCCAACGGGGTGCGCACCAGCCGCTACCGGTCGGCCAGCAGGACCACGTGGGTCTACGAGCAGCACGAGCCGATGGCGACGTACCTGGCCACGGTGCAGATCGGTCGCTACGTCGAGCGCGAGGTCGAGGGCTCGCCGGTGCCGATGACCGCGGTGCTGCCGCCGGCGCTCGTACCGCGGTACGACTCCGCGTTCGGCCGGCAGCCGGAGATGCTCGCGTTCTTCGCGCGGCTCTTCGGTCCCTACCCGTTCCCGGCGTACACGGTGGTCATCACCGACGACGAGCTCGACATCCCGCTCGAGGCGCAGAGCCTGTCGACGTTCGGCTCGAACTTCCTCACCGACGACTGGGACAACGTGCGGCTCGTCGCGCACGAGCTCTCGCACCAGTGGTTCGGCAACGCCGTCACCCTCGCGTCGTGGCGCGACATCTGGCTGCACGAGGGCTTCGCCTGCTACTGCGAGTGGCTGTGGTCGGAGGAGTCCGGCGGCCCGTCGGCCGACGCGCGGGCACGCGCCCACTGGCAGAAGCTGGCGGTGAAGCCGCAGGACCTCCTGCTCGGCGACCCAGGTCCGGACCTCATGTTCGACGACCGCGTCTACAAGCGCGGAGCGCTGCTGCTGCACGCGCTGCGCCTCACCGTGGGCGACGACGCGTTCTTCACGATCGTGCGGACGTGGGTCGACCGGTACCGCTACCGCTCGGTGACGAGCGAGCGCTTCGAAGCGCTCGCCGCGGAGCTCTCGGGAGCAGCGCTGCACGACCTGTTCACCGCCTGGTTGCGCGCCCGTCCGCTGCCGCCGCTCCCGCCCTCGTCGTAAGGGCGTCAGGCGTCGCTCGTCCGCACCTCGACGGACAGGTCGTCGACCCGTTCGGCGGCTACGACGACGACCGAGACAGCGCGGCCGAGGAGCTCGAGATCGAGGAGCCGCACGGACGCGGGCAGCCCCGCGACCGTGGAGGTGACGCGACCGTGGTCGTCGATCGCGATCTCGCGCGGGTCGAGCGACAGACCGGTGCCGCACGCCTTGAGCAGCGCCTCCGTGCGCACCCACACCCGGGTGCGGTCGAGGGCGTGATCGTCCATCTCCCCGACGCCCAGGACGACGTCGTCGAACCCCGGGAACTCCGCCGCGTCGAGCAGCTCGGCATCGACCCCGACGTCGCCCGCATCGGTGACCGCGACCACCGAGACATCGCCGGAGCGGGCCAGGCTCACCGACGCCGGCACCCGCACCGACGGCGAAGGGAGGATCCGCGGACGGCCGTGCTCGGAGCTCCCGCACCGCCCGCAGTCGTGCTCGAGAACGATCGCCCGCGTCGGCACCTGGTGGAAGTCCGCGGCCTCGCGTCGCAGCAGCTCGTGCGCCGGCCCGGCCGCCACAGCGACCACCAGACGCGCGGCGCCCGGTGCCATCTCCGGGCCGGGCGTCCGCATGGTCGGGAATCTAGCGGCGGGTCGGCGTGGGCGTGGTTGGCTGGGCCGGGCTGCCGCGCGGGCGGCACCGACGAGGAGCGGTCCATGGAGTCGCGCACGTACCGCCAGCCATCCCTGGTCGTCACCGAGCACACGCTGGGAGTGCCGCTCGACCACGCGGCGCCCGACGGCGAGCAGATCGACGTCTTCGCGCGGGCCGTCGTGGCCGCCGACCGCGCGACCGACGACCTGCCGTGGCTGGTGTTCCTGCAGGGCGGCCCCGGCTTCGAGGGACCGCGTCCCGAGACGGTGGACTGGATCCCGTGGCTGCCACGGGCCCTGGCGGACCATCGCGTGCTGCTGCTCGACCAGCGCGGCATGGGCCGCTCGACAGCGATCGGGCCGCGCGACGCGCAGGGCTCGACGCCGGAGGTGCTCGCCGACCGCCTCGCGCTGCACCGGGCCGACGCGATCGTCGAGGACGCCGAGTGCTTCCGCCAGGCGCTCGAGGTCGACCGCTGGTCGGTCCTCGGCCAGAGCTTCGGCGGCTTCTGCTCCGTCGCGTACCTCTCGACGCACCCGGACTCGCTGCGCGCGGCGTACATCACGGGCGGTCTCCCACCCCTCGATGCGGGGATCGACGAGGTCTACCGCGCGACCTATCGCACGGTGGCGGCGAAGACCGCGGCGTACTACGACCGCTACCCCGAGGACCGCGACCGGATGGCAGCGCTCGCCGAGCTCGTCACCACCGACGACGTCCGGTTGCCCGGGGGTGACCGGCTCACGCACGCACGCCTGCGGCACCTCGGCATCCTGCTCGGGATGGGCCCCGGACCCGAGCGGCTGCACCACATCCTCGAGCTGTCGCCGAGCAGCCCGGCGTTCCTCGCGGACGTGGAGCACGCGACCACCTTCGCCCGCAACCCGCTCTACGCCGTGATCCACGAGAGCTGCTACGCCAACGGCATCACGACTGCGTGGTCCGCCGACCGCCTGCTCCCCGAGGAGTACGCCGAGGACGCCACGCTGCTCACGGGCGAGCACATCTACCCCTGGATGTTCGACGACATGGCTGCGCTCCACCCGTTCCGCGAGGCCGCGCACCTGCTCGCCGACCGGCCCTGGAGCACGCTGTACGACGACGCGGTCCTCGCGGACAACGACGTGCCCTGCGCGGCCGCGGTCTACGTCGACGACATGTACGTGCCGCGCGAGTTCTCCGAGGACACCTCCCGCCGCATCCGCGGCATGCGGCCGTGGATCACCAACGAGTACGAGCACGACGGCGTCGGCGCGGGCGGTGAGAAGGTCCTGGACCGCCTCATCGCGCTGGCCGCAGGCAGAGCCTGAACCCGGCCTCCGCCGAAACCACCGGTCCTGCAGACGGGCCCTTCGGGGATCCGCCGCAGCCGCCTTCCCGGTGCGCTGCTTCAATCGAGGCATGTCGGTCACGCCGGACGTCACGCAGCGCCAGCTGCACGCGTTCGTCGTGCTCGCGGACGAGCTGCACTTCGGTCGCGCAGCCGCCCGGCTGCACGTGTCCCAGCCGGCGCTCTCGCTCGCCATCCAGCAGCTGGAGAAGTCCCTCGGCGTGGCCCTGCTCGCCCGCTCGACGCGCAGCGTCAGCCTGACTCCGGCAGGAGCGGACTTCCTCGCCAAGATCGGCCCCGCCCTCAACGCGGTCGACATGGCCCTGGACTCCGCACGTCGGTGGGCCGAGGGCACGCGCGGCCTGCTGCGGCTCGGGTATCTCATCGGCGCGGGCCTCGACCGGCTCCCGCGGCTGCTGCGCGAGTTCGCCGACGCCTACCCCGAGATCAGGGTCGAGACGGTGGAGTACGACTTCGCCCACCCCACGGCCGGGCTCGGGAGCGGCGACGTCGACCTGGCCCTGGTCCGCCCGCCGATCGAGGTGAAGGGCGCGCGCTACCTGGAGATCAGCCAGGAGGGCTGGGTGGCCTGCCTGCCCAGCAACCACCGGTACGCCCAGCGTCGCAGCATCAAGGTGCGCGACATCCTGCGCGAGCCGATCGTGGCCGCCCCCAAGAGCGCCGGCGGTTGGCGCGACTACTGGTTGGCCTCGGAGTTCCGCGACCAGCAGCCCGCCGAGGTCGTCGCCGAGGCGGCCACGTTCGAGGCGGAGTTCACCGCGGTCGCCCAGGGCAAAGGCATCTCGATCACCTCCGAGACCGCCTCGCGCTACTACCTGCGGCCGGGCGTCGTCTTCGTCCCCATCGCGGACGCACCGCCGTGCTCGGTGTCGCTCGCCTGGCCCCGGGTGGGCGCCTCTCCCGCCGCGCTGCGATTCGTCAAGCTCGCCCGCGATGGACTCGATTCATAGGGTCCACTTATCTATCGATCCGATCTTCGAACTTCACTTCTCGGTCGTGCCGCTCCTACCGTGAGCCGCCACCAGCACGTGACGACCGCCGAGGAGTATCGATGACGTCCCTGACCTACACCGCTGACGAGCTCGACCGCGGACGCCGCGCGATGCTCGGTGGTTGGCAGGAGGGCGAGGGCCAGAAGCCGGTGTTCGTGCGTGCCTCCGGCTCGTCGATCTGGGACGACGCCGGTCGCGAGTTCCTCGACCTGACGTCGCAGGCGTGGTCGAACAACGTCGGCGCGTCCGACCCCCGCGTCGTCGCCGCAGCGAACGAGCAGGCGCTCGAGCTCACGCACCTGCGCTCCAACTACGACTCGATCCCGCAGCTCGTCCTCGCGTCGCGGCTCACGGCGACGGCGCCCGCCGACCTGACGAAGGTCTCCTTCTGCCTGCACGGCAGCCTCGCCGTCGAGTCCGCGATCAAGCTGGCGCTGAAGAACAGCAGCCCGGGCGGGCAGATCATCGCTCTGACCGACGGCTACCACGGCCGCTCCCTCGCCACGATGGCCCTGAGCTGGCCGCACTACGAGCGGTCGTTCGACCACATGACCCCCGGTGTGCTGCGTGTCCAGGCGCCGTACGCGTACCGCGCGCCGGCGGGCGTCTCGCCGGAGGAGTGGGCCGCCCGGTGCGCCGAGCAGCTGCGCAGCACCATCAAGGGCTCCGCGTTCCGCAAGCCGGCCGCGTTCATCATGGAGCCCGTCCAGGGCAACGGGGCGCAGCTCGACTTCCCCCACGACTACTACCGCTACGTGCGCGAGATCTGCACCGAGCTCGACGTGCTGCTCATCTGGGACGAGATCCAGACGGGCTACGGCCGCACCGGCGAGATGTGGGCGGCCGACCACTACGGCGTGACTCCCGACATCATCGTGTTCGGCAAGGGCGCCGGCGGCGGCTACCCGCTCGCGGGGATCATCGCCCGCGACGACCTCGAGGGGTTCGCACCGGGCGACGACGCGCTCACCTTCGGGCAGTTCCCGGTCAGCCTCGCCGCGGGCATCGCGACCCTCGACGTCCTGGAGAGCGACAAGCTCATCGAGAACGCTGCGGAGATCGGCCGCTACGCCACCGCCGCGCTCCAGGGGATGCAGGCGCGGCACGAGATCATCGGCGACGTCCGGTGCCCCGGCCTTCTCATCGGCGTCGAGCTGGTCACGGACCGCGCGACCAAGGAGCCCGCGACCAAGGAGACGATCGAGGTCTACGAGCGGGGCCTGGAGCGCGGAGTCATCTTCGGCTCCACCAAGTACGCCGGCCTCGGCAACGTCATCAAGTTCAAGCCGCCGCTGTGCATCACGCGCGAGGAGATGGACCGCGCTCTCAACGTCTTCGACGACGTCCTGACGTCGCTTCAGTAAGCCCGCAAGGTTCGGCCCCGCACGTTCCTCTGAGTCAGGAGTGTCATGTCTCGATTCGTACGGTCCGCGCTCGCCTCGGCGATCGGGATCAGCCTGGCCGCCACCGCGCTCGCCGGCTGCGCCAGCAGCAGCTCGGGCGACGGCACGGGCTCTGGCACCAGCAGCAGCCCCGGCGAGTGGTCCAAGGAGTACGACGGCACCACGCTGAACTTCATCGGCGAGGCGACGGCGAACACCCAGATCCTCGAGAAGCTCATCCCCGAGTTCACTGCGAAGACGGGCATCACGGTCAATGTCGAGCAGGCGCCGTACGACAGCCTCGTGCAGAAGGCCGTCCTGGACTTCACCACGAAGAAGGGGAACTACGACGTCCTGTCCATCCCCTACGAGTACCTCGGCGCCTTCGCCGAGAAGCAGTACATCGCCCCCGTCGACGACTTCGTGAAGTCGCCGCCCGCGGGCGTGGGAGCCGACTTCTCGACCGACGACATCATCCCGTCGCTCTGGAAGGCGTCGTCGAACTGGAAGGACCACTGGTACGGCATGCCGTCCAACAGCGCGGTGATGATGATGTTCTACCGTGCCGACCTGTTCAACGACGCCTCCGAGCAGGCGGCCTTCAAGGCCAAGTACGGCTACGACCTCGCACCGGCCAAGACCTGGGCGCAGTACAAGGACATCGCCGAGTTCTTCACCCGGCCGGCAGGTGCCAAGCTGGCCGGCCAGACGCTGAGCGACCCGTTCTACGGGGCGACCATGGCGGGCAAGCGGCACGTGGCGACGGTGCTCGAGTGGATGAACTACAGCTGGACCAACGGCGGCGACCTGTTCGACAGCTCCGGTCAGCCGGCGGTCAACTCGCCGCAGAACGTCGCCGCCCTCGACTACGAGAAGGGCCTCACGGCGTTCGCGCCGCCCGGCTTCACCTCGGCCACGTGGGACGAGGTCACCGCGCAGATGCAGCAGGGCACGGCCGCCGAGGCGATCACCTGGGGCGACACGGCCGGCGCGATGGAGGACAGCACCCAGTCCAAGGTCCTCGGGAAGATGGGCTACACCGACATCCCCGTGGCGAAGGAGGGCGACAAGACCGAGGCCCACCTGGGCAGCTGGACCTACGCCATCAACGCGGAGTCGAAGAACGCCGCCGCCGCGCAGCTGTTCATGGCATGGGCGCTCTCGAAGGGCGTGCAGACCGAGCTGGCCAACCAGGGCGGCCTCCCGGCGTTGACGTCGACGTTCTCCGACACGGCGCTCCAGGCCAAGCTGCCCTACTGGAAGCAGGAGCTCTCGAGCCTGAACCAGGCAAAGTCGCGGCCGCGCATCCCGCAGTGGAGCGGCATCTCCGACGCCATGGCCGTCGCTCTGTCCGAGGCCTTGAGCGGCCAGGCACCCTCGCAGGCGGCGCTCGACGGGGCACAGGCGAAGATCACCTCGTTGATGAGCGGCGCGCTGCCGGTCACCTACCAGTAGGAGAGCGTCGTGGCTGGCACCGGAATCGCAGAGCGGGGGAGCAAGGCCCCCGTCCCCGCGCCGGCCACCCGCGGCCCGCGGACGGGTCCTCGTCGCAGACGCGGCTGGGGACCCGTCCTGGCCCAGGGACCGAGCCTGCTCGTGCTCGGGCTCGTGATCCTCTTCCCGCTCGCCTACAGCATCAACCTGAGCTTCCGCTCGTACAGCCTGGTCATCCCCGACCACACCGGTCAGTGGGTCGGCCTGGAGAACTACTCGCGGATGCTCCACGACGGCGACTGGTACCAGGCCCTGCTGGTGACCGCGATCTTCACGGTCTGCGCCGTCACCATCGAGACGGTCCTCGGGGTCGCGGTCGGCGTCTTCATCGACCGCCTGCGCCGGACGCGTCGCATCGCCGTCTCCCTCCTGCTGCTGCCGATGATCCTGACGCCGCTCGTCGTCGGCCTCATGTTCAACTTCGCCCTGAACTCGCAGTTCGGCTATCTCACCTGGTTCTTCAAGACGATCGGGTTCTCCGCGGGCGTCGGCGTGCTCAACACCGGACCCGGCGCCCTCACCGCGCTCATCCTGATCGACGTGTGGGAGTGGTTCCCGTTCGTCGCCCTCATGGTCGTCGCCGGTCTGCAGACCCTGCCGAAGGAACCGTTCGAGGCGGCCAGCATCGACGGCGCCTCCGGGCGCCAGTCCTTCCGCTACCTCACCCTGCCGATGCTCGCCCCCATCCTGGGAGTGGCGGTCCTGTTCCGGACGACGGAGGCCATCCGCGAGTTCGACAAGGTCTACGTGCTGACCGGCGGCGGGCCCGGCTCGGCCACCACCGTGAACGACCTCTACCAGTACCGCGTCAGCTTCCAGAACTGGGACCTCAGCTACGGCGCCACGCTCGGCCTGGTCAGCTTCGCGTTCGTCCTGCTCCTCAGCGGGATCCTCTACCGGCGCCTCAACCGCAAGGAGGTCCAGCGGTGAGCGTCACCCGCACGATGCCGCGTCCGGCCCGCGCCGGACTCGGCGTCCTCGTCGTCGTCGTGCTGCTCGCCTACCTGTCGCCGTTGGTGTGGCTGGTCATGTCCAGCTTCAAGAACCGCATCGACATCTTCTCCGCCACGCCCAAGCTGCTGTTCAACCCGACGTTGAACAACTACGCCGTCGCCTTCGGCCAGAAGGGTTTCGGCACCAACCTGCGGAACTCCGTCATCGTCGCCGTGGCGTCGAGCCTCGTCGCGCTGCTGGTGGGGATCCCTGCCGCGTACTACCTGTCGCGCCACCGGACGCGCACGCAGGGCGTCTTCCTGCTCGCCCTGCTCGCGGCCCGCTTGCTGCCCGCGATGGTCCTCTCCGTCCCGCTGTTCGTCCTCGCGAGCGACCTCGGTCTCTCGGGGACGTACGTGGCGGTGGTCGCCGCGCACCTGACCTTCTCGATCCCCTTCACCGTCTGGATGATGCGGGGCTTCTTCCTCGCCATCCCCACGTCGTTGGACGAGGCGGCCCGCCTCGACGGGTGCAGCGAGGTCTCCGCGTTCCTGCGCGTGGTGCTGCCGCTGACGAGAGGCGGTATCGCGGCGACGGCGATCTTCCTGCTCATCAACTCCTGGAACGAGTTCCTGTTCGCACTGATCCTCACCAGCCGCAGCACCGCGACCCTGCCCGTGGCCATCCCGAACCTGCTCACGCCGATCGGCACCTTCTGGGGCCAGATCGCCGCGGTCGCGACGGTGACCGTCATCCCGGTGTGCATCTTCGCGTTCGCCGTCCAGAAGTACATGGTCGCCGGGCTCACCGGCGGTGCGCTCTCCAACGAGTAGCGCCGCGGAGGCGGAGGTCTCGCGGGACCGGCGGCACGCTTCCGGGCGTAGTCTTCACCCCTCGGGGCGCGCGAGTTCCTGGAGGGTCTCCGATGACCGGACGCAAGGTCGACACCTACGCGATCGACATCGCTCGTCCCCCGGACGTCGTCTTCGCCTACCTCTCCGACGTGAGCCGGCACGGCGAGTGGTCGCCGAAGCCGTTCCGGGCTGAAGGAACCTCGGGGCCGGTGACGACGGGCGAGACCTTCGCGACGGTGGGCGTGATCCCGGGCGACAAGCACCATCGCAACGAGGTCACGGTCACGGAGTGCACGCCGCCGACCCGCCTCGTGCTCGACTCCGTCGAGCGGGGCGAGCACTTCATCAGCACCTTCGAGCTGACGCCGGAGGGGACGGCAACGCGGCTGGTGCGGACCATGGATGCGCCACGGCCCGGCTTCCCGGTGTCGTGGGTGTTCCCGCTCATCCTCGCCCTGGTCATCCGACCCGACGTCGAGCGGGGGCTCGCCAACCTCAAGCGGCGCCTCGAGAGCGCTTGAGCCGCATGCGCATCGAGCTCCTCCACGTCGACGACTGCCCGAGCGCCCCGCTCGCCCGGGAGCGGCTCGCGGCGGCGCTGCGGCGGCTCGGGCTCGACGACGTCGTCGTGACCGAGGTGCGGGTGGCGGACGACGAGGACGCGCAGCGGCTGGGCTTCCTCGGATCGCCGAGCGTCCGCGTGGACGGCATCGAGCTGCTCACGACGGGCGCCGAGGCGATCGGGCTGTCGTGCCGGAGATATGCGACGCCGGACGGGCTCAGTGGCTGCCCCACCCAGGCCCAGCTCGACGAGGCGCTGTCGACGCTCCGGGGAGGGCCGGCCGCACTCCAGACGACTCCTTGACCCGCGGCCGTGAACCCACGTCCGGCGACGGATCGTTCTCTGCGTGAGATCTGGCTGGCGCTGGGCATCCGCCGCGGCGCGCGGCCCAGCGCCTCCGGAGGTGCGCGATGCCAGTGACGACCGCACTCGTGCCTGCTGTCGTGGGCGGGCTGCTGCTGGCCGGGTGCGGCTCCTCGTCCGGAACCACGGGCACCGCGCCGTCGGCCGCGACGTCGGCGATCCACGCCGCGACGTCGTCGACCGGCCTGACCTACCTCGACGACGGCGCCGGCCACGCGCTCTACGTCTTCGCGATCGACTCGAACGGCCGGTCGCGCTGCACCGGGTCCTGCCTCACGTACTGGCCGATCGAGCCGGCCACGGCAGCGGCGTCGCGGGCGCCCGGTGTCACCGCGGCGCTCGGCACGCTGGTCCGGCCCGACGGCGCGCGGCAGCTCACCATCGACGGGCTTCCGGCGTACACCTACGTCGGCGATACCGCGCCGGGTTCGACCGCAGGCCAGGGCCTGAACGCCTCGGGGGGCCTCTGGTGGCTGATCGATCCCTCGGGTCATGCGATCACGACCCGCGCGAGCCCGAGCCGGAGCGCCGGCGCCGGGATGGGGCACGGCTACTGAGGCGCGGTCTGACGGTCCGCGCGGCCTGACGGCCCGACCGTTCAGCCGCGGAGTCGGACCGCCACGATCGCCGCGTCGTCGCGCAGCGGGCCCCCGTGCAGCTCGGCGACGCGCTCGATGATCGGTTCGAGGGGGCCGTCGGGATCCATCCCGCGCAGCACCGTCGCGAGACCGCTCGAGTCCAGCCGCAGCACCGAGCCGGGCTGGGCGCGGCCCTCGATCAGGCCGTCGGTGTAGAGCACGAGCGTCTGGTCCGGAGCGAGACGCATCCGCGTCAGCCGGGGCTCGCCCGCGACGCCGACGCCGAGCATCCCGCACCGCTGCACCGGCAACGGCTCCGCCGTACGCCCCGTCCAGAGCAGCGGCTCGGGATGCCCGGCGACGAGCATGCTCACCTCGCCGTCGGGATCGATCTGCGCGGCGAGCAGGGTCGCGAGCGACAACCCGTCCTCCTCCGGCGGGCGCTCGCTCACGAGCACCGCGTCGAGCGCGGAGTACAGCTGCGCGAGCGGCATGCCCGTGATGGTCAGCGCGCGCCACGCGGCGCGCAGAGCGGCACCGCACGCGGCAGCATCCGGGCCGTGGCCGGTCACGTCGCCGATGACGACGCCGAGCCGGCCGTCGCGGTCCGAGCACGCGTCGTAGAAATCCCCTCCGAGCGCGAGGCGCTCGTCGCCCGCGCGGTAGGCGACACGCACCTCGAACCTGTCCCCCGAGACGGCGAGCTGCGGGAACAGCGCGGTCTGCACGGCTGCGGTGAGCCGCTCGCGGGCGGCGACCTCCGCGACCTGCCGTCGCTCGGCCTGCCGCTGCTCGCTCAGGTCGACCACGGTCGCGACCCCCTCGAAGGGCGTCTCGCGGACGGCGGCGACGGAGATGAGGACAGGCACGACGCTCCCGTCGGCGCGGTAGTACTCCTTCGTGAACGGCGGCGCGACGCCCTGCTGGTGCAGCGCCGCGAGACCCGCGACGTCCACCTGCTCCCACCCGGGCGGCGTGATGGCGCGCCAGTCGAGACCGCCCTCCGGCAGAACGTCGTAGCCGAGCATGTCGAGGAATGCCTGGTTCGCCGCCGTGATGTGGGTGTCGTTCACCTCGAGGATCCCGCACGCACGCGACTCGGCGAACCGCTGCAACCGCAGCTCGCGGTCGGCGAGGCGGCTGCGCGCCTGCTCCTGCGCCGAGTCGCTGCGGATGCGGTCGAACGTGGAGGCCGCCAGCGCGGCCACCGTCGTCAGGAACTGCCGGTCCTCCGCGGTGAGGCGGCGCGGCGACTGGAAGTGCGCGTACAGGGATCCGGAGACAGCCTCGTCCGGCCCGGAGGTCAACGGCACCACGGCGACGGCCGGCCAGCCCAGCGACTCGCCCGTCGCGGCCACAGGCGCGTACTGAGCCCAGTCGGCGCTCGACTCGAGCCACACGCTGCGCGACTCGCGGACGGCGACGGTCACGGGCAGCTCCTCCTCGAGCGGCACGTCGTCGAAACGCTGGTACCGGCGCGGGTCGTCGAGGGGTGCGGCGTGCACGCGGCGCAGACGACGGCGCGTCTCGTCGAGCAGGAACACGCCGACACCGGTCGCACCGGTCTGCTCCCCGACGCAGCGCACGACCTCGGCGGCGACAGACACCGGTTCGCGCACGGTGTTCAGGTGGGTGGCCGTGCGCAGCAGCGCCGCGGCGCGCTGGGCTGCCCGCTCCTCGCGAGCGCTCGACACCAACCGTTCGACGGCGACCGCGGCGCGCAGCGTCACGAGGTCGACGAAGGCGAGCTGATCGCTGTCGGGCCGGGCGTCGTGCGGCCAGCCCACGCTGATCGCGCCCACGGTGCGGCCGGCGACGACGAGCGGCAGCGCGCGCTCGTCGTGGGTCGCACCACCGCTGCGCGGACCCAGCAGCTCGACGTGCCCACGCCGGAACGCCTGGGCGGTCGGCGAGCCCCCGTCCATGTCCTCGGAGACAAGCGGCTCGTCGCGCCACCCGTCCCCGTCCGCCTGAGTGACGATGGTGAGCAGGCTGTGCGTCGCCTCGTCCGGGATGCTCAGCCGGACCAGTGCGACGCCGCTGTCGGAGCGCAGCGCCGTGCCGAGCAGGCTGGGGATCGCGAGCCACGACGTGAGCCCCGCGAGGCTGTTGGACAGGTCGCGCAGGCGCTCGGTGCGGTGGTGGTGGCGCGCCTCGAGCGTGGTGTCCTCGACGAGGACCACGACGCCCTCGACCTCGCCGCCGTCGCCCAGAACCGGCTGGAGCAGGGCCCGCGCCGCGGCGCTCAGCCCCGCGGCGGTGGCGCTCTCCCAGGCGTAGCGCACCGGCTCGCCGGACAGGGCCCGCCGCAGCAGCGGCTCCAGCGTCGGCCAGATCGCCGGCAGCACCTCGGCGACCGCGCGACCGAGGTGAGCCGCGACAGGGAGCTCGTTGATGCGGGCGAGCGGCTCGTTGATGGCGAGGTAGCGGAGGTCGCCGTCGAGCACCGCCACGCCCATCGGCGCCTGCTCGAAGGCAGCCCGCAGCAGATGCGGTGTGCCGGCCCGCTGCTGTGTGGACGTCACGACCGCCCGCCGGCGGCGTCGCGACCGTGCTCGCCCGCGACGGCTCGAGGACCCCTCATCGGCTGCGAGGCCGGTCGTCCGGGCCGAGGAGGCTGTCGTCGATCAGCTCCGAGGCGCCGACGAGCTCCAGGGTGCGGCGCACGGGAGCCGACACCGACAGCAGGCGCACCGTGCCGCCGCGCTGCTCGGCGAGGGCCATGAGGCCGAACAGGATGCGCAGCCCGGTGGAGTCGATGAAGGTGACGTCCCCGAGATCGAGGGTGAGCGACGCCGATCCGCTGCGCCGGAAGGCGTCGAGGTAGCCGTCGAGCTCGGGCTGGCGCTCGAAGACGATCTCGCCGGCCAGGACCAGCTCCATCTCGTCGTCCGTGCGGTCGTCGATCGTCATGCAACCCGCCCTGGAGCGTGCCCGCCCGTGCCACGGGACCCGTCCGTCGAGGAGACGCGACAAAGCCCGTTTCGGCAAGGGGCCGCGACGCGGGCCGCGCGTCGCGCTCGCCCCCGACCTCACCCCTCTCTTGACTGATTCCAATCGGTGCGGAACTGTCGTCCCGTGTCGACGCCCGACTTCCGCGAGCAGCTCCGTGCTGCCGACCTGCGCGTGACCCGGCCGCGCGTCGCGGTCCTCGACGTGCTCCACGCCCGTCCGCACGCCGACACCGAGACGGTGATCCGCGCGGTCCGGGAGGACATCGGCGAGGTCTCGACCCAGGCCGTGTACGACGTCCTGCGGGCGCTCACCGGCGCCGGACTGCTGCGTCGGTTCGAGCCGGCGGGGTCGGTGGCGCGCTACGAGCTGCGGGCCGGCGACAACCACCACCACGCGGTGTGCCGGCAGTGCGGCGCCATCGCCGACGTCGACTGCGCGGTCGGCGACGCTCCCTGCCTGCACGCCGTCGACGATCGCGGCTACCTCATCGACGAGGCCGAGGTCACCTACTGGGGCCTGTGCCCTGCCTGTGCTTCCGACGTCCGACCCCCGAATGCAAGGAGCAGACCGTGACCGACAGCACCACCGCCTCCGCCGCCCAGCGCCGCGCGCGGTCCAATCGCGACTGGTGGCCGGACTCCGTGGACGTGAGCGTCCTGCACGAGCACCCCGCCGCCGGCAACCCGATGGACCCGGGCTTCGACTACGCCGCGGCCTTCGCGTCCCTCGACCTCGCCGCCGTCAAGCGCGACATCGCCGAGGTGATGACGCAGTCGCAGGACTGGTGGCCTGCCGACTACGGCAACTACGGCCCGCTGTTCATCAGGATGGCGTGGCACGCCGCCGGCACGTACCGGATCAGCGACGGCCGCGGCGGTGCCGGGTCGGGCGACCAGCGCTTCGCCCCGCTCAACAGCTGGCCCGACAACGGCAACCTCGACAAGGCACGGCGTCTGCTGTGGCCGGTGAAGCAGAAGTACGGCAGCGCGCTGTCGTGGGCAGACCTGCTCGTCCTCACCGGCAACGTCGCGCTGGAGAACATGGGGTTCCAGACCTTCGGCTTCGGCGGCGGGCGCGAGGACGTGTGGCAGCCCGACGACACCGACTGGGGCACCGAGGACGTCTGGCTCGACGACCAGCGCTACAGCGGCGACCGCGAGCTCTCGGACCCGCTCGCCGCTGTGCAGATGGGCCTCATCTACGTCAACCCCGAGGGCCCCAACGGCAACCCCGACGCGCTCGCCGCGGCTCGTGACATCCGCGAGACGTTCCGGCGGATGGCCATGAACGACGAGGAGACGGTGGCGCTCATCGCCGGCGGCCACACCTTCGGGAAGGCGCACGGCGCAGGCCCGGCGACCCACGTCGGTCGCGAGCCGGAGGGCGGCGACCTCGAGCAGCAGGGCTTCGGCTGGAAGAGCACCTACGGCACGGGTGTGGGTGGCGACGCGATCACCAGCGGCCTCGAGGGCGCCTGGACGCCGACGCCGACGACATGGGACATGAGCTACTTCGACACCCTCTTCGGGTTCGAGTGGGAGCAGACCGAGAGCCCCGCCGGCGCGAAGCAGTGGAAGCCGACGGATCCCGCCGCCGCGGACCTCGTCCCCGACGCGCACGACCCGGCGAAGCGGCACGCGCCGATGATGCTCACGACCGACCTCGCGCTGCGCGTCGACCCGGTCTACGAGCAGATCTCGCGCCGCTTCCACGAGAACCCCGACCAGTTCGCCGACGCGTTCGCGCGCGCCTGGTTCAAGCTCACCCACCGCGACATGGGCCCGGTGAACCGCTACCTCGGACCCGAGGTACCGAGCGAGGAGCTCATCTGGCAGGACCCGGTGCCGGCGGTCGACCACCCGCTGGTCAGCGAGGGCGACGTCGCGACCCTCAAGGAGCGCGTGCTCGCGTCGGGCCTGACGGTGGCGCAGCTCGCCCGCACCGCGTGGGCCGCGGCCTCGACGCACCGCAAGAGCGACAAGCGCGGCGGCGCCAACGGCGGCCGCATCCGGCTCGAGCCGCAGAACGGCTGGGAGGTCAACGACCCCGCGGAGCTGGGCTCGGTGCTCCGGGTCCTCGAGGAGATCCGGTCGGACTTCAACTCGTCGTCGGTGAGCGCGCAGATCTCGTTCGCCGACATGGTGGTGCTCGGCGGGGCGGCCGCCGTCGAGAAGGCCGCGCACGACGCCGGGGTCGACGTCGTCGTACCGTTCGTGCCCGGGCGCACCGACGCGA
>DASSQW010000325.1:0-5900 GCA_035702165.1 Candidatus Nanopelagicales bacterium
CGGTCGTGAACTCCGTCGTCGTGAGCAACGCGGCGCCGTCGTACGCCGGCGGCTCGCAGGCCCTCGTGGCGTCGACGGCGCTCGGGCTCGACGTCGCCGAGGACGACGTGCGAGCGCACCTGGCTCTGATGCACGGTGTCGGCACCCGGCGCTGGGACACCGTTGCGGTCCACCGGATCTCGGGCACCGTACCCGCAGTCGCACCGGGCACGTCGCTTCGGCGGCCGGTGCGCCACGGGGGCCTGTTCGTCGCAGGCGACCACCGCGACTCGTCGTCGATCCAAGGGGCGCTGGTGTCGGGGCGCAGAACCGCCGAGGCGGTGCTGGCCGCGCTGTCGTAGGTTGCGCTCATGGCGATGCGGCGGATCCTGGCGACCAGCGGCGGGTTCGTCGCAGCACCGAGCGGCCACGAGAACATCCGCCGCCCCGGGGGGCTGTTCCTCGAGGCGGTGCGGCTCACCGGCAAGGAGCGGCCGCGCGTGCTGTTCGTGATGACGGCATCGGCCGACAACGCGCAGTACCTGGCCATGAGCTACCAGGCCTGCCGCGACCTCTCGGTCGACCCGGACCATCTCGTCGTCTTCCCCTACCCGAACCAGCCGCCCGAGGAGGCGCTCGGCGGCGCCGACCTCGTCTGGGTCGGCGGCGGCTCGGTCGCGAACCTCCTGGCGCTCTGGCGGGTGCATGGCATCGACGAGGCGATGCGCGACGCCTGGGAGCGCGGCGTGGTCCTCGGCGGGGTGAGCGCCGGCTCGATCTGCTGGCACGTCGGAGGTACGACGGACTCCTTCGGCCTCGACCTGCGGCTGGTGACCGGCGGCCTCGGGCTGCTCCCCTACGGCAACGGCGTCCACTACGACAGCGAGGAGCAGAGACGGCCGCTGCTGCAGTCGCTCGTCGCCGACGGCTCGCTGCCGCTGTCGTACTGCACCGACGACCGGGTCGGGATCCTCTACGAGGGGGTCGAGCCTGTCGAGGTCCTCACCGACTACCCCGTCGACCCCGCGCTCGGCCCGGCGGCGTACCGCGTCGAGCGGGATGCAGACGGCGTCACCGAGACGCGGCTGCCACCCGGCCCGATCGCCTAGGAGGTACGCGTGCGCCACCACGACCTGCCGCTGCTCTCGAGCCGGCCGGTGCCGGTCATCGGCGCCGGCGCGATGCCGCTGTCGGACGGCGGGCCCGAGCCGATGGACCACGACGCCGCGATCGCGGTTCTGCACCACGCGTTCGATGCCGGCCTGACGCTCGTCGACACCGCCGACATCTACGCGCCCGACGCGCCGCGCTTCGGGCACAACGAGCGGCTCGTCGGAGAGGCCGTGCGCACCTGGTCCGGAGGCCGGGACCGCGTCGTCGTCGTGACCAAGATCGGCATCACGCGACGCGTCGGCGCCGACGGGGAGGAGTGGGGCCGCGACGGCTCCGTGGCCTATCTGCTCGCGGCGGCCGAAGCCAGCGTCGAACGCCTCGGGTTCGAGCCCGACGCGATCCTTCTGCACCGGGTGAACCGCGACCAGCAGCCGTTCGCGCGCACCGTCGAGAACCTCCTGCAGGTGCGCGAGCGCGGCATCGTCGGGCGCGTGGGCATCGGCAACGTGCACCTCGACGAGTGCGAGACGGCGTGGGACGTCAGCGGCGGGACGATCGCCGCCGTGGAGAACGAGCGCAGCCCGCGCTACCGCGACGACGGCGAGATCGTGGGCTGGGCCGGCGAGCGCGGCGTCGCCTACCTCGCGTGGTCGCCGCTCGGTCAGGACCACGCGCGCCGCCTCGGGGAGCTCTACCCCGACTTCGCCGCCGTCGCCGCCGAGCAGACCGCGTCGCTCGGGCGGGAGGTGACGGCGCAGCAGGTGGCCCTCGCGTGGCTCGCCGCGTCGGGTCCGACGCTGGTCCCCATCCCCGGCTTCACCCGGGCGGCGACCATCGACTCCAGCGCCGCCGCGGCCGACCTGGTGCTCTCGCCCGAGCAGCGTGCCCGCCTCGACGCCAGCCCCGCAGGTCCCGGCTCGATGTACCCCGACGACGAGGACTGACGTCGCACGCGCCGTACCGGCTCCCGTCGTCGACCGCGGTCCGTCCTCTCGTGACACTCCCGTCGGGGTCGAAGGGCGCCGCAGCGCGAGCGTCGGGGTGCTCGGGCCGTCGTCACGTGGCGCTCCCGTCGGTGAGTCCGAGTCGAGGGGTGCTCAGCGCGGGAGAGAAGCCGCGCACAGCACCCGTCGACATATGCGCTCCTTCGAGGGGTGCTCAGCGCGGGAGAGAAGCCGCGCTGAGCACTCATCGACATGATTCCGGTCGACCAGGCGACGTACGACGACGCCGTGGGCACCACCCCCCTTTCCCGTTGCGGTGCCCTTCCCCACGACGCGAACGCCACCCGACGACCGGACCCAGCCACCCTCTCCCCGTCGCGGCGCCCTTCACGCGACGCGAGCGCCACCTGGCGACGCGTCGCGGCCCCTGACCAATCCAGGATGCGGGCGGTGTTCTCGCAGAGCGGACGCCGGAGGCGCTTCTGCGAGCAGCACGTAGGCTTGTCCCCGTGACGATCGCCGACCTGTCCCGCCCGCAGCTGCGGGAGCTCGGCTTCGGCGCGGACGCCGTCCCCTACCAGGACGCCTGGGATCTCCAGCGCGAGGTGCACGCGGGAGTCGTCGACGGCTCGGTGCCCGACACCGTCCTGCTGCTCGAGCACCCGCCGACCTACACCGCCGGCAAGCGCACCCGCCCCGAGGACCGTCCCGTCGACGGCACCCCCGTGGTCGACGTCGACCGCGGCGGGCGGATCACCTGGCATGGCCCCGGCCAGCTCGTGGGCTACCCGATCGTGCGCCTGGCCGAGCCGATCGACGTCGTGGAGCACGTGCGCCGCATCGAGGCGCTGATCATGGACGTCTGCTCCGAGCTCGGCCTCCAGACCTTCCGCGTCGAGGACCGCACCGGCGTGTGGCTGCGCGCCGACTCCCCGCTCGAGGGCACCCGTCCCGAGCGCAAGGTCGCAGCGATCGGCGTACGCGTCTCGCGCGGCGTGACGATGCACGGCTTCGCACTCAACTGCGACTGCGACCTGTCGTGGTTCGACCGCATCGTGCCGTGCGGCATCTCCGACGCCGGCGTCACGTCGCTGACCGCCGAGCTCGGGCGCACGTTCACCGTCCTCGACGCCCTGCCGATGGTCGAGGCGCGACTCGCCGACGGTCTCGAGCGATGGAGCGGACGATGACCGATGTCGTGTCGACGTCGTCCGACGGTCGGCGGATGCTGCGGGTCGAGGCGCGCAACGCCGAGGTGCCGATCGAGCGCAAGCCGTCGTGGATCAAGACGCGGCTGAAGACCGGTCCGGAGTACTCCCGCATCGATGCGCTGGTGAAGGGCGAGGGCCTGCACACGGTGTGCCAGGAGGCGGGCTGCCCGAACATCTACGAGTGCTGGGAGGACGCCGAGGCGACCTTCCTGATCGGTGGCAGCCAGTGCTCGCGGCGCTGCGACTTCTGCCAGATCGACACCGGCCGCCCCGACCCGCTCGACCGTGACGAGCCGCGACGGGTCGCGGAGTCGGTCGCGACCATGGGCCTGCGCTACGCGACCGTCACCGGCGTGGCTCGCGACGACCTCGAGGACGAGGGAGCGTGGCTCTACGCCGAGACGGTGCGGCAGATCCACGAGCTCAACCCGGGCACCGGCGTCGAGGTCCTCATCCCCGACTTCTCCGCGAACCCCGCGCTCCTGGGGCAGGTGTTCGGGGCGGCGCCGGAGGTGCTGGCGCACAACCTGGAGACGGTGCCGCGGATCTTCAAGCGGATCCGCCCCGGGTTCCGCTACGAGCGCTCGCTGGACGTGCTGACCCAGGCCCGCGCCGCGGGGCTGGTCACCAAGTCCAACCTGATCCTGGGCATGGGCGAGCAGATCGACGAGGTCGTCGCCGCGATGCACGACCTGCACGACGCCGGCTGCGACCTGCTCACGATCACCCAGTACCTGCGCCCGTCCCCCAAGCACCACCCGGTGGAGCGATGGGTCAAGCCCGAGGAGTTCGTGTCCCTGGCCGAGGAGGCCACCCGGATCGGGTTCGCCGGGGTCATGTCCGGGCCCCTCGTACGCTCCTCCTACCGCGCCGGGCGCCTGCACCAGCAGGCGCTCGAGGCCCGTGCCGCGGGCACCGGCACCGCATCCATCGTCACCGGCGGCGCGCAGGCCTGACCCGGGGCCCGGGTAGGCTGGCCCCCTCGAACCCCGGCATCGGAGCACCCACCCGTGAGCAACAACGCGCCCGCACCGGCCCGCGGCGGCCGCCTCGCGCAGATCCGCGAGACCTACAAGCTGACCCGCCGCGCCGACCCGCGCATCGGCTTGATCCTGGTCGGCCTGTTCGTGGCCGTGCTCGCGGTCTTCGTGGTCCTCGGGCTGCTCCTGAAGATGTTCTGGTTCTTCCTGATCATCGGCATCCCCTTCGCGACCCTCGCCGTCACGTTCGTGTTCGGCCGCCGCGCCGAGAAGGCGGCGTACGCCCAGGTCGAAGGGCAGCCCGGTGCTGCGGCGTCGGTGCTCAACGCGATGCGCTCCGGCTGGTTCACGACGCCCGCGGTCGCCGTCACCAAGAACCAGGACTTCGTCCACCGCGTGCTCGGGCGCCCGGGCGTCATCCTCGTGTCGGAGGCGCCGCCCTCGCGCGCACCGCAGCTGCTCGCCAACGAGAAGAAGCGCACCGCGCGCTTCGTCGGAGAGATCCCGATCTATGAGATCCAGGCCGGCGACGGCGAGGGCCAGGTGCCGCTGCGCAAGCTGCAGGGCGCGGTCATGAAGCTGCCCCGCAACCTCAAGCCGGCCGAGGTCAACGCGCTGCGCAAGCGCCTCGACGCGCTGACCGCGACGCCGCTCCCGATCCCCAAGGGCCCGCTCCCCAAGGGCACCAAGATCCCCCGAGCCTGACCGTCGAGATGTGTCCACGCACCGGTATAGCGGAGGCTCAGCACATCTCGACGGGGGTGGCGGCATGACGCCGCTGCCGCGCATCGGAGCTCCGGCGACGCGAGCGCTCGCCTCGATCGGCATCACCTCGCTCGAGGACGTCGCGGGGCGGCGTACGGAGGACTTGCTCGCGCTGCACGGGTTCGGACCCCGCGCGGTCGGCATCCTCACGGAGGCGCTGGCCGACGCCGGACTTGCGCCGCTCTCCTGACACGCCGACCGCGAACCGCTTGACTCTCGGGTCGGTGGAGACCTCACCGTGGACGGCATGGGAGGCATGACAGTGGCCCGCGCGGACGACCTGCTCAGCATCGGCGAGCTGGCGCGCCTGTCGGGCCTGTCCATCGGCGCGCTGCGCCACTACGACGCCGTCGGGATCCTCGTGCCCGCGCACGTGGACCCGTCGACGTCGTACCGCCGCTACCGCCGGGCGCAGGTCGACGACGCGCGCAGGGTGGCGATGCTCCGCGACCTCGAGCTCCCGCTCGAGGAGATCCGGGAGCTCATGGCAGCGGACGACGCAGGCGTACGCCGCGAGGTGCTGGTGCGCCATCGCGACCGGACCACCGCACGTGCCACCCGGCTGCACCGGATCATCCACCAGCTCGGGCACCTCATCGACCCGGGCCTCACGCACGAGGAGCACGACATGACCGCCACGACCGCCGAGGACCTCGACCCGCAGACCGTGCGCTCGCTCGCGAGCTCACTGTTCAACCGGGTGTGGGAGTTGCTCGAGAGGGCCGACCGCAGCAGCGACGACGACCAGGAGCTGGTGAACGCCGCGCACGCCAGCCGCTACCACTGGACCGCCATCGGGGGCCCGAAGGAGAAGGCGATCGGCGACTGGCAGATCAGCCGCGTCTACGCCGTGCTCGGTCGCGGCGAGCCGGCGGTCCACCACGCGCGCCTGTGCCTGGGCTGGGCCA
>DASSQW010000326.1:0-5697 GCA_035702165.1 Candidatus Nanopelagicales bacterium
GACGGGCCCGGGGCACCCCCCGCGGGAGCCGGGGCGCGGGTCGGTTGCCTAGGTGCAACCGCGGGAGAGGCCTCCACTTCGGCTGAGGGCCAGTCAAGGCGGACCACCGACAGCCCGGCTGAGATGGCGCCCCGAAGTGCCTACCTGTTCACTTTCGAGCAGCTCGTGGCCGGGCCAGGCTGTGAGTCAGGTGGCCGGCGGATCGCTCTCGAAGTGCCTGCCCGCAGGGTTCTGCGTGGCTCTTTAACGGAGTGCGTTCCGTCGGTCACCGTTGACGGGAAGTGGCTCGAGAGGGGTCTGCGTCGCCCGAGGTAGGCATGCCCTCCCGTCGTTTCTTCTAGCGGTGGGAGGCCGGCATGACGGCGGTGATGATCGGGGTCGATCCAGCGAAGCGGTCGAACACGATCGAGGTGATCGACTCGAACGAGACCGTGCTGGTCACGGCGAGGTTCGAGAACACCAACCAGGACTACCGCAAGATGCGCACGCTGGTGAAGCGGTGGCCCGAGCGGGTCTGGGCGGTGGAGGGTGCGACCGGGGTGGGGCTGCATCTCGCGCAGCGGTTGATCTCTGACGGCGAGCGGGTCCTCGACGTCCCCTCGAAGCTCTCGACCCGGGTCCGGGCCATCGACTCCGGCCACGGTCGCAAGAACGATCCGACCGACGCCCACGCGGTTGCGGTAGTGGGGCTGCGGACCAAGGCGCTGCGTGAGGTGGTCGCCGACGACCAGACGGTCGCGCTGCGGCTGCTCTCGGAACGGCGCCGGGACCTGGTCCGGTCCCGCACCCAGGCGGTGAACCGGCTCCACCAGGTCCTGATGGAGCTGATACCGGCTGGTGCGCAACGGCATCTGACCGCGACCAAGGCCAGGGACCTCGTTGCTACCGTTCGTCCCCGCGACGTCGCGGGCAAGGCCCGCCGCCAGCTCGCGGTCGACCTCATCGACGACGTGGCCGTGTTCGACCGCAAGATCAAAGCCGTCGACGCACGCATCGAGGAGGCCGTCGCCGCGTCCGGGACGCACCTGACCGACATCGTGGGGGTCGGACCGGTCACCGCGGCGACGATCCTCGGCGAGGTCGGCGACGTCGCCCGGTTCGCGACCGCCGACAACTTCGCGAGCTACACCGGCACGGCACCGATCGAGGCATCCAGCGGCGAGGTCATCCGTCACCGGCTGTCCCGAGCTGGCAACCGGCGACTGAACTCCGCACTCCACGTGGTCGCCCTGTCCAACAAGCGGTTCGACCCTCGCGGGAAGGCCTACTACGAACGCAAGCTCGAAGCCGGCAAGGGCTCGAAGGGATCGCTGCGCTGCCTGAAGCGACGCCTGTCCGACGTCGTATTCCGCGTCCTGGTCGAGGACCGGGCAGCAGCGAACCCGGGAGGGCAGATGGGGGCGACACTCACAGCCAGCGCGGTTGACCCAATCCCCAAGGCCAACACTTCGGACAAGCCACAACCCGGGTTCACGACCGAGGCTACGCCGACCAGACGCCCCGCGGAAGCCGCCTCTTGACACAGAGGGGAACCGTTATCACCCAGCCCGCGGCGGCGTGGTGGTCGCCGAGTAGGGACACGCCCTCTTAGAGGGCGATGCCGGCGCCCTGGAAGTGCTCGAACACCAGGCTGGTCTGCGTCGACTCGGTCTCCGGACGTCCGGACAGGTTCTGCGTGACGAAGTTGCGCAGACCCTCGGTGTCGGCGGCCGCGACGTGCACCAGGAAGTCGAAGGCGCCGGCGACGAAGTAGACGTTGATGACGCCGGGCTCGTGCGCGAGGCGCTGCCCGAACTCGAGAAGGCTTCCGCGCGCCCCGGGCCGCACGCGCACGGACACGATCGCCTGCAGGTCCGCACCGAGCATGGACTGGTCCACGTCGGCCCGGAAGCCGCGGATCACCCCGCGCTTCACCAGGTTCTGCGTGCGCAGCAGGCAGGTCGACGGCGCGATGCCGAGCCGTTCCGCGAGCACGTTGTTCGGGACGCGGCCGTCGCGGACCAGCTCGGTGAGGATGTCGCGGTCGAGGGCGTCGAGCGGCTTGTGAACCGGATTCGGCGAGGCGCTCCCGCTCACGAGCCTCGTCGTACGGGGTGCAGCCATGGAGGCACAATACCGAATGTGATTCGGAGGTGCTCCCGATCTTCCGGACCTGGCCCCATCCTGGCGCGCAACGGCCCCTACGTCCTAACGGAGACAGTCGCATGAAGGTCGGCATCCCGCGCGAGGTCAAGAACCACGAGTACCGCGTCGCGATCACGCCCGCGGGCGTGTTCGAGCTGCGCCGCCACGGCCACGAGGTCTACATCGAGAAGGATGCCGGCGTCGGCTCCTCGATCACCGACGACGAGTACGTGAAGGCGGGCGCGACGATCCTGCCGACCGCGGACGACGTCTGGGCCACCGGCGACCTCATCCTCAAGGTGAAGGAGCCGATCGCGGAGGAGTACCACCGCATGCGCGACGGCCAGACGCTCTTCACCTACCTGCACCTCGCGGCCGGCCGCGAGTGCACCGAGGCGCTGCTGGACAACGGCGTCACCGGCATCGCCTACGAGACCGTCGAGCTGCCCGACCGCTCGCTCCCTCTGCTTGCCCCGATGTCGGAGGTCGCGGGTCGTCTCGCGCCGCAGGTCGGCGCCCACGCGCTGATGCGCGCCAACGGCGGCCGCGGCGTGCTCATGGGCGGCGTCTCCGGCACGTACGCCGCGAAGGTGGTCGTCCTCGGCGCTGGCGTCTCCGGTCAGAACGCCGCGGCCATCGCGCTCGGCATGCAGGCCGAGGTGCTGCTGCTCGACCTCAACATCGCTCGCCTGCGCCAGGTCGACGCGATCTACCAGGGCCACATGCAGACCGTGGCATCGAACGCGTTCGAGATCGAGCGCGCGGTGCTCGACGCCGACATGGTCATCGGCGCGGTCCTCGTGCCTGGCGCCAAGGCGCCGAAGCTGATCAGCAACGAGCTCGTGTCGCGCATGAAGCCCGGCTCGGTGCTCGTCGACATCGCGATCGACCAGGGCGGCTGCTTCGAGGACTCGCGCGCCACCACGCACGCGGACCCGACGTACACCGTGCACAACTCGGTGTTCTACTGCGTCGCGAACATGCCCGGCGCCGTGCCGAACACCTCGACCTACGCGCTGACGAACGTGACGCTGCCCTATGCCGTGGCTCTCGCGAACAAGGGCTGGAAGAAGGCGCTCGCCGACGACAAGGCGCTCGCCCTCGGCCTCAACACCCACGCCGGCCAGATCACCTACGGCGCTGTCGCCGAGGCGTTCCCCGACCTGCCCGCGACGACGTTGGAGTCGGTGCTGTCCGCCTGACCCCCGCTCCGCCCCGACTGGCGGCCGTCCCTCGCGGGGTGGCCGCCAGTCGCTCGTCGAGGGACGTTTCCTCGGTTAGCCTCGCGCGCACAGGAGGTCGCCATGGGAAGCCCGGTCGAGGACGTCGCACCGAAGCTGCAGTCGACGCTCGCGTCGTTCGTGAAGGACAACAGGCTGCCGGGCGCGACCGCCGGCGTGGTGCACGACGGAGCGCTCGTCTGGACCGGGAGCGCCGGGTTCAGCGACATCGCGTCGCGCCGCGTCGCCGACGCGCAGACGCTGCACCGCGTCGCGTCGATCACCAAGACCTTCACGGCCACCGCGATCGTGGCGCTGCGCGACGACGGCCTCCTCGGACTCGACGACCCGCTCGTGGCGCACCTGCCCGAGGTCGCAGCGGCACAGACGTCCGCCGGGCCGATCGAGGCCGTGACCCTGCGGCTGCTGCTGTCGCACCAGTCGGGCTTCCAGAGCGAGCCGCCGGGGACCGACTGGGCCGTCGGGATCTACGAGGGAGACGCGGCCGCGAACCTCGCACGCGCCGCGGAGTTCGGCACGCGCGTGCCGGTCTCGACGCAGGAGAAGTACTCCAACCTCGGCTACCAGCTGCTCGGCGAGGTCGTGTCCCGCCGCAGCGGCGTACCGTTCGGCGAGTTCGTGCGCGCGCGCATCACCGAGCCGCTCGGCATGTCGCGCACCTTCCTCGGCCACCTCCCCGACGACCTCGCGGGCCAGGCTGCCACTGCGTACCGCGGGCGGTGGCTGTCCGACGACCTGCAGCCGGTGACCGAGCCGCTGGAGATGGTGTCGTCGGAAGGCGGCCTGTGGTCCTGCGTCGAGGATCTCGCGCGGTGGGCCGCGTTCTGGCTCGAGAAGGACGACGACGACAGCCACGTCGGGGTGCTGAACCACCTGTCGCGCAAGGAGATGCGCACGCCGCGCTACCTCGCCGACGAGGAGTGGACGCGCGCCTACGGGCTCGGCTGGTACGGCGTGCGCAAGGACGACGTGATCTGGGTCCAGCACGGCGGGAGCCTGCTCGGCTTCCGCTCGTTGGTCGCCTTCGACCCGAAGACCCGCGTCGGTGCGGTCGGCCTCATCAACGGCATGGGCCTGCCCGCGGCGCTCACGATGTCGCTCGCGGCGATCGCGCGCACCGCGGTGTCCGAGGCTGCGCCCACCCTCGAGGCGTCGGCGCCGCTGCCGGCGGCGTACGCCGACCTGCTCGGCCTCTACGCCGAGGCGGAGATCTTCGGCGAGCTGATCCGCGTCGAGTGGCGCAACGGCGCACTCGTCCTGCACGATCCGGACGACCCGCCGGACCTCGAGCTCAGCGCGACCGACGACCCGCTGGTCTTCGACGTAGAGCCCGGGTTCCGGCCGTCGGGGGAACCCTGCCGCTTCGAGCGAGGAGCCGATGGGCGGATCCGCTCGATGTGGATCGGCGGCGGGTCCTACCGTCGTCTGCACGCTGCCGACTGACCGACAGAACGTGCCCGAGGCCGGTCGGTCGCTCCAGTGCTGTCGGTTATGTCAGGTAGCGTCCCGGGCGTGGAGGGCCGACCGTCGCCGCTGGCGCGCAGCGTGCGTCTCTATCTCGACCACCTCGCGGTCGAGCGCGGCCTCGCGCCCAACTCGCTCGCGGCCTATCGCCGCGACCTGACGCGCTACGTGGCGTTCTGCGAGTCTCGCGGCATCACCGAGGTCTCCGGAGTGGGGGAGAACGACGTCGCCGACTTCCTCGTCGCGCTGCGCTCGGGCGACGCCGACCACCAGCCGCTGGCAGCGTCGTCCGCCGGACGGGCCGTCGTGGCCGTGCGCGGCTTCCACCGCTTCGCCGCACGCGAGGGGCTGTCGGTGGTCGACCCCGGCAAGGACGTGCGCCCGCCGACCCAGGCCCAGCGGCTGCCCAAGGCCATCACCGTCTCTGAGGTCGAGGCGATCCTGCTCGCCGCAGGGGGCGACGAGCCGCGGGCGCTGCGCGACCGCGCGCTCCTCGAGGTGCTGTACGGCACCGGGGCCCGCATCTCCGAGGCCGTCGGCCTCGACGTCGACGACCTCGACCTCGAGTCCGCCTCGGTGCTGCTGCGGGGGAAGGGCGGCAAGCAGCGACTGGTGCCGGTGGGGCGTCCAGCCGTCTCCGCCGTCGAGGCCTACCTGGTCCGGGGCCGACCCGCGCTCTCGTCCGCCGGGACGGGCACCCCGGCCCTGTTCCTCAACGCGCGCGGCGGCCGGCTCACCCGGCAGAGCGCCTGGACCGTCCTCGTCCGCGCCGCCGAGCGCGCCGGCGTCACCGCGGAGGTGTCGCCGCACACGCTCCGCCACTCCTTCGCCACCCACCTCCTCGACGGTGGAGCCGACGTCCGCGTCG
>DASSQW010000327.1:0-2219 GCA_035702165.1 Candidatus Nanopelagicales bacterium
ATCAACCGGGTCCTGCTGCCGCGTGCCGACATCGCGACCGAGACGCTCGTCGCCGGCCTGCGCGACATGGGCTGGGAGGTCGACGACGTGACGGCCTACCGCACCGTGCGCGCCGCGCCCCCCGCGGCCGAGATCCGCGACGCGATCAAGGGCGGCGACTACGACGCCGTCGTCTTCACCTCGAGCTCGACGGTGCGCAACCTCGTCGGCATCGCGGGCAAGCCGCACCCGGCGACCGTCGTCGCCTGCATCGGACCGGCCACGGCAAAGACGGCGCAGGAGCACGGACTGCGGGTCGACGTGCTCGCTCCCGAGGCGTCGGCGCTCAGCCTCGTCGACGCGCTCGCGGGCCACGGCGTCGGCCTCGCCGTCGCCGCAGCCGAGGCCGGCCAGCCGGTCCAGCGCCCGAGCGACAAGCGCCCGGCCTCGCGCCGCCGCGCCCGCTGAGTGGGGGCGACGCGATGATCGAGCGGCCACGCCGGCTCCGGCAGACTCCGGCCCTGCGGTCCCTCGTGGCCGAGACGCGGCTGCACCCACGCGACCTCGTGCTGCCCGTCTTCGTCGCCGACGGCATCGAGGAGCCCGCGCCCATCTCGTCGATGCCCGGCGTCGTGCACCACACCCTCGCGAGCGTCGTCGACGTGGCAAAGCGCTCCGTCGACGCGGGCTTGGGGGGCATCATGCTCTTCGGGGTGCCCCGCGACCGCGACAAGGACGCCACCGGCAGCGGTGGCATCGACCCCCACGGCATCCTCAACGTCGCCCTGCGCACCGTCCGTGACGCGGTCGGCGACGACCTCGTCGTCATGGCCGACACGTGCCTCGACGAGTTCACCGACCACGGCCACTGCGGCGTGCTCGACGACCGCGGCCGCGTCGACAACGACGCCACCAACGAGCTGTATGCCGCGATGGCCGTCGCGCAGGCGCGTGCCGGCGCGCACGTCGTCGCCCCCTCGGGGATGATGGACGGCCAGGTCGCCGTCATCCGCGAGGCCCTCGACGACGCCGGCTTCACCGACACCGTCATCCTCGCGTATGCCGCGAAGTACGCCTCGGCGTTCTACGGGCCCTTCCGCGAGGCCGTCCAGTCGAGCCTGCAGGGCGATCGCCGTACGTACCAACAGGATTCGGCCAACATCGTCGAGTCCCTCCGCGAGATCGACCTCGACATCGCCGAGGGCGCCGACATGGTCATGGTCAAGCCGGCGATGTCCTACCTCGACGTCGTCGCGGCGGCGGCGGAGCGCGCGTCGGTGCCCGTGGCGGCATACCAGGTGTCGGGGGAGTACGCGATGATCCACGCGGCTGCCGCGAACGGCTGGATCGACCTGCGTGGAGCCGCGATCGAGTCGCTCACCTCGATCCGGCGCGCCGGGGCGCAGGTCGTCCTCACGTATTTCGCGCTCGACGTCGCCGACTGGCTGGCCTGACACCACTACGATCTGCAGGGGAGAGTGGAGGTGACACCATGACGCCCGCAACAGGGGACGGCAGTCGTGGCGACGTGCGCTGGCTCAGCGACGCCGAGCAGGCGTCGTGGCGGGCGATCCTGCGTGGCACCCGGTTGCTCGAGAGAGCCCTCGACGACGCGCTCGACGCTTCGGGGCTGCAGCTCTCGGAGTACGAGATCATCTCGATGCTCTCCGAGAGCGCCAACCACCGGCTGCGCATGTCGGAGCTCGCCGCGATGGTCGTGCAGTCGCGCAGCCGCCTCACGCACACGGCGAAGCGTCTCGAGGACCGCGGCTGGGTGACGCGCGAGCAGTGTGCCAACGACAAGCGCGGCGTCGAGCTCGTGCTGACCGACGGGGGGCTGGCGGCCGTGCGCGAGATCGCGGCGGTCCACGTCGAGAGCGTGCGCGCCAACCTCGTCGACATCATGACGCCGGAGCAGTTCCAGGCCATCGGCGACGCCATGGCCATCGTGCGCGACCACCTCGACCCCGAGGCCCTGAGCGGCCGCTGACCCGAGCGCTCGTGCCCTGCTCCTGTCGAGTGCTCAGTTGTCGACGGTGCGGAAGTGGCCACTCGACTGACTTCCCGTCGAGTGCTCAGTTGTCGGTGGTGCGGAAGTGGGCACTCGACTGGAGGGGGCGGTGGGGGTCTGCGCGCGGGGCTGGGAGACTGGGGTCATGAGCTCGCCCATCGTGACCCCCCAGCCGACGGCCGACGTCCCGGCCTCCGCAGCCCTCCTGACTCGTGCCACCGGGGTGTGT
>DASSQW010000328.1:0-2504 GCA_035702165.1 Candidatus Nanopelagicales bacterium
CTCGGGCGCGGCGGCGTTCGGCTTCACCGTGATGATCGGCGCCCCGTGGGTGACCTTCGCAGACACCACGTACGACGCCGCGAACACGCTCTGGGTCGCGGAGCCGTCGGCGGCGACGTCGACCGCGTCGGTGATCAGACCCGACCCGAGGCGCACTGCGACCCGCGCCGCGATCTCCTTGCCCTCGGCCGACGACGTCACCAGGATCGCCGCGGGCGAGGAAGCCTGCGCGATCTGGGTGAGCGCGTCGGCCTTGGGGACGACCAGGTAGTCGTCGAGCTCGGGGGCGTCGACGACGTAGACCTTCGCCGCGCCGTGCTCGGCGAGCACAGCAGCAGCGTTGTCGACGCCCGTGCCCAGGAACACCGCCGACGGCTCGCCGATCCGGCGAGCCAGGGTCAGCAGCTCCAGGGTGGGCTTGCGCACCGCACCGTCGACGTGGTCGACGACAACCAGGACCTCAGCCATGTCAGCCACGCCTCTCAGATGAACTTGCCGGAAGCGAGGAACTCGGCCAGCTTCACGCCGCCGTCGCCCTCGTCGGTCACCACGACGCCCGCCGCACGCGGGGGACGCTTGGTCGCGGACTCCACCGCGCTCCACGCACCGCCCAGACCGACCGCGCCGGCGTCGACCCCGAGGTCGGCCAGGGAGAAGGTCGTCACGGGCTTCTTCTTCGCCGCCATGATCCCCTTGAACGACGGGTAGCGGGCCTCGCCGGTCTGGTCGGTCACCGACACCAGAGCCGGCAGCTCGGCGGTGATCGTGGTCGACGCGTCGTCGGAGTCGCGGCGGATCGTCACCGTGGAACCGTCGATCGCCAGGTTCCCCGCCAGCGTCAGGCCCGGGACGCCGAGGCGCTCGGCCAGCATCGCCGGCACCACGCTCATCGTGCCGTCGGTCGACGCCATCCCGGTGATGACGACGTCCCACTCGAGCTTCTTGAGCGCCTCGGCCAGCACCAGCGACGTCGCGACGGCGTCCGAGCCGTGCAGCGCGTCGTCGACCACGTGCACGCCCGCGTCTCCGCCCATCGACAGCGCCTTGCGCAGCGCCTCGCCCGCCGCCTCGGGACCCATCGTCAGATAGGTGATCTCGCCCTCGCCGGACTTCTCCACGATCTGCAGCGCCTGCTCGACGGCGTACTCGTCCAGCTCGGAGAGCCGGCCGTCGACAGCCGCACGGTCGGTGGTCAGGTCGGCGGCGAACCCGCGATCGCTCGCGGCGTCCGGCACGTGCTTGACCAGAACGACGATCTTCATGGGGTTCCCGCCCTCTGCTCGTCTGTCGTCTCACTCGTCCTCGACGCCGCCCAGTATCGACGAGCGCCCGGATCCCGGTCGCCCCGGGTGCCGAGGACCGCAATGCCTATCGAACGATAGCCCACAGCCCTCGCCGCACTCCTCGCGACCCGGCCCATGTTACCCACGGGTAACCACGCCCGCGAGGGGCCGCGCGGGGTGGGCTGCGTCACACCCTCAGACGCCGGGGAACACCGCGCGCAGGTCGGACAGGCCGTGGGTCCCGGACTGGGAGTGCTCCGGGGTGTGGTCGGCGTCGAGGCGGCCGTAGACCAGGCGCAGGAAGGCCTCCGCGGGGAGGTCGACGGAGCCGTCGTAGGCATCGTCGGGCTCGGCGTCGCGCACGAGGACCGGATCGCCGACCTCGACGACGAGGTCGCGTACGGGGGCATGCGTGCCGACCCGGACCCGGTACGGACCGCCGTCGCCCTTCGCCGTCCCCTCGACGACGCGGTCGATGTCGTCGAGGACGAGGGGGACGGCGTCGGCAGCCACGACGGCCGCCGGATCGCCCATCACCTCGATGTCCCAGGTGTGGACCGCCTGCTCCGAGAGCCGCATCCGCACGAACGCCGCGAGGTCGAGCTGCCTACCGAAGAACTCCAGGGAGAACGCCTCTGCCGTGGCGTCGTCGATGGCCTCGAACCGCGCCACGTGCGCCTCGCTCGCGGCGTGCCAGTCGTCGCGCCACTGCAGCGGCGCCTTCGCGTTCCAGACGTCCCAGATCGGCGGGAAGACCTCGCCTCCGGGGGCAGGCTGCCCGTCGAGCGCGGCGTCGAGGAAGAGCTCGAAGATCTCCGACTGGCTGCCCAGGTGCGAGAGCACCTGTCCGATCGACCACTCGTCGTCGTACGACGGTGCGCGGAGCTCCTCGTCGCTCATGCCGCCGACGAGCGCGGCGAGGTGGTCGTGCGAGGCGCGCAGCGCGGCGATCGACCGGCGTGCGTCGTCCCACGTGCTCATGGTTCCTCCGCCCAGGACGCGGTCGCGACGCCTCCGCTCGGGGCGCCCGTCGATCGTCGCGGCCATCGTGCCACCCGGACGCTGCGCACGACCTGCCGGCCGCTCCTGCCTACGCTGACCCCGTGCCGCACCCGCTCCCGCTCACCGGCGAGCGGACCCTGCCCGGCGTCCCGGGCGAGGAGTACTGGTTCGCGCGCCACGAGGCCGTCTACCGCTGGATCGCGCGCTCCTACGCCGACC
>DASSQW010000329.1:0-5742 GCA_035702165.1 Candidatus Nanopelagicales bacterium
GCTTCCAGGCGTCGGGAAGCATGCGCACGACCAAGATCACGCCCGCACGGGCTCAGAGGCGGGCGAGCTCGTCGACGTCGAGGGCGAAGGACTCCCGGACCTCGTCGGTGACCGAGGGCTTGGCCGCGGCGATGGCGGTCAGGTAGTCCGCCGTCGTCGGGCCGGTGCCGTCCGACCCGTCGAACACCGCGCGCTCGAAGGAGGCCTGCGACGCGACGCGCGCCGCGTGCTCGATCTCGGCCGGGGTGAACGACGCCGAGCCGAGCACGACCTCGCGCAGGTCGATCGCCTCCGGGTCGGCGTACCGGCTCCAGATCGCCTCGCGCGCCGCCTCGTCCGGCGTGCCGATGGGGATGACGTAGTCGAACCTGCCGGGGCGCGTGAACGCGGGGTCGAGCGACCTCAGGTCGTTGGTGGCGCACACGAGCAGCCGCTCGTCGTGACGTCGGAACTCGGGCACGACCTTGAGCAGCTCGTTGGTCAGGCCGTGAACGGGCGAGCGGTCGCCGCGCGCTGACGCGATCTCCTCGACCTCGTCGATGAACACGAGCACCCGCTCCAGCCGCCGCACCCGATCGAACGTCGTGCGCAGCGCCGCCGCGGGACCGGCGGGGTCGGCGAGCAGGGCGCTGGGCAGCACCTCGACGAACGGCCAGCCGAGCCGGCTCGCGATGGCGCGCGCGAACGACGTCTTCCCGGTGCCCGGCGGACCGAACAGGATGATGGCGCGCGGCGGCTCGACGCCGTGCCGCGCCGCGATCTCGGGCCGGTCGAGCGGAGCGACGACGCGGCGCTCGATGAGCTCCTTCTCGCGGCGCATCCCGGCGAGATCCTCCCAGAGCCGGCCGGGCAGGAGGTGCCCACCGAGCTCGGTGAGCAGGTCCGCCTGCCCTGGCTGCACGGACACGACCTTCTCGAAGTACGCGACCGCCGGCCGCCGGGCGAAGCCCGCGTTGGCGAGACCGTCGGAGAGCTGCTCCTCCTCGGGCAGGACGTAGGACAGCACCCGCACGCGCTGGTCGTCGAGAACGCGCTCGAGGCCGAGCAGCAGCGCCGAGGCCATGCCCTGGCCGCGCCACTCCTCCGCGATCGCGAGCCGCGAGACCCACGCGCGGTCGCCGGACACGACGGAGACGACGACGCCGACCACCTCGTCGTCGCGCTGCGCCACGACGGCGGGCTGGTCGTCGCGCAGAGCGGCGATGACCTCGGAGAGGCCGAAGACGCTGCCCTGGTGGGCGCTCGTGGCGTCGAGCAGCCGGACCACGGCCTCGAGGTCGTCGTCGTGGTAGTCACGGATGAACCAGCGCATGCCCGAGGGTCCCGCACCGAGCGCACGAGCTCCCGCTCCGTCCCGGAGCATGCCGACGACGGCGTACGCCGCTCCGGAGATGGCGCTGCGGCGGATCTACAGGGACGCGCGCGCGGGCGAGTGCACGAGGCGCTCCGGGGCGGAGTAGACGTTGGCGCGTCCTTCGCGCACGAAGGCAGCCAGCGTGATCCCGCACTCCTGGGCGACGTCGACGGACAGCGAGGTGGGCGCGGACACCGCGACGACCACCGGGATCGCGGCCATCGCGGCCTTCTGCACGATCTCGAAGCCGGCCCGGCCCGACACGACGAGGACGTCGGCGGCGACGCCGTTCATCACCGCCCACCCCACGACCTTGTCGACGGCGTTGTGGCGCCCGACGTCCTCGCGCACCACGAGGATCCGGCCGTCGGCGGTCGCCAACGCTGCGGCGTGCAGGCCACCGGTGCGCCGGAAGACGCTCTGCCGCTCGCGCATGGCGTCGGGCAGCGCCACGAGCGCCTCGACGTCGACGCGCACGTCGCGGTGCACGGGCGGCGCCATCGCCACGATGGCGTCGATCTCGTCACGGCCGCACAGTCCGCAGGCGCTGGACGGTGACGACACCCGCCCGAGGAGCGAACGGTCGACGTCGACCTCGTCGCGCACGATGACCGTGACCTCGTTGGGCTGGGCGCCGTTGCCGTCGCGGCACGGGCGGGCACCGACGAGGTCGTCGGACGACCGGAGCACCCCCTCGCCGACGGCGAGCCCCACGGCGAGCTCGAGGTCGTGGCCCGGCGTGCGCATCGTGGAGCCGAGCAGGTGCTGCTCGCCGCGGTGCGTCACGTGGATCCGGAGCGGCTCCTCGACGACGACCAGGTCGCCGCGCGCGCCACCGCCGGGACCCACGCGGGTCACCCGCACACGGGCCGCCATCGACGACGGACGCTCCTCGCTCACCCGACCACGGTACCTGCAGATCCCGCGCCCGCCAGGCGATCCGTGCGCGACTCGGGCCCCCGGACGGTGCGTCGTGGGCGGCACGGTGGTTGGGTGGGAGGCCGGACGAGGGTGGGAGGACCATGAAGGCGCTCGTGAAGGCCGAGGCCGGACCAGGGCTGTGGCTGCGCGACGTACCCGAGCCCGAGGCGCACGCCGGCGAGGTGCTGATCCGCGTGCTGTGGACCGGGATCTGCGGCACCGACCTCCACATCCGGGCCTGGGACGCCTGGGCGCAAGGGGCAGTGGTCCCGCCCGTCGTCCTCGGGCACGAGGTCTCGGGCCGCGTCGTAGCCGTGGGCAGCGGCGTCGACACCGTCGACGTCGGCGACCTCGTGAGCATCGAGGGGCACATCGTCTGCGGTCGCTGCCGCTGGTGCCTCGCCGGACGCCGCCAGCTCTGCCCGAACACCGTGAGCGTCGGGGTCGACCGGGACGGCGGATTCGCCGAGTACGTCTCCGTGCCGGCGACCAACGTGTGGCGCCACCGCCAGCCCGTACCTGCCGACGTAGCGGCGATCTTCGACCCGTTCGGCAACGCCGTGCACTCGGCGCTCACCTTCAAGGTGCTCGGCGAGGACGTGCTCATCACCGGGGCAGGCCCGATCGGCATCATGTCGGCGGCTGTCGTGAAGCACGCCGGCGCGCGCAACGTCGTCATCACCGACCTCTCCCCCGAGCGGCTCGCGCTGGCCGAGTCGATGGGCGTCGTGACGCGCGCGGTCGACGTGCGCAGCACCGAGCTGCGCGACGTCATGGCCGAGCTCGGCATGGTCGAGGGGTTCGACGTCGGCCTCGAGATGTCGGGGGCCGCGCCCGCATTCCGCTCCATGGTCGCCTCGATGGCGCACGGCGGCCACATCGCTCTGCTCGGTCTGCCGTCGACCTCGATCGAGCTCGACTGGGACCGCGTGATCCACTCGATGCTCACGATCAAGGGCATCTTCGGCCGCGAGATGTTCGAGACCTGGTACGCGATGTCGGTGCTCGTCGCCGCCGGACTCGACATCTCGCCGGTCATCACCGACCGCTTCCACTACACCGAGTGGGAGCAGGCGTTCGAGACCGCCTCCGGCGGTCACGGCGGCAAGGTCGTCATCCAGTGGGGAGACGAGTCATGAGTGCTCTCGAGTCGCTGCGCGCCGACATCGACGCCCGCATCGAGGAGATGCGCGGCACGGGCGTCTTCAAGCCCGAGCGGGTGATGACCTCGCCGCAGGGCACCCATGTGACCGATGCCGAGGGCCGCGACGTCCTCGTGCTGTGCGCCAACAACTACCTCGGCCTCGCCGACGACCCCCGGGTCGTCACGGCCGCCGAGTCGGCGCTGCGGCAGTGGGGCTACGGCATGGCCTCGGTGCGGTTCATCTGCGGCACCCAGACCATCCACACCACGCTCGAGCACCGTCTCGCGGAGTTCCTCGGCACCGAGGACGCCGTGCTGTTCGGCTCCTGCTTCGACGCCAACGGCGGGGTGTTCGAGGCGCTGCTCGACGAGCGCGACGCCATCATCTCCGACGCCCTCAACCACGCGTCGATCATCGACGGGATCCGGCTGTGCAAGGCGCGACGGCTGCGGTACGCGAACCGCGACATGGCCGAGCTCGAGGCCCGCCTCGTCGAGGCGGCGGACGCGCGCTACCGGCTGATCGTCACCGACGGCGTGTTCTCGATGGACGGCTATCTCGCACCGCTGGACGAGATCTGCGCCCTCGCCGACCGCTACGACGCGCTCGTGATGGTCGACGACTCCCACGCCGTCGGCTTCGTCGGGCCCACCGGCCGCGGCACGCCCGAGTTGTTCGGCGTACGCGACCGGGTGGACGTCGTCACCGGCACCCTGGGCAAGGCCCTCGGCGGCGCGTCCGGGGGCTACGTCGCCGCCCGCCGCGAGATCGTCGAGCTGCTCAAGCAGCGCGCCCGGCCCTACCTGTTCTCGAACTCCGTCGCGCCGCCGATCGTCGCCGCCTCGCTCGAGGTGCTCGACGTGCTCGAGGGTGACGGTGGCGCGGCCCTGCGCGAACGGGTGCACGCGGCCGCCGCCCGGTTCCGCGCCGGCATGGCCGAGGCGGGCTTCGACCTGCTCCCCGGCTCGCACCCGATCGTCCCGGTGATGTTCGGCGACGCGCTCGTGGCCAGCCGGGTGGCCAGCGAGCTGTTCGACCGGGGGGTGTACGCCGTGGCCTTCTCGTTCCCCGTCGTACCGCAGGGGCAGGCGCGCATCCGCGTCCAGCTCAGCGCCGCCCACACCGACGCCGACATCGATCGGGCGATCGAGGCCTTCATCGAGGCGAGAGCCGCCGCGAGCGCCTAGCCCCACCACGATCTGCCCACCGTCTGGCCCTTTCCCCGCCGTTGGAGCGACGGGAAAGGGCCACCAGGTGGGCAGATGCTGGTGGAAGGGCGCTACTTGTCGTGGGCGCGCTGGACGCTGCTGCCGGGGGTCGCGGGCGCGGGCTGGCGGCCCCGGGTGCCGGCCTTCTCCTTGCGGAACAGCGAGGAGATGGAGAACAGCGGGTCGTAGGAGCGGTCGGCGACGCGCTCCTTGAGCGGGATCAGCGCGTTGTCGGTGATGTGGATGTGCTCGGGGCACACCTCGGTGCAGCACTTGGTGATGTTGCAGTAGCCCAGACCGTGGTCCTCCACCGCGACCTCGCGGCGGTCGACGGTGTCGAGCGGGTGCATGTCGAGCTCGGCGATGCGCATCAGGAAGCGCGGCCCGGAGAACGAGGACTTGTTCTCCTCGTGGTCACGCACGGCGTGGCAGGTGTTGTTGCACAGGAAGCACTCGATGCACTTGCGGAACTCCTGCGAGCGCTCGACGTCGACCTGCGCCATGCGGTAGTCGCCGGGGGAGAGATCCGCGGGCGGCGCGAACGACGGGACCATGCGCGCCTTGGTGTAGTTGTACGAGACGTCGGTGACGAGGTCGCGGATCACCGGGAACGCACGCATGGGCGTGACCGTGATGGTCTCGTCCTCGGTGAACGTGCTCATGCGGGTCATGCACATGAGGCGCGGACGGCCGTTGACCTCGGCGCTGCACGAGCCGCACTTGCCGGCCTTGCAGTTCCAGCGCACGGCGAGGTCGGGCGCCTGGGTCGCCTGGATGCGGTGGATGATGTCCAGGACGACCTCGCCCTCGTTGACCTCGACGGCGTAGTCCTGCAGGTCGCCCTCCTGGCCGTCGCCGCGCCACACGCGGAACTTGGCGGTGTAGCCCATCAGTGCGCACCCTTCGGCAGCTCGGCCTCGGTCATGTACTTCTCGAGCTCGTGGACGTCGAAGAGCTCGAGCAGGTCCTCGCGCATCGGCGAGAGCGGCTGGCGGTAGATCTCGACGCCGTCGGCGCTCGCCTGGCAGACGATGTTCACCTGGCGCCAGTCGGCGCTCATCGCGGGGTAGTCGTCGCGGGTGTGGCCACCACGGCTCTCCTGGCGCTCGATGGC
>DASSQW010000330.1:0-3629 GCA_035702165.1 Candidatus Nanopelagicales bacterium
GGGCTCGATGGAGCATCCGTCGCCGAGTGCGAGGTGACCGGTGACCGGCGGGACGGAGTGCAGGTCGACGTCGCGGCCGACGTCGGCGCCGAGAAGCCGTGCGTACCAACGCATCAGCGGCGCCCCGGCGAGGTTCGCGGCACCGAGCTCCTCGGCGAGCCGCTCCGCCGTCCAGACGCGCACGTGCACCGGGCCGCCGCGCGCGTACTCCCCCGGCTCGACGCCGGCGAGGATGAGGCGCGCGCCGAGACCGGTGAGCAGCATGCGACCCGGCGCGGACACGAGGGCAAGCCACGCGACCACCAGCGCCGGCCACGGCGCAGTCGGCAGCCACGGGATGCCGAGCCACGCGGACGCGAACGTGCTCCCGATCGCGGTCCAGGTCAGCCAGCGCAGACCGGTGATGCTGCGCAGGGGGATCGTCAGCAGCACCTGCACGACCTGCGACACGCGAGGCACGGGCCGCACCGTGCGATCGACGTACGACGCAGGCGTGCCGAGCTCGTCGAGCGCTCGCGCCAGCGCGCCGATCTGCGGGTTGTCGTAGACGTCGGCGACGGTGACCTCGGGGTACGTGGACCGCAGCCGCGACACGAGCTGGGCGGCGGCGAGGCTGCCACCGCCGAGGTCGAAGAAGTCGTCCTCGGCGCTCGACGGCGTGGCGCCGAGGATGCTGGCCCAGATCTCCTGCAGCGCCCCGGCTGTGCCCTCGAGCGGAGCCGCTTCCTCGTCGTCGACGGACTCGAGCGGCCAGGGCAGCGCGTCGCGGTCGATCTTCCCCGACGTGCGGGTGGGCAGCGTGCCGACGACGGCGAGCCGCGGCACGAGCGCGGTCGGCATGCTCGCGCGCAGGGATGCGAGCGCCGTCGCCCGGTCGAACTCCTCCGTGGTCGCCACGTAGCCGACCAGCAGCGCGTTGCCCGAGCTGCTGCGGCGTACGGCGGCGGCCGCACCGGTCACGCCGGGCAGGGCGAGGAGGGCGCTGTCGATCTCGCCGAGCTCGATGCGACGTCCGCCGACCTTCACCTGGTCGTCGGCGCGGCCGAGGAAGAGCAGCCCCTCCTCCTCGTAGCGGACGAGGTCGCCGCTGCGGTAGGCGCGGTCCCAGCCCAGGCTCGGCATCGGCGCGTACTTCTCGGCGTCCTTCACCGGGTCGAGGTACCGAGCGAGCCCCACGCCGCCGATGATCAGCTCGCCGCTGCCGCCCGGCTCGACCTGCTGGCCCGAGGCGTCGACGACCGCGAGGTCCCATCCGTCGAGCGGGAGCCCGATCCGCACGGGCGGCTGCCCGGTGAGCCGGGCGCCGCACGCGACCACGGTGGCCTCGGTGGGGCCGTAGGTGTTCCAGACCTCGCGACCGTCCTCCACGAGCCGCTCGGCGAGCTCGGGCGGGCAGGCTTCGCCGCCGAGGATGAGCAGCCGCACCGCGGCGAGCGCGTCGGCCGGCCACAGCGCCACCAGGGTCGGCACGGTCGATACGACGGTGATGTCGTTCGCGACCAGCCACGGCCCGAGCTCCATCCCGCTGCGCACCAGCGACCGCGGCGCGGGGACGAGGCAGCCGCCGTACCGCCAGGCGAGCCACATCTCCTCGCACGACGCGTCGAACGCGACCGACAGCCCCGCCATCACGCGGTCGCCCGGGCCGAGCGGCTCGTCCTGCAGGAACATCCCGGCCTCGGCGTCGACGAACGCGGCGGCGTTGCGATGCGTGACCGCCACACCCTTCGGCGCCCCGGTCGAGCCCGAGGTGAAGATGACCCACGCGTCGTCGCCGGTCGTGGGTCCGACGTCGTCGGGGAGCGCCGGCTTGCGACGTCGCACCGTGAGTTCGAGATCGTCACCGAGCACGGCGACCACAGCGGCCTCGCCGAACACCAGCCGCGCCCGCTCGTCGGGATCGTCGGCGTCGACCGGCACGTACGCCGCGCCGGCGAGCAGCGTCCCCGCGATCGCGACGTAGAGGTCGATCGTCCCGGAGCGGATACGCACGCCGACCTTGTCGCCGGGACCGACGCCGGCAGCGTGGAGCTCGGTCGCGACCTCCTCCGCCGCGTCGAGGAACTCGGCGTAGGTGAGCACCTGCGCGCCGTTGTCGAGGGCGGGCTCGTCCGCGCAGTCCGACGCCGTACGCCGCAGCACGTCGACGAGGGTGCGCGGCGGAGGCGCCCACGACCCGCGCAGCAACGACATGCCGGTCAGTCTTGCCGACCCCGCCTGCCCAGGTGACGCGACTCCGCGAACGCCCTGCTCGCGAGGCGGCGCGCGCTGGAGGTTCTTCGCACGGCGCCGATACGCCGGCGGTGCGCTTGGATGCGTCTGTGGCGACACGGCTGCTGATCACCTCCGACACCCACATCCGGCAGGGCGGCAGGGAGCTGCCGGCGGCCCTGTGGACGGCGGTGGAGGGCTCGGACGTCGTGATCCACGCCGGCGACTGGATCGACGTCGCCCTCCTCGACCAGATGGAGGAGCGATCGCGGCGGCTGGTGGCGGTGCACGGCAACAACGACCACGGCGAGCTGCGCGAGCGCCTGCCGGCGCTGGCACGCGTGGTCGTCGACGGTGTCCGGCTGGGCGTGGTCCACGAGACCGGGCCGGCCCAGGGCCGAGAACGACGATGCAGCGAGCGGTTCCCCGACCTGGATGTCCTCGTCTTCGGCCACAGCCACATCCCGTGGGACAGCACGACCGCCTCCGGCCTCAGGCTGCTCAATCCCGGCTCGCCCACGGATCGGCGCCGACAGCCGCACTGCACGTTCATGACCGCGCACGCCCACGACGGCGTGCTCTCGCACGTGGAGCTGCACCGGCTCCCGTCGAGATAGCCGGTCGCCGTACGGCGGATGCGCTCGGCACAACGGCGGGAGAAACAACGAGGCCGGCCTGCACCCGTCGGTGCGGCCGGCCTGTCGTTTCGCTGTCTCAACGAAGCGCGCCCGAGAGGACTCGAACCTCTAACCTTCTGATCCGTAGTCAGATGCTCTATCCGTTGAGCTACGGGCGCGTGCCGAAGGCTCGGAGAGTCTAGCCCGAGCGCCCGAGGTTCCGGAAATCGCGCTCGCGATCGCGAGCGGTGGCTACCGCTCGCGGGGCGACGTCGAAGCGGGCGGGCGCGGTTCGGAACGTCGTCGCAGGTCGGGTACCCTTCTCGGGCCGGAAGCGGGTGCGCGTGCGCGCCTGGCCCGGTGCTGGAGGCGTCGCCTAGTCCGGTCGATGGCGCCCGCCTGCTAAGCGGGTTGGGGTCTCAAAGCCCCTCGCGGGTTCAAATCCCGCCGCCTCCGCCAGCGCTCACGAAGGGCAGACCCGCCAGGGGCTGCCCTTCGTCGCTTCTGGCGGGGGCGCGCACATGCCGGGAGGAACCCTGCGCGTCTCTCGCGCAGCACTCTCCGCCGACGGCGCCGCCAGGCGCCCCACCGGACCGACCTGCACCGCGCACGCCCCACGCGACGGATCCCGCCGCCTCCGCCATCACCACGAACGGGCATCCCGCAAGGGATGCCCGTTCGTCAAGGGTGCAGGCGTTGCGCCGGACGGTCAGTCGTCGCCCGAGCCGCTGTCGTCCGAACCGCCGTCGTCGGATCCGTGGCCGGACTGCGACGAGGCGTGCGCCTCCGGGCTGTGGTCCT
>DASSQW010000331.1:0-10767 GCA_035702165.1 Candidatus Nanopelagicales bacterium
CGGCGACGGCCGCGTCGGCGAGGACGTCACCTACAACGCGCAGTTCATCGACGCGATCCCGAAGTCCCTCACCCCGTCGAAGGGGCACCCCGTCCCCGACCTGGTCGAGGTCCGCGGCGAGGTCTACTTCCCGACCGCGGAGTTCGAGGCGCTCAACGCCGAGGTCCTCGCGCAGGGCCGCACCCCGTTCGCCAACGCCCGCAACGCGGGTGCCGGCACCTTGCGCCAGCGCATCGACAGCCGCCAGAACGACCTCGAGACGATGCGCGGCAAGCGGTCGACCACCGTGCCGCGTCTCGAGGCCGAGCTCGGCCTGGCCCTCCAGCGCCTGGCGTCGCTGCGCCTCGTGGTCCACGGCGTCGGCGTCTGGCAGGGGCACGAGCCGTCGCGGCAGTCCGAGGCCTACGACGCGCTGCGCTCGTGGGGCCTGCCCACGTCCGACCGTGCGAAGGTCGTCGACGGCCTGGCCGGCGTCCGCGAGTACGTCGAGTTCTACGGCGAGCACCGCCACGACGTCGAGCACGAGATCGACGGCGTCGTCGTCAAGATCGACGACCTCGCGACGCAGGGACGGCTGGGGTCCACGAGCCGCGCGCCGCGCTGGGCGATCGCCTACAAGTACCCGCCCGAGGTCGTGCGCACGAGGCTGCTCGACATCGAGGTCAACGTCGGCCGCACGGGTCGGGTGACCCCGTTCGCCATCATGGCCCCGGTGAAGGTCGCCGGCTCCACGGTGTCGATGGCGACGCTGCACAACCAGGAGGAGGTCGTCCGCAAGGGCGTCCTCATCGGCGACCTGGTCTTCCTGCGCAAGGCCGGCGATGTCATCCCCGAGGTTCTGGGCCCGGTCGTCGAGGAGCGCACCGGCACGGAGCGTGCGTTCGTCATGCCCACGCACTGCCCCTCCTGCGGCACGCCGCTGGCCCCCGCGAAGGAGGGCGACGTCGACATCCGCTGCCCCAACCAGCGGTCGTGCCCGAGCCAGCTGCGCGAGCGCGTGTTCCACGTCGCGTCGCGCGGTGCGCTCGACGTCGAGGGCCTCGGCTTCAAGGCCGCGATGGCGCTGCTCGACGAGGGCGTCGTCGACGACGAGGGCGACGTCCTCGGCCTCACCGCCGACGACCTGCTGCGCTCGCAGTTCTTCACCCGCGACGGCGGCAGCGGCACGCGCATCCTGACCGCGAACGCCGAGAAGCTGCTCGGCGAGCTGCAGACGGCGAAGACCCGTCCGCTGTGGCGGATCATCGTGGCGCTCTCGATCCGCCACGTCGGCCCCACCGCGGCGCAGGCGCTCGCCCGGGAGTTCGGCGACCTGGACCGGATCGCCGCGGCCACCCGGGAGGAGCTGGCCGCCACCGATGGGGTCGGGGCGATCATCGCCGACGCGGTCGTCGACTGGTTCGCCGTCGACTGGCACCGCGAGGTGGTCGAGAAATGGCGTGCCGCCGGCGTCCGCCTGGCCGAGGAACGGATCGAGACCGGGCCGCGGCCTCTCGACGGCGTCACCGTCGTCATCACCGGAACGATCGAGGGCTGGTCGCGCGACGGCGCCACCGCCGCCGTGCAGGAGCTCGGCGGCAAGGTGAGCGGGTCGGTGAGCAAGAAGACCGACTTCGTCGTCGTCGGCGACAACCCCGGGTCGAAGTACGACAAGGCGGTGAGCCTCGGCCGCCCGATCCTCGATGCGTCCGGCTTCCGGATCCTCCTCGACCACGGGCCCGATGCGGCGGTCGCCGCCGCCGTGCCGCCCGCCTGAGCGCGCGACGCGGCGCGATCCCGCCGACTGCCGTACCTCAAGGAACCCTCACGATCGGCCGATTGGCTGACCGAAGGACGACACACCGCAGTCCTGGAGCGGAGGGACCGATGGGCACGCGCGAGCGTCCGTCCCTGTTCGCGTGGTCGGTCTTCGCCGTCACATGGTGGCTCGCCGTCCTCGTGGGGTGGGGCCTGGTCCTGCTCGCCGCGCTGATGATCTCGTGGACCGACATCGAGTACATGGGCCTGCCGCTGCTCATGATGGCGGCGCTCGTGTTCTTCGGGGAGCTGCGACCGGTCATCACCTCGGAGTCCTACCTCGCCGCGGGCGTCCCCATCTCCACCGCGTTCGTGTTCGCGACGATGTACCTGTGGGGCCTCACCCCGGCGATCCTGCTCGAGGCCACCGCGGTCCTGCTCAGCGAGATGATGCTGCGCAAGGAGCTCTGGAAGCTGCTGTTCAACGTCGGCCAGTACGTCATCAGCGTCACCGCGGCCTGGTCGGTGCTGTGGTTCGCCGGCGTCTCCACCACGCCGACCTCGGAGCGGGCCGGCTTCGAGTCCCACGACCTGCTCTGGATCGGGCTGTCGTGGGTGGCCTACCACCTGACCAACCTGGTGCTGGTCGCCGGCACCGCGGGCTCGGGCGGCCAGTCGTTCTGGGAATCCTTCACCGAGGACTTCTGGTACTACACCGTGTCCACGTTCAGCGTGCTCGCCGTCTCGCCGTTCATCGCCCTGATGACGGTGAACGCCTGGGTCCTCGTCCCGCTCCTGCTGCTGCCGCTCGTGGCCGTCTACAAGACGGCGTCGACGTCCCTGCAGAACCAGCGGCAGGCGCTGCACGACGCCCTCACCGACCTGCCCAACCGCATGCTGCTCCACCAGCGCGTCGAGGCCGCGATCTCCGAGGCGCGGCGCGAGGAGACCGGCATGGCGCTGTTCATCCTCGACCTCGACCGGTTCAAGGAGGTCAACGACACCCTCGGGCACCCCGCGGGCGACGCCCTCCTCGAGGTCGTGGCGCGCCGCCTGCTCGGCGCCGTGCGCCCCGGCGACACCGTGGCCCGCCTGGGCGGCGACGAGTTCGGCGTGCTGCTGCCCTCCGTGCAGGCGCCCACCGACGCGATCGAGGTCGCCGGCCGGATCCGCACGGCGCTCGCCGAGCCGTTCCGGCTCGACGGCGTCCTCATGGACGTCGACGTCAGCATCGGCATCGCGCTGTTCCCCGAGAACGGCGACGACGTCGAGGTGCTCATGCGCCGCGCCGACGTCGCGATGTACGTCGCCAAGGGCGAGGGCACGGGCATCGAGCTGTACGACGTCGCCCGCGACCCGAACTCGCCCGCACGCCTAGGCACGGTCACCGCGCTGCGCGAGGCGCTCGACCACGGCGGCCTCGAGCTGCACTACCAGCCCAAGGTGCAGCTCACCGACGGCAGCGTCGTCGGCGTCGAGGCGCTGGTGCGCTGGCGACACCCCGAGCGCGGGCTCGTGCCGCCCGACGAGTTCGTGCCGCTCGCGGAGCGCACCGGCCTGGTGCACAAGCTCACCGCCTGGGTGCTGCGCGCGGCGCTCGACCAGGTCGCCGACTGGTGGCGCAACGGCATCGAGGTGCCGGTGGCGGTCAACGTCAGCATGCGCGACCTGCAGGACACCGACCTCGCCGGCCTCGTCGTCGCCGAGCTCGACGCGCACGGCCTTCCGCCGCACGCGCTGGTCCTCGAGGTGACCGAGAGCGTGCTCGTGCAGGACCCTGGCCGCGCGGTCGGGATGCTCCGCGAGCTCGCGGAGCTCGGCGTCTCGTCGTCGCTCGACGACTTCGGCACCGGGTACTCCTCGCTCCTCCTGCTGGAGAAGCTGCCCGTCGCCGAGATCAAGATCGACCGCTCCTTCGTGCGCACGCTCGACGAGGAGGGCGACTACTCCATGGTCCGCTCGATCGTCGGCTTCGCCCACGGCCTGGGCCTCTCCGTCGTCGCCGAGGGCGTCGAGTCCGCCGTGTCGTGGAAGGTGCTGCGCGAGATGGGGTGCGACGTCGCGCAGGGCTACCGCGTCTCGCGCCCGCTGCCCGCCGCCGACGCCACCGCGTGGCTGCACGAGCGCGTGGGTCGCAGCCAGCCGCAGCGGCGCGTGCTCCGCGTCGTGGGCGGGTCCGACGTCGAGGGCTGAGCGCCCGGGTCGGGAGAGGATCGCGGCGTCCGTAGGATGACGGGCATGTCCGAGACGCCCTCGATCACCCGCGACGACGTGGCCCACCTGGCCCGTCTCGCGCGCATCGACCTCCCGCCCGAGTCGCTCGACCACTACGCCGAGCAGCTGCAGGTCATCCTCGGCGCGGTCGCCCAGGTCTCGGAGGTCGCGGCCGACGACGTGCCCGCGACGAGCCACCCGATGCCGCTCGTCAACGTCTTCCGGGCCGACGTCCCGCGCCCGTCGCTCACGAACGAGGAGGCGCTCTCCGGCGCGCCGTCCGTGGAGTCCGAGCGGTTCCGCGTGCCGCGCATCCTGGACGAGGAGTGAGTCCCGCCGTGGCCGACCTGACCCGCCTCACCGCCGCGCAGACCGCGTCGGCCGTCGCCTCGGGCGAGGTGTCGGCCGTCGAGGTCGCGCGGGCGCACCTCGACCGCATCGGCGCGGTCGACGACCGCGTGCACGCGTTCCTCCACGTCGACACCGACGGCGCCCTCGCGCAGGCGGCGGCGGTCGACTCCGCGCGCGCCTCCGGCGCCACGCTCGCGCCGCTGGCCGGCGTACCGCTGGCCCTCAAGGACGTGATGACGCAGAAGGGGATCCCGACCACCTGCGGCTCGCGGATGCTCGAGGGCTGGCGCCCGCCCTACGACGCCACCGTCACCGCGCGGCTCAAGGCCGCGGGCGTCGTGATCCTCGGCAAGACCAACATGGACGAGTTCGCGATGGGCTCCTCCACCGAGCACTCGGCGTACGGCCCGTCGCACAACCCGTGGGACCTCGACCGGATCCCCGGCGGCTCGGGCGGTGGCTCGGCCGCCGCGGTCGCCGCGTTCGAGGCGCCGCTGGCCATCGGCACCGACACCGGCGGCTCGATCCGCCAGCCGGCCGCCGTCACCGGCACCGTCGGGGTGAAGCCGACCTACGGCGGGGTGTCGCGCTACGGGCTCGTCGCGCTCGCCTCCTCGCTCGACCAGGCCGGGCCGTGCGCGCGCACCGTGCTCGACGCCGCCCTGCTCCACGCCACGATCGCGGGCCACGACCCGCTGGACTCCACCTCGTTGGCCGAGCCGGTGCCCGACGTCGTCGGTGCTGCACTCCGCGGCGACGTCGCGGGCCTGCGCGTGGGCGTCGTCAAGGAGCTCGGCGGGGAGGGCTACCAGGCCGGCGTCCGCCAGCGCTTCGACGAGGCGGTGGCCCTGCTCACCGAGCTCGGTGCCGACGTCGTCGAGGTCTCCGCGCCGAGCTTCCCCTACGCGCTCGCGGCGTACTACGTGATCCTGCCGAGCGAGTGCTCGAGCAACCTCGCGAAGTTCGACGGCATCCGGTTCGGCCTGCGCGTCGGCGAGGACGACGGCGACCCGAGCGTCGAGCAGGTCATGGCACGCACCCGCGCGGCCGGCTTCGGCGCCGAGGCGACCCGCCGCATCATGCTCGGCACGTACGCCCTCTCGGCCGGCTACTACGACGCCTTCTACGGCCAGGCGCAGAAGGTGCGCACGCTCGTGCAGCGCGACTTCGCGGCCGCGTTCGCGACGTGCGACGTGCTCGTGTCGCCGACCGCTCCCACCACCGCGTTCCGCCTGGGGGAGAAGCTCGACGACCCGCTCGCGATGTACCTCAACGACGTCGCCACGATCCCGGTGAACCTCGCCGGCACGCCCGGCATGTCGATCCCCGTCGGCCTCGCACCCGAGGACGGTCTGCCGGTCGGCCTGCAGATCATGGCGCCGGCCATGGCCGACGACCGGCTCTACAACGTGGGCGCCGCCCTCGAGCGCGCGCTGCTCGAGCGCTGGGGCCGTCCGATCCTCGAGGAGGCTCCGTCGCTGTGAGCACCACGACCCACGAGGCCGTCGTCGCCTACGACGACGTCGTCGCCCGCTTCGACCCTGTCCTCGGCCTCGAGGTCCACGTCGAGCTCGGCACGGCCACGAAGATGTTCTGCGGCTGCTCGACCACCTTCGGCGCCGCCCCCAACACCCAGGTCTGCCCGACCTGCCTCGGGCTGCCCGGGTCGCTGCCCGTGGTGAACGAGATCGGTGTCGAGTCCGCCATCCGCATCGGGCTCGCGCTGCACTGCAGCATCGCCGAGTGGTGCCGGTTCGCGCGGAAGAACTACTTCTACCCGGACATGCCGAAGAACTTCCAGACCTCGCAGTACGACGAGCCGATCGCCTACGACGGCTGGCTCGACGTCGACGTCGTGACCGACGAGGGCGTGCGGACCTTCCGCGTGGACATCGAGCGCGCGCACATGGAGGAGGACACCGGCAAGACCACCCACCAGGGCGGCGCCACCGGCCGGATCCACGGTGCCGACTACTCCCTCGTCGACTACAACCGCGCGGGGATCCCGCTGATCGAGATCGTCACCAAGCCGATCGAGGGCACCGGGAAGTACGCGCCGGAGGTGGCGCGCGCCTACGTCACGGCGCTGCGCGAGCTGCTCCGCGGGCTCGGCGTCTCCGACGTCAAGATGGAGCAGGGCTCGCTGCGCTGCGACGCCAACGTGTCGCTGCGCCCGAACCCGGAGTCGCCGCTCGGCACCCGCACCGAGACCAAGAACGTGAACTCGCTGCGCTCCGTGGAGCGCGCCGTGCGCTACGAGATGACGCGCCAGGCGGCCGTCCTCGACGCCGGCCGCAAGGTCGTGCAGGAGACGCGCCACTGGCACGAGGACACCGGGGTGACGACCTCGGGCCGCTCGAAGGAGGAGGCGGAGGACTACCGCTACTTCCCCGAGCCCGACCTCGTGCCGATCGCGCCCTCGCGCGAGTGGGTCGAGGAGCTGCGCGCGACGCTGCCCGAGAACCCGGCGGTCCGGCGTTCGCGGCTGCAGGCTGCGTGGGGCATCAGCGACTTCGACATGACCGCGGTGTCCAACGCCGGTGCGCTCGACCTCGTCGAGCAGACGGTGGCCGCCGGAGCCGACCAGTCCGCAGCCCGGAAGTGGTGGCTGGGAGAGCTCGCGCGCGAGGCCAACCAGCGCGGCTGCGAGCTGGCCGACCTGCCGATCACCCCGACCGACGTCGCCCGCGTGGAGGCCTTGGTCTCGGAGGGCGCGCTCAACGACAAGCTGGCCCGCCAGGTGATCGAGGGCGTGCTCGCGGGGGAGGGCGCCCCCGACGAGGTCGTGGCCGCACGCGGGCTCGCCGTCGTCAGCGACGACGGCCCGCTGCTGGCCGCCATCGACGAGGCGCTCGCCGCTGCGCCCGACGTCGCGGAGAAGATCCGCGGCGGCAAGGTGGCCGCGGCCGGCGCGATCGTCGGCGCGGTCATGAAGGCGACCCGGGGCCAGGCCGACGCCGGTCGGGTGCGCCAGCTGCTGCTCGAGCGCCTCGGCGTGTCGGAGTAGCCGACCGGGATGCTCGCTCAAGGACCCCCGCGGGGGTCCGATACCCACTAGGTGAGCAGTGCGACTCCTGGCGGCCGCGCGGGCGCAGGGCGCTCGCTGCTGGCGGCTGCCGTGGTGGCGGTGCTCGTGCTGCCGATCGTCGTGATCGACCCCGACAGCCCGTGGGGGTACGGCGGGGCGCTGGCGGTCGAGGTGCTCGCCGCAGTCGTCCTCGGCGTCGCCGCGGCGCGCACGCGCACCGACGCCCGGCCGGTCTGGCTGCTGCTGTTCGCCACGGTGGCGCTCACCGTCGTGGGCGACGCGATCTACGACTGGCAGCAGTACGGTCTGGGCGAGGCGCCGTTCCCCGGCTGGGCCGATCCGGTCTACTTCACGTCCTACGTCACCGAGGTCGGGGCGCTCGTCCTGCTGGTCCGCTCGCGGCACCCGCACCGCGACTGGGCCCAGTGGCTCGACTCGGCCATCATCGCCGCCCCCCTCGCCGCGATCGTCGGCGTCTTCGTCCTGCTGCCGCTCGCGCAGGCCGGGTCGTGGGACGCAGCGACCGTCGTCTCCCTGGCCTACCCGGTGCTCGACGTCGTCGTGCTCACCGGGCTGATCCGGATGCTGGTCGGCGGCGGCTCCCTGAACCGGTCGCTCACCCTCGTCACGGTGTCGGTGTCGGTGACGCTGCTCGCCGACCTGCTCTACAACGGGCTCGCGGCCGAGGGGCTCGTCGAGGACACCCCCGGGTGGATGAACGCGCTGTTCGCGCTCGGCGTCGTGCTCATGGCCCTTGCGTCCGTCGCGCCCGATTCGTCCGACGTACGCCGGGCCAGCCCGGACTCCGGCCGCTTCATCTCCCCGCCCCGCGCGGTGGCGCTCGGCCTGGGCACCATGGCGATGCCCGTGCTCATCGCGCTCGGAGTGCGGGGCGACGTCGACGGCGGGGCCCGCATCCTCGCGGCCGCGTCGATCATCGTGAACGCGCTCGTCGTGTGGCGGGCGATCCTGCTGCTCGGCATCGTCGTCGCGCAGAAGGCCGAGCTGGCTCGCGTCGCGCGCACCGACGTCCTCACCGGTCTGCCGAACCGCCGCTCGTGGGACCACGAGCTCGAGCGGGCGGTCGCCTGGGCCGAGCAGCGCGGGTCCGCTCTGACGGTCGCCGTGATCGACCTCGACGGCTTCAAGGAGTTCAACGACGAGCACGGCCACACCGCGGGCGACGGCCTGCTCGAGGCCTGCGCGCACCGGTGGCGCTCGACGCTGCCCGCCGTCGTCTACCTCGCGCGGTACGGCGGCGACGAGTTCACCCTGCTGCTGCCCGAGCTCTCCGAGGCCGTGGTCCGGCAGTCGCTCGAGGCACTGCGCCGCTGCACCCCGCTGCCGGTCACGGTCTCCATCGGCTACGCACGGCGCCGCGCCGGCGACTCCGGTCAGCAGACCTTCGCCGATGCCGACACCGCGCTCTACGCCGCCAAGTCGCGCGGACGCAACCTCGTCGTCACCCTCGACGAGACCGTCTCCGTCTGACCTGCCATCGCTGTTCCGACGGCTGCAGAACCGCCACGTCCCACGGCCGCTCGACCGGTGCCACATGCGGAGCACGGGCGGGGATCGGGGATGCTTGGGGCGTGCTCCGTCCTGACGTCCCGGACCCGCGCGAGGTCGTGCGCGCGTTCGCTCTCGACGGCGGCGTCCTCGACGTCGAGGCGGTCGAGGGCGGCTGGTCGAACACCGTGCTCCGCCTGCGGACCACGGAGTCGGCGTACGCCGTGAAGGTGCTGCGCAACGCGTGGGGCGAGCCGCGGTGGCGCGACTGGCTGGCCGAGGGATGGCGCCTCGAGCGCGCAGCGCGCGACGCCGGGGTGGCGATGCCCGAGCCGGTGCCCGCGCCGTCGGGCGAGGTCGCAGTCGACCTGCCGGTGGCCGCGGGCAGCGCTGCGGTACGCGTGCACCGCTGGCTCGACGGGTCGCGCACCGTCCCCCGCGAGCCGGTCGATGCGGTCCTCGCGCGCTGGGTGGGGGCGGCGCTCGCGCGCGTGCACCGGCTCGCGCTGAGGCCGCTCGACCCCGGGCTGTACGCCGGCCGCCCCGGCCTGACCCGCGACGACGTCTGGCCCGTTCTCGTTGCTCGTTCGCAGGACGCGCCGTGGCTCGGCGCGCTCGTCGCGGCGGCGCCGGTGGCGCAACGGGCGAGCGCGCTGCTCGCGCCGTGGGACCCCGCTACCGAGGTCCTCTGCCACGGCGACGTCGACCAGAAGAACCTGCTGCTCGCAGACGACGGCCCCGCGCTCTGCGACTGGGACGTGGTCCTCCCGCTCCCTCCTGCTCACGACCTGGTGCACGCTGCCGTCACGATGGCCGGCTGGCGCGACGCGGCCGTGGCGCGTGCCGTGATCGACGGGTACGCCGAGGAGCTCGGCGCCTCCCCGCGGCTGCGCCCGACGGATCTCGGGCCGGCTCTCGCGTCGCGGCTGGGCTGGGTGCGCTTCTGCGTCGACCGCGGGCTCGCCGGCGACGAGCCCGGCGACGTGGACGGCGTCCTCGCGGATCTCGAGCACCGCGTGGTGGTGGCCGAGAACCTCCCGGACTGGCTGTCCTGAGCAGGCCGTCGGGACCGGCCACCGGATGCTCGGAGCCGGGGAGATCGGCTCAGTAGCGGCCACCGACAGGTGCCGGGAGCGCGTCGAGCTCGGCGAGGTCGTCGGCGGAGAGGAGGAGGTCCGCCGCCGCCGCGTTCTCCTCGAGCCGCTCCACCCGCTTGGTCCCCGGGATGGGCACCACGTCCTCGCCCTGCGCGAGGACCCACGCGAGCGCGACCTGGGCCGGGGTCGCGCCGAGCCGGTCGGCCACCGCGCGCACGGCGTCGACCAGGGCCTGGTTCGCGGCGAGGCTCTCCGGCGAGAAGCGGGGGAGCCCGGAGCGGAAGTCGTTCTCCCCGAAGGTGCGCTGCCCCATCGCCCCGGTGAGGAAGCCGCGGCCCAGCGGCGCGTAGGGCAGGAACGCGACACCGTTGTCGCGGCACCAGGGGAGGACGTCGGCGGTCCAGTCGCGGGTCCACAGCGAGAGCTCGCTCTGCACCGTCGCCACCGGGTGGATCGCGTGGCAGACCGCGAGCTGCTCGACCGTGACCTCAGACAGCCCGATGGCGCGCGTCTTGCCCACCTCGACCAGGCCGGCGAACGCACCCCACGTCTCCTCGATCGGCGTGGCCGGGTCGACGCGGTGCAGCTGGTAGAGGTCGACGTGGTCGACGCCGAGCCGCTGCAGCGACGCCTCGCACGCGGCACGCACGTAGTCCGGCGAGCCGTCGCGGTTCGTCGTGGTCACGCGCCCGCCACTTGGCACCAGACCGCACTTGGTCGCCACCACCGCCTGGTCGCGATGCCCGACGAGAGCCCGGCCGAGGACCTCCTCGTTGGTGTACGGGCCGTAGAAGTCCGACGTGTCCAGGAGCGTGACGCCGAGCTCGAGGG
>DASSQW010000332.1:0-3326 GCA_035702165.1 Candidatus Nanopelagicales bacterium
AGCGTCCGCGTCGGCTCGTACCTCTTCGGCGCCAACGCCGGCAGCGGGACCCTGACCTCGTGGCGCCTCGACCGCGACGGCACCTCGCCCCTGAGCCACCCGGTCGCGGCCACGACCGCGGGCGGCGTCATCGACCTCGCCGCCGGTGACGAGGGGCGGTTCGTGTACGCCCTCAACGCGGTCCACGGCACGGTCGACGTCCTGGCCAACGACGGCCACGGCGGCCTCACCCCCGTGAGCCAGGCCACCGGCCTCCCGGTCATCGACGCCGACGGCGGCCCGGAAGGCATCCTCGCCAGCTGACCCACCCGCTCTGGAGGTCTCAGAGTCGTCGGGAGAGCACTCTCAGACCTCCAGAGCGGAGTCAGTCGGCGAGGAGGCGTTCGGCTACGGCGCTGCCCTCGTCGGCCATCCGTCGCAGGGTGTCGCGATCGCCTCGGGCCGAGGCGATCTCGGCCCACCGGTCGGCGGCCTCCTCGACACCGGCGTCGACGAGCCACTGCAGCAGACCCTCGTCCGGCCCGGCAGCCGCGATCGCCGTCAGACGCCCGGCCGCGTCCTCGTTGCCGTAGTCGACGAGCTCCTTCCGCGCGTCGACGTCGCCGGCGTCGCCGGCGTACCGGGCGAGCACGTCGGCCGAGCGCTCGCTGCCGTTGTCGAGCAGGAACCTCATCGTCGCGGTGTCGCTGTCCGCCACCGCCAGCTCGGCGAGGGTGACGGCGGCGTCCTCGTCGCCCTCCTCCTCGACCAGCCTGCGCAGCGCCTCGCGGTCCTCGGTCATGCCTCTGACCGTACGCCGCAGCGCTCTGGATGGCTCAGCGGCACGGAAACGGTCCTGTGACCCGTCCAGAGCGGGTGGTCCGGATCGTGGAACGCCTCGTATCGCCCTGCGCGACGGGACGTAGCCTGGGCGCACAACCGAAGAGCCGATCGATCCGCTGCGGGAGAGACCCGCGCGACGCGGGCGCCGTAGGAGCAAACCCTCCCCGGGAATCTCTCAGGCACCAGGACCGCAGCGGGAAGGCACCTCTGGAAAGAGGCCCACCGACGGGCCCGCCGACGGAGCAAGGCGCGCGAGCGCCGGAATCTCTCAGGCACCGGATACAGAGCGGGGAGGACACGTCCTCCGCCGAAGGTGCGTCATGACCGACCTGGCTCTCGCCACCCCGCTCTGGCTCGCGATGCTGACGATCGTCGTCAACGCTCTCGTGGGTGCACTGCACGGCTACCTCGACGACGAGCGGCACTGGGACGTCGTCGGCGTCGTGACCTTCGCGCTCGTGATGGGTCTCGGGGGCGGCTTCATCCGCGACGTGCTCCTCGGGCTCCCGGCGCAGTCGCTGCGGACCCCGTGGCCGGTGCTGGCGACCCTGGTCGCGGTGCCGCTGGCGTGGATCGTCGCGCCGCTCGCGCAGCGGCTCCCGAAGCTCCTCGGCTCGCTCGACGCTGTCGCTCTCTCGCTCTTCGCGATCACCGGTACGGCGACTGCGACCGCCCACGGGGTCCCGGCGCTGCCCGCGATCCTGCTCGGCGTCGTCACCGCGGTCGGCGGCGGTGTTCTCGTGTCGGTGCTCCGCGGCGAGGTCCCGACCATCCTCGTGCCGAGCCGGCCGCAGGCGCTCATCGCCGCAGTGGTCGGCGCCGCCTACCTCGCCCTGGCCGGTCGCGATGCGAACGCGGCGTACGTCGTCAGCGGCGCACTGGGGGTCGCCCTGCACCTGGTCGCGACCCAGCGCGACGTGCGCACCCGGTCGCTGTCGGCTGTGCGCTGACGCGCGCCGCCGCGACCTGGGGAGCCCGGCCGTCTCGAGGAGGGGACCGTCGCGACGAGCCGCTTCCCGACGTCAGGGGCTCGCAGCGAGCACGAGGAACGCCGCGAGGATCGCGAGGTGGACGCTGCCCTGCAGGCGCGTCGCGCGGCCGGGGACGACGGTGAGCGCACCGACGACCATCGTCAGCGCGAACAGGACGAGCTGCGTCGGACCGAGGCCGAGCAGCAGCGGCCCGTCGAGCCAGAGCGACGCGATCGCGATGGCGGGGATGGTGAGACCGATGCTCGCCATCGCCGAGCCGAGCGCGAGGTTCACCGAGACCTGCGTGCGGTTGCGCCGCGCCGCGCGGTACGCCGCGAGCGACTCCGGCAGCAGCACGAGCAGCGCGATCACGACACCGACGACGGCCTGCGGCAGACCGGCCGATGCGACGGCATCCTCGATGAACGGCGACTCGACCTTCGCCAGGCCGACGACCACGACGAGCGAGATGAGCAGCAGGCCCAGGCTCGAGAGCGCGGCTCGGCCGCTCGGCGGCTCCGCGTGCTCGTCGGCGTCGTCCTCGTCCTCGATCGCGACGGGCAGGAAGAAGTCGCGGTGCCGCACGGTCTGCGTGACGACGAACACGCCGTAGATCGCCGCCGACGCGATGGCCGCGAAGGCGAGCTGGACGCCGTTGAACTCCGGGCCCGGAACGCTGGTCGTGAAGGTCGGCAGCACCAGGGTGAGGGTCGTGAGCGTGGCGACGGTGGCGAGCGCGGCACCGCTGCCCTCTGCGTTGAACAGGGCGACGCCGTGGCGCCGCGAGGCCGTGAGCAGCGAGAGCCCGAGGATGCCGTTGCACGTGATCATCACGGCGGCGAACACGGTGTCGCGCGCGAGCCCCGAGGTCTTGCCCCCGCCCGACGACATGAGCGTGACGATGAGACCGACCTCGATGACGGTGACCGCGATCGCGAGGGTGAGCGAGCCGAACGGCTCGCCGACCTTGTGCGCGATGACCTCGGCGTGGTGCACCGCCGCGAGCACGGCGCCGGCGAGGGCGAGCGCCGCCACGACGGCGGCGACCACCGGCAGGGTGCGTCCCCAGACGGCGACGAGGACGACGAGCCCGATCACCGGTGCGACCACCGGCGTCAGGGCCCAGCGCCCGCTCGTCGTCGCCGCTACAGCCATGTGTCGATCCTGCCCGACGCCGTCACGCCCTGTCGAAGAGCGCGCATGCGCTGACCTGCGCGGACGGGGGACAGGCGTGCGATCGAGGTTGGCCCCCGCCGATCCGTCACGTACGTTGGACGGGTGACCTTGTCGACCGCGCGCCGCTCCGCCCTCGTGGCGGTGCTGGCGGGCGTGCTCGTGGCTCTGATCGCGGCATGCGCCGGTGGCGCTCCCACACAGCGTGGATCGTCTACTCCCGCAACCGCTTCTGCGGTCTCGGGTCGCGTGCACGCGATCGCTGCCGGTGCAGTCTCGACCGCGGAGGACATGGTCCGCCCGACGGGGCCCGGGGTCGGGCGCGCAGCCGGCACCGACCGGCCTGCGCCCGCCGGTCTC
>DASSQW010000333.1:0-6814 GCA_035702165.1 Candidatus Nanopelagicales bacterium
GCGGATGATGCCCTCGCGCTCGACGTGCGATCCGATCATGAAGCCGGGGACGTCGGCGAGGTAGACGAGCGGCACGTTGAACGCGTCGCACCACCAGATGAATCTCGCGGCCTTGTCGGCGCTGTCGCCGAACAGCACGCCACCCTTCACGGCGCTGTTGTTCGCGACGATCCCGACCGAGCGTCCTTCGATCCGGCCGAACCCGGTGACGAGCTCCGCGGCGAACAGCGGCTTGGTCTCGAAGAACGAGCCGTCGTCGACGAGCGCCTCGATGACGTCGTGCACGTCGAACGGGCGGCTCTCCGGCATCGGCACGAGGTCGCGCGTGAACTCGCGCGCGGCGGGCTCCGCGGCGTACACCGGCGGCTGCTCGCGCCACGAGCCCGGGAGGTAGGAGAGCACGAGGCGGGCCTGCTCGATGGCGTCCTCGTCGTCGACCGCGAGGTTGTCGCCGCAGCCCGAGACGGTCGCGTGCATGCGCGCGCCGCCCATCTCCTCGAGCGTTACGGTCTCGCCCACGACCATCTCGGCCATGCGCGGGCTGCCGAGGTACATCGACGCGTTGCCCTCGACCATGATCACGACGTCGCAGAAGGCGGGGATGTAGGCACCACCGGCGGCCGACGGGCCGAACAGGCAGCAGATCTGAGGCACCCGTCCCGACAGGGCGACCTGGTTGCGGAAGATCCGACCGGCGCCGCGGCGCCCCGGGAACAGGTCGACCTGGTCGGTGATGCGCGCGCCCGCGGAGTCGATGAACCAGAAGACCGGCAGCTCCTCGCGCAGCGCCGCCTCGGTGACGCGCACGATCTTCTCCACGGTGCGCGCGCCCCACGACCCGGCCTTCACGGTGGGGTCGTTCGCGACGACGAGCACGGGGCGGCCGTCGACCGTGCCGCGGCCGGTCACGACGCCGTCGGCGGGCAGCCCCTCCGCCATCGCGTTCGCGAGCAGGCCGTCCTCGACGAACGAGCCGTGGTCGACGAGCAGGGCGATGCGGTCGCGGGGGTGCAGCTTGCCGGCGTCGGCGAGGCGGGCCACGCCCGACGGGGACACGGCGAGCGCCCGGCGGCGCGCCTCGCGCACGGCCTCCTCGCTCATGGCCCCTCCTCACAAGTTGACGTTGACGTGAAGGTCACGGTAGCGGTTCACTGGGCCGCGACGCCAGACCCGGAGGAGCCGCCATGACCGCGACCCGCGAGAGCTACTCGGTGGGCCAGCTCGCCGACGAGCTCGGCGTCACCACCCGCACGCTGCGGTTCTGGGAGGAGGCGGGGATCGTCTCCCCCGCCCGCACCAGCGGCTCGATGCGCGTCTACGACGCCCGCGACCGGGCCCGGCTCGTGCTCGCGCTGCGCGGCAAGCGCTTCGGCATGTCCCTCGCCGAGATCCGCGAGATCGTCGATATGTACGACGCCGAGCCCGGCGAGGAGGGCCAGATCCGACGGCTGCTCGCCTCCCTCGACGGCGTCCGCACCGACCTGGTGTCGCGCCGCGAGGAGATCAGCCGCACCCTCGACGAGGTCGACGACGTCGTACGCCGTTGCCACGACCGCCTCGACGAGCTCGGAGCGCCCGCATGAACGGCGTCCCGCGACGTGGGCGACCTTGGTCACTCACCTGCGCCCCGACCCGCACGGACGGCCTCTGTTCTGGCAGGGTTGCGGGTGGTCCGGCGCCCGAGACCGCGACCTGCGAACACCTCGTGTCAGGAGCGAAGCCGCGATGACCGTCACCAAGGTCCTCATCGCCAACCGTGGCGAGATCGCCATCCGAGTGGCCCGCGCCTGCCGCGACGCCGGCATCGCCAGCGTCGCCGTCTACGCCGACCCCGACCGCGACGCGCTGCACGTCAAGGCGGCCGACGAGGCCTACGCGCTCAACGGCTCCACCGCTGCCGAGACCTACCTCGTCATCGACAAGATCCTCGACGTCGCCGCGCGCAGCGGGGCCGACTCCGTGCACCCCGGCTACGGCTTCCTCTCGGAGAACGCCGACTTCGCCCAGGCGGTGATCGACGCCGGACTCACCTGGATCGGGCCGCCGCCCGAGGCGATCCGCTCGCTGGGCGACAAGGTGTCCGCGCGCCACATCGCGCAACGCGCCGGCGCCCCGCAGGTCGAGGGCACCCCTGATCCGGTGAACGACGCCGACGAGATCGTCGCGTTCGCGAAGGAGCACGGCCTGCCCATCGCCATCAAGGCGGCGTTCGGCGGAGGCGGTCGCGGGCTCAAGGTCGCGCGCACGCTCGAGGAGATCCCGGAGCTCTTCGACTCCGCGGTGCGCGAGGCGGTCGCGGCGTTCGGCCGCGGCGAGTGCTTCGTCGAGCGCTACCTCGACAACCCGCGTCACGTCGAGACGCAGGTGCTCGCCGACCAGCACGGCAACGTCGTCGTGGTCAGCACGCGCGACTGCTCGCTGCAGCGCCGCCACCAGAAGCTGGTCGAGGAGGCGCCCGCGCCCTACCTCTCGCAGGCGCAGCTCGACGAGCTCTACCGCGCGTCGAAGGCGATCATCACCGAGGCCGGCTACTACGGCGCCGGCACGTGCGAGTTCCTCGTCGGTCTCGACGGCACGATCTCCTTCCTCGAGGTCAACACCCGCCTGCAGGTGGAGCACCCGGTGACCGAGGAGGTCGCCGGCATCGACCTGGTGCGCCAGCAGTTCCGGATCGCGAACGGCGAGGAGCTCGGATTCACCGACCCGCCGCTGCGCGGGCACTCGTTCGAGTTCCGCATCAACGGCGAGGACCCGGGCCGCAACTTCCTGCCCGCGCCCGGCGTGCTGACCGTGTGGGAGCCGCCGAGCGGCCCGGGCGTCCGGCTCGACGCCGGCTTCCAGCAGGGCGACGTCATCGGCGGCAACTTCGACTCGCTCCTCGCGAAGCTGATCGTCACCGGCGCCACGCGCGAGGAGGCGCTCGAGCGCTCGCGCCGCGCGCTCGACGAGTTCCAGATCGAGGGCATCGCGACCGCGCTGACCTTCCACCGCGTCGTCGTCCGCGATCCCGCGTTCGCGACGCCCGACGACGTCGCGTTCCGCGTGCACACCCGCTGGATCGAGACCGAGTTCGACAACACCATCCCGGCGTACACCCACGCGGCCACGGAGCTCAGCGAGCCCGAGGAGCGCACCTCGCTCACGGTCGAGGTGGGCGGCAAACGGCTCGAGGTGTCGCTGCCCGCGGGCATCAGCCTCGGTGCCGGCGCCGCCACCGGCCCGAAGAAGGCGCCGAAGCGCTCCGCCAAGAAGGGCGGCAGCGCCGCGTCCGGCGACGCCGTGGCCGCGCCCATGCAGGGCACGATCGTCAAGGTCGCCGTCGAGGAGGGCCAGAAGGTCGAGGCGGGCGAGCTCGTCGTCGTCCTCGAGGCGATGAAGATGGAGCAGCCGCTCAACGCCCACAAGGCCGGCGTCGTCACGGGCCTCGCGGCCGAGGTGGGCGCCACCGTGCCCACCGGGACGGTCCTGCTCGAGATCAAGGACTGAACCAGCCCCTCCTCGGGGCCTTGCGGGGCTCCAGGGCCGTTCTCGTGTTTCGAGGCGACCCCCGGTGGGCGAGGATGGAGGCATGACCTCGCGTCGCTCCACCCGTGTCCTGCACCTGGCCGCCGCGGCCGCCCTGGCCCTCGCGCCCCTCGTCGCGCTCGCGCCCTCGGCGCACGCCGCTCCCCGCACGACCACGAGTGCCGGCGTCGACGCCGCGGTCGCCGCCCTCGAGGGCGGCGAGACGGTCTACGTCGACCCCGCCGCCTCCGACCTCATCTCCGACACCGACGCCGAGTCGCTGCGCCAGCAGGTCAAGGACACCGGCTACCCGTTCTACGTCGCGATCCTGCCCAGGTCGGCCGCGGTGAACGGGTCCTCGAGCGCCACGCTCGACGCGCTCTACACCGGCATGGGCAAGAAGGCCGGCACCTACGCGCTCTACATGGGCGACGCGACCACCAGCGCCTTCAAGGCCGGCGACACGTCGTCGTCGGTCTCGACCATCGCCACGGTCGCCTACCGCGACAACCAGGACCAGGGCGCCTACGCCGTCATCAGCGCCTTCATCACCGCGGCCGCACCGGTCGTGACCGGCGGCGGCACGACCGACGGCGGCGCCGGCACGGGCGGCACCGACGGCGGGACCGTCGTCGATCCGGGCGGCTCCGTCGACGCGACCCCGGGCGGCGGCGTACCGATCCTCGCGGTGCTCGGCATCGGCGCGGTCGCGGTCGGCGGCGGCGCCTGGTACGTCTCGCGCAAGAACAAGCGGGCCAACGCCGAGCGCACGGCGGCCGTGCAGAAGACGGTGTTCGAGGACGTCACGGCGTACGGCGAGGACGTCGCGAGGCTCGACGTCGAGGACCCTCGCCTGGACGAGGCTGGCCGCGCCGACGCGCAGAAGGCGCTCGACGCCTACGAGACCGCGAAGATGCGCGTGGCCCACATGGCACGCCCGGAGGACGCCGCCACCGTCACGACAGCGCTCGAGGAGGGCCGCTACGCGATGGCCTGCGCGCAGGCGCGCATCGAGGGCCGGCCGCTGCCCGAGCGCCGACCGCCGTGCTTCGTCGACCCGCGCCACGGACCCAGCGTCGAGGACGTCGAGTGGGCGCCCGACGGCGGCGCGGCGCGGCCCATCCCGGTCTGCGCCGCGTGCGCCACGACCCTGCACGACGGCCGCCTCCCGGCCGCCCGCGAGGTCGAGGTGGCCGGTCAGCGGGTGCCCTACTGGGCCGCGGGCCGCGCCTACGCGCCGTACGCCGGGGGCTACTACTCCAACAGCGGCATGGACCTCATGTCGGGCATCTTCATCGGCTCGATGCTCGGCGGCGCCTTCAGCCACCCGGTCTACGTCGACAACACGCCGGACCTCGGCGGCTCCGGCGGCTTCGGCGGGGGCGGCGGCGACTTCGGGGGCGGCGGCTTCGGCGGAGGCGACTTCGGCGGCGGCGGCGACTTCGGCGGCGGCGGCGACTTCTGACCCAGGACCCCCGCTCTGGAGGTCTGAGGGTGCTCGTTCGTCGACTCTGAGACCTCCGGTGCGGGTGCCACCCGGGTGGAGGATCCAGGCGGGTGAGCGGCACGCCGATCCCCTCCTCGTGACGCGAGCGCGGGTGGGTCGCCGGGCGGCCGTGGCCGCCGCGGCCGCCTCTTGTGTGCTCGTCGCGCTCGCGCTGCCCGCGCAGGCCATGGCTCCCCCGTCGGGGCCGACGCCCACCGCACCGAGCCCGCGCCTGCTGTCGAGCACCCCGACGTCGGCGTACCTGCCGGGCACGACCTGCCGGGCGTTCCCCGCCGACAGCTGGTGGCACGCGGACATCTCGTTCCTGCCGGTGAGCGCACGGTCGGCTCAGTGGCTCTCGCACATGTCGCCGACGCGCACCCTGCACCCGGACTTCGGGCCGTCGTTCGGTGCCCAGCCAGCGCCGTACGGCATCCCCATCACCTTCGTCCGCGGCGCCGCGCGCGTGCCGGTGGCGTTCGGCTACCCCGCCGAGAGCGACCGCGTGCGCTACCCGCTGTCGACCGCGACCAAGCTCGAGGGCGGCATGAGCGCCACGAGCTCCACGGGCGGCGACCGGCACGCGGTCGTGGTCGACTCCGCCACCTGCCAGCTGTTCGAGACCTGGGACACGCACCTGCGCTCGACCGGCTGGTACGCCGGGTCCGGTGCGGTCTGGTCGCTCACCAGCGACGTGCTGCGCCCGGCCGGGTGGACGTCGGCCGACGCCGCGGGACTGCCGATCCTGCCCGGGCTGCTGCGCTACGACGAGGTCGCCGCCGGTCGGGTGGACCATGCGATCCGGTTCACCACGAACGTCACCGACCGCGCCTACGTGTGGCCGGCCCGCCATCAGGCCGGCTCGATCAGCGACGCGGCGTACCCGCCGATGGGGGCGCGGTTCCGGCTCAAGGCCACGTTCGACATCTCGCGCTACCCGGCCTCCGCGCAGGTCGTCCTGCGCGCGATGAAGACCTACGGCCTGGTCCTCGCGGACAACGGCAGCCCGTGGTACTTCCAGGGCACCGCCGACACGCGCTGGACGTCGGCGTTCATCGACTCGCTGCGCACCATCCCGGCGTCGGCCTTCGAGGCGGTCGACACCTCGGCGCTGCTCATCTCGTCCACCTCCGGCGCCGCTCGCCGCCTCTGACCCCGCCCGCGCAGGCGCAGGGCGGGAACGTCGGCGGGTGACAGTCCTGGAGCGCGTGTCGTACGCCGTCGCCTCCCTAGGGTCGGAGCATCCGCTGCCGCCGGTCGGCACCGCCCCTGGGCAGCGAACCGTCCCAGGGACTGCTGGCCACGGCTACGTCGGCACGGCACACGACGAGGCCCCCGACCGCTGGGCGGTCGGGGGCCTCGTGCTGCGTGCTAGTTCGCCGCGGCCGCCACGGCGTCGAGGAACGTCTGGCCCCGCGGGGAGCCGAGACCGGTCACGTCGTCGTAGCCGGGCGCGGTGTGGATGGTGAGCCCGGCGTCGAAGTTCAGCGCGCGGTAGGTGTAGCGGATCCCGCCGGAGGCGTTCTCGCCGTTGATGAAGTCGGAGCGGAGCGCCGCCATCGCCGACGCCGGCGGGACGACGTCCCGCACGCCGCTGGACAGCGAGTAGAGCAGCGGGTTCGCGAAGCCGAGGACCTTGCCGGCCTTCTGCTGCGCGAGCGCTATGACGCCGGCGGGCCGCGCCGCGGCTAACCCGCGGTGTGCAGGCGTCGGGCGGCCTCGGCGATGGAGCCGGTGAGCGACGGATAGACCGTGAACGCGGTCGCGACGTCGTCGACGGTGAGCCGGTGCTCGACGGCGATCGTGATCGGGAAGATCAGCTCG
>DASSQW010000334.1:0-6105 GCA_035702165.1 Candidatus Nanopelagicales bacterium
TCCGGGCACGGGGCGCGTGGTGGCCTTGCCGCCCGAGGCGAGGTCGACGACGACGTCGTACGGCGCGCCCGTGAGGTAGTCGTCGAGAGCCGCCGGCGTGGCGGTGCCCACGAACAGCTGCCGGCCGTCGGGCGAGGTGACGGAGAGCGTGAGCGTGCCGACCCCCTCGGGGATCGGCACGTTGCTCTCGTCGACGCGGATGTGCTCGGCCACGAGGGCGACACCGCTCCCGCTCATGCGGGCCGGCTGGGTCGCGATCGACTCGTCCTGACCGAGAAGCGCGGCCACTCCTGCGCCAGCCGCGGCCACGGCGATCCCGAGCAGCAGGCACAGCACGCCGAGCAGGATCAGGACGACGCGCTTCACGTCCTCACGCTAACCGCGCGCGGGCTGCCGCCGTGCGACCGAGCGAGCGTGTCGCAGCACCCGCCCCGCGCGACGACGCGGCGCGGGTCGGGCTAGCGTGCGGGCGTGGACGACCTGGCGATGCTCAAGATGCGATGGATCGAGATCCTCGACGACCTCGAGCGCGAGCACCGCACCGCGTGGCTGGCGCTGTTCGACGGCCGGCTCGCGAGCCTCGCCGACGGCGTGCTCGTGCTCGACTTCTCCGACGCGTCGAAGATGGCCGGGACCCACGGCTACGAGCGCGCCACCAAGCCGCACTTCGCCGTCGAGCTCGCGGAGTCGGTCCGGCGCGTGACGGGGCTCGACCTCACGGTGCGGATCGTCGCCGACGTCGAGCCCTGACCGCACGGGCCCGTCAGCCGCGCAGCGCGGACGCGAAGACGCCGGGCAGCGCCAGCGGCTTGTCCGTGGCGAGGAACTCGGCGAGGCGCCGTGCCGTGGTCTCGCCCGTCTTGTTGGTGACGAAGAACGGCGGCTTGGGCGACATGTGCAGGTGGCCCTTGAGCAGCGCCCGGTGCAGCGGACGGAACGGCATGCGCGCCACGCTCTTCTGGGTGCGCTCGAGCATGAAGGTGTTGTGCACGACGCCGATCCCGCTCCGGACGTCGTCGAGCGTGTCGCCCGGGAACGCACCCCACGGCGTGTAGCCGAGGAGGAAGGCGACGGCGCTCCAGATGTTGACGCCGACGGATCCGAAGCGCATGTCGGCGATCGCCCTGTCGACGGCGGCGGCGTACTGCTTCTCGGTCTCGGGCGACACGACGATCGTGGCGCCGAGGTTGCCGGGGAGGACGTCGTTGGCGAACGCCACGGCGTTGACGAGGTAGTCCTCGACGCCGTCGCCCGGGAGCCGCACGACGCCCAGGGCACCCGCGAAGACCTCGTCGACGAAGAGGCTCTCGGCCTTCGTCGCATCGAGGTCCGGGACCAGCACGCAGGAGACGTCGAACTCCTCCGCCTCGTGGCCCTCAGCGGCGGCCGCGACGTTCTCCGCGGAGCTCGGGTAGTAGTTGCTGCGGGGCGGCAGCGAGCGCATCACGGCTCGGACGCGGTCGAGCAGGGCGTCGGCGCGGTCCCACGTCTCGGGGAGAACGACCACCTGCGTGCCGATGCAGTTGTGGCCGGAGTTGTTGAGCTTGCTCGTGACGATGTGCTCCGCCTGGTACTGCAGGTCGGCGTCGCTCCAGTCGCCCGGCACCACGATGAGCGGCGAGATGCCGCCGAGCTCGCTGGTCATGGGTTTGGTGAGCAGCGGGGTCCCGGCCTTCTTGCGCGCCGCGCCCTCCTCGCCCCGACCCCAGACGATCGCGTCGTGGGTGCTGGCGTGCCCGGTCATGTGCACGGCGTCGACCTCGTCGTGGTAGGCGAGGTAGGACCCGAGCGCGCCGCCGCCGTGGACGAAGCGCAGCCAGCCGGCGTCGACGAACTCCTGGAAGATCCGCGCGAAGAACGGCGAGAGGTAGTCGTTGACCGGGTTCATCTTGACCACGGCGACCGAGCCCTCGGTGTAGAGCACGTGGAGGATGTCGAAGGTGGTGATGCTCCCGAGGTTCCCGGCGCCGAGGACGAGCCAGACGCCCGGGTCGGCGAACCCGCGACCCCGGTACGGCGAGGCGGCGCTGTCGACGGCCTGCGCGGGCGTCACGCCGGGCTGCATCCACACCTCGGCCGAGTAGCCGCTGAGCAGCAGCCGGTCGACGACGGTCGACGGGAAGACCTTGACGACCGTCTGGCCGTCCGGCCGCGAGTACGCGCGGTCGAGCGCCAACGGCGGCTCGCCCTTCTCGATGCGGCGCAGCGTCAGGAGCAGGCTGTTGACGCCCTGGAGGAACGCCCACTGCATCGAGAGCCAGTCCTCCGCTCCCCACACGGTCGAGGGGTCGATGCCCTTGGCGCGCTGGATCGCCGCGACCATGTCGTCGGACTCCGCGAGGATGCGCGGGCGCAGCCGGTCGAGCATCGCGATCTTCTCCGCGAGCGGCAGGGCCGCCCAGGCAGGAGCGGCGGCGCGGAGCGTCTCGACGGTCGCGTCGAGCGAGGCGGTGTCGAGGTCGGAGTCGACGGACATGCGCAGTTCCTCCCGTGGAGCGCAGCAGCGCTGACCCGACCCTAGGTGGTGCTCCCCCGGCTCTCCACCCCGCGTCCGGTACGTCGCCGCAGCAGCCAGAGGTTCTCGCCGTCGTCGTGCCGGTCCTCGGCGACGGCCACCACGCCGCCGAGCAGGAAGCACAGGCCTTCCGGCTTGCGCACCCTGCCGGGCAGGTCGGCGACATCGTCGAGGGCCACGGCGTCGCCCGGATCGAGCGGGAGCACGAGCCGGGCCATCCGGGTGCTCTGGTCCGACAGAAGCCACACCGCTCCCTCGGAGTCCTGGGCCAGGTCGCTCAGGTCGCGCATCGTCCGCGCGACGTCCCCCTCCAGCGGCCACCAGGCGAGCGCGTCGAGCACCTCGCCGAGCAGCGCGAACGGTTCGTCCGGCCCGAGCAGGCTCGACGAGGAGACGCCGAGCGGCTGGTCGCCCCTGGGTCCGAACTCGACCAGACCCGCAGGCTTCTTCTCCTTCGCGACCAGGACGTGCCCGTCGCGCAGCAGCATCAGGCCCTCGCCGCGCGAGGCGCCCTTCGTCGACCAGCGGGCGTCCAGCTCGGGGATCGTCGCCGTGTCGAGGTGCGCCGAGCCGACGACCGTGCGCGAACCGATGTCGACGCCGGCCATCCACGAGGTCTCCTCGGTCAGGACCCACACGACACCGCGGCCGTCGGCGGCCACCGCCTCCAGCTCCTGGAACCGGCCGGCACCCTCCGGACGCGTCGCGACGTCGGCGGTCGTCAGCACCGACCACTCGCCGAGCGCGCCGTCCGCCCCGACGTCGGCCAGCGCCAGCGAGACGCGAGCGTCGCCGACGGCGACGACGCGCACGATGCCGCCCGTGCTCACCGACGCAAGCCCGGACACCTCGGCCAGCGGGACCCTGCCGCGGCCGAGCCGCTCGAAGTCGCCCACGCGCACACCCTCTCGCACGCGATGTGGGGGACGTCACCCGAGTGAGGGGCGTCATGGTTTCCGCACGAGCCGTCGGGGTGCGCTCCCACGCTGGAGGAGCATGGAGGCATCAGCTGCCGCGACCGCGGCGGCATCGAGGCCCGCGGCGGACTGCGGGCAGGAAGGCCGCGATCATGCGCGCCCTGTTCGTCTCCATCGACAAGACCTACACCCCCGGCGACAGCGTCGCCGAGATCCACGACCACGCGGTCGGCGAGTGGCCGATCAGCCCGGCCGAGGTCTCCGACGCCGCGCTGCTCGTGCCGGTCGCAGACGGCCGCCCGGTCGGTATCGCCTGGCAGGTCCGCGGTGCCATCCATGGCGCGAGCGCGACCGACGGCGCGCCGCGGACGATCGTCGTCACCATGGGCCACGCGGTCCGCACGGAGGGCCTCGTCGCCGAGACGCCCGAGCTGCACGACGGCGTCGCGATGGCCGACCTGGTGCTCGCTGCCTGACCCGCGCACTTCCGGAGCGGCCGTCCCTCGGGGCGGCCGCTCCGTCGTTCGTCAGGGCGCGAGGTAGCGCGGTTCGCGGAACACCCTGCGCACCAACGGTTCGAACGACTCGAGCGGCTCGCTGTCGTACGCCGGGTCGAAGCTCTCCTGGTCGTAGCGCAGGCAGAACTCCTCGCACGCGTCGAAGAACTCGTGGCCGCGGAAGCGCTCGCGCGCGTCGGGGTCGTGGCCGGTGAACGCACCGTAGTAGTGCATCTGGAACGCGCCGTGGTGCGCGACGACCCAGTGCAGCTCGGGCCGCACGAACGGTCGCAGCACCGCGGCGGCGAGCTCGGAGTGGCTGTACGGCGCGAGTGCGTCGCCGATGTCGTGCACGAGCGCGGCGACGACGTACTCCTCGTCGCGTCCGTCGCGCAGCGCGCGCGTGGCGGTCTGCAGGGAGTGCTCGTACCGCGTGACGGCGTAGGCCTGCAGCCCTGTGTCGAGATCGCGCACCGCCTGCAGCACGCGGTCGACGAGGCCCTCGTTGTACGCCGCCTCGATCGCCGTGACGGCGTCGTAGTCCTCCTGCGTGCCGTCGACCATGCGGACGAACGTCGCGTGCTCCACCGCTACTCCCCCGTCTCGCCGTCGATCGCCTGCCGCAGCAGGTCGGCGTGCCCGTTGTGCCGCGCGTACTCCTCGACGAGGTGGCACAGGATCCAGCGCAGCGAGGCGTGGGCGCCGTCGGCCTCCTCACCCTGGGCCAGCGCTCCGAGCCCCTCGGGCGTCGCGAGCGCGTCGGCGATCACCCGGTCCGACACCGCTGCGGACTCGTCGAGCACGGCGAAGAGCTCCGCCGGCGTTCGGCGGGCTGCAGCGTCGAAGGACCAGTCGTCGTCGTCGGGTTCCATCTCCCCGATCCACGACGGGCGCGCGACGCCCCCGGCGAAGGTGAGGTTGAGCCAGCCCGCCTCGACGACCGCGAGGTGCATCAGCAGGCCGCCCAGGGTGATCGTCGTGGGCGGCAGGGTCGCCGCGAGCTGCTCCGCTGACAGGCCCGAGCACTTCCAGCGCAGCGTGTCGCGCTGGTAGCGGAGGAAACCGATCAACGTGGCCGCCTCGTCGGCGGCGTAGGGCGGGTCGGTGCGGCCCTGGGCCGAGTACGTCGTCATCGGGCGAACGTAACGGGCGGCACCGACCTCGGGAAGCGATGCGGACAGTGACCGGCGTCGAACGCCCGGTGACCGTCGGATGACGATCGCATGAACGACCGGCGCGCCGCCCGGAAGCGTGGTGCCGTGACTGCTTCCATGCCTGCAAGCCGCTCGTCCTGGAGGGTGCCATGCGCAGGACCCGGATCGTCTCCGCCGCCGTCGCTCTCGCGACCGTCTCGATCGTCGCGGTCGCGTCGATCGCACCCGCGGGCGCGGCTCGCGCGCATCGCCCCCGCGCCACGATCGATCGCACGACGTCGACGATCGGCACCACCGAGGCCTTCTTCGGCGACCCGGTGCCGGTCCCGTACGTCAACGTGTCGGGCACCGTCCGTGGGTGCGTCCCGGACACCTACGTCTACGCCTGGATCAGCCTCACGCAGGACGGCATCGCGATGTCGAGCACCGGTGCGCTCGGCGAGGGCGAGTACATCTGCCCCGCGAGCGGAGTCCTGCGCGTCTCGACGCTCGCGTGGAGCTTTACGGTCCCGCACGCCGGTCGAGCCAAGGCGGTGCTGCACGCGCGCGGCGACAACGGCCTCAAGATCGATCTCCGACGCTGGGTCACCATCCCCGGCTGACGGCGACCGGCGCGTTCACGATCCTGCCGACCAGGAACTGCCGCCGCGCACGAGGCGCCGCCAGCGCGGAGCGAGAGCACCTCCCCAACCCCGTGAGCCCGCAACGTAACGTGCTGCATCGTGAGGAGTAGCGCGCTCCCTGCGACGCGTTCTGACTCACGAAGCAGAGCCGACGTGCCGTCCTCGCACGGTCGCCGTGTCGGTCGGCGGGGAGGCAGCATCAAGCCGACAGACTCTCATCGTGGGGTCTTTGAGGCGCTTCCGTCAGGACAACGGCTACGAGCGCTGGCTCGTGTGGACGGAATGGCCACTGGTCGTCCTCGGCCTTCTCTTCCTCGCGGTTCTGATCCTGCCGCTGGCGACGCCGCTGACCGACACGGAGCAGACGTTCCTCGACGTCGCGAACGTCGTGATCTGGCT
>DASSQW010000335.1:0-13523 GCA_035702165.1 Candidatus Nanopelagicales bacterium
GAGGCGCGGACCTTCCTCGGCTCCGACGGCAGCACCGGTCCGTGCGCGGGCGGCGGCCATCTGTGGATCGGCATGCGAGGGATGCCCGAGCTCGACCTGGTGTCCTGCCTCGCGTGCGCCGCGCTCGCCGTCCGCATCGAGGAGCCGGCCCGCTAGTCGAGCGCCGCGACCGATCCGGCCGCGTGCTGCTCGACGACGTCCGCCCGTGCCGCGCCGCGCCACCGGAGGGCCAGGACGGCGGTGTCGTCCTCGATGCCTCCTCCGGTGAGCTCGACCAGGACGTGGTCGAGGACGTTCTCGAGACCGTCGCGCTCGGCCAGCACAGCGGAGGCGAGGCGGTCGAGGCCGACGGTGAGGTCCTCGTCGCGACGCTCGATGAGACCGTCGGTGAACGCGACGAGGGTGGATCCGGGGGGCATGGTCGTGGTGCTGGAGGTGTAGGCCTGCGCTCCGATGCCGATGGGAGGGCCCGGGAGGGTGGGCAGGTACTCGGTCCGGTCGCTGCACACCATCAGGGGCGCGAAGTGGCCGGCGTTGGCCAGCTCGACGCTCCTGGTCGCGAGGTCGGCGATGCCGACGAGCACGGTCGTGAAGTGGCCGTCCTCGTCGATGTCGAACTGGCGCGAGCACATCTCGAGCGTGGTCGAGGGCGAGTGCCCCTCGACCAGGTAGGCCCGGATCGTGAAGCGCAGGCGTGCCATGACGACCGCCGCACCGATGCCGCGGCCGGACACGTCGCCCACCACGAAGCCCACCCGGTCGCCTTCCAGACGGATGACGCTGTACCAGTCGCCGCCCACGTCGACGCCCTGCGCTCCGGCGACGTAGCGCGACGCGATCTCCAGCTCGTCGATGACGGGGTTGCTCGCCGGGAGCAGCGACCGCTGCAGCGTCTCGGCGATCCCGCGCTGCTCGGCGTAGGCCGCATCGAGCCGGTCGTAGAGCTCGCTGATCGTCAGCCCGTCGTCCTCCGCGCGACGCCGCGACCGCACCAGCGACGTGACGGCCACAGCCGTCACGGCCGTGAGCAGGGCGCCACCCAGCAGGAACATCCACGGCAGGCGGAGGCCGAGCTCGCCGCCGAGGTGGCCGTCGGCCCTCGTGAGCAGCGTCAGTGTCGTGTCGCCGAAGGGGATCTGCTGGCGGACGACGTCGCCGCTGAGGGGGAGCTGCGACTCGGGGACGTTCGTGGTGGCGAGGGTCGTCTCGTCGAGCTCGGTCCCGATGTAGGTGGCGAAGTCCAACGACGCGAACGCGGAGCCGCGCTGCACCGGAACCACCTTGCTCGGTGGGATCGCCCGTTCCGCGTACACGACGTAACGCGGGTCGTTGCGGTCGGCGACCGCGTACGCGACCCGGTCGACGCGGTCGCCCGGGTTGGTGACGACGAAGGTGTCGGACTGCCGAGCCAGGCCCAGGAACTCGCCGAGCTGCTGGCCGCCGGCCGTCATCTCGCTCGGAACGCCGAGGTTCGCGACCTCCCGGGCGGGCTGGACAGACGTGTCCCAGAGCGAGGCGTGGACGAAGAGACGGTCGGCACCGACCGAGGGCGCCATCACGATGGCGAAGCGGTCGGGGGAGCCACCGCTCGCCTGCTCGACGCGCAGCGCCGTCGACAGGGGGGCCGTGACACCGGCGATCGCGCCGGTCAGGACCGCGGCCGCCTGCTTGGACTGGACCTCGAGAAGACTGTGCTCATTGCGCTGGTCGAGGGTCCAGGCGACCCAGGAGCTCCAGAGCGTGATGCCGAGGCCCACCACGACGACGATCGACGCCACCCGGCGCGGCGACCAGCGCCCGCGGGAGCCCCTACCGGTGGTGGACGCCGACGATGCTTGGTCACCCCCCACGCAGGTCACACCTCCGCCTGCCTCTGTGCCCGCCTGTGCCTGTCCCGCGATCGCGGGAGCGTGGCCACACCGTAGCGGGCGTCCCAGGGAGCCGCACCCGCAGAGACGCATCCTGCCCTACGGGCTCGACCACCGTTCGGCTGCCGTCAGGCGCCGTGGGCGAGCCGCTGCTCGAGCAGCTGGGTGTACTGCAGCCGGTGCCCGTGCGCCTGCTCGTAGGCGAGGAGCGTGCGGAGGTCGTCCTCGTCGCACCCCGCGAGGCGGGCCTGGGCGTCGGCGAACGACAGGGCCGGCCAGTTGTCCACCGGAAGGTCCGACGCCGACGCCGGGGCCTCCTGCTCGGTGCGGAGATCCACGTCCGAGACCTCGTCTCGAGGGCTCTCGTCACGGTCGGTGCCGGGCGCGGACGACGTGGTCGTGTCCTCGCCGCCCAGCGCGAGCTCCCAGTGGCGTGTGGTGCGTGCAGCGACCACGGCTCCCTCGCGCGCGAGGCGCACGGGCGGCAGGAGGGCCTGCTTGAGCTGGTCGATGGGGAGCAGGGCGGTCGCGAGATCGACGACTCGGTCGGTGCTGATCACGGGCATGCCTCCACGGCAGGTCTGCGGACTGCGAGCGCGGGATCTGCCCGCGCGCCCACAGACCAAACGCCCTCGGCACGTGACACGTCCGACCCGCGCAGGGGGCTCCCCTCTGCGCACCACGTTCCCGCGTCGCCGATCGACCCACGTCCACCGGCGGGACACGCCGACGCCCGCGCAGGGGGTTGCGGCCCGCTGCGCCCACCCCTAGTCCTCTCCTGTGGACGCTGATGCTTCCCGGTACGCCGGGCGCAGGATGACGCTCCTCCTCGCCGGCGATCTCACGGTCGAGCGTCAGCCGGAGCTCGAGGAGTACGCCCGGCACTTCCGGGAGAGCCGGTGCCGGTCGCTGACGCTGGACCTCTCCCAGGTGGACTTCATGGACTCCATGGGCTTGCGACTGGTCTTCGTGTCGCTCATGGTCGCCGACGCGCGAGGGGGCGAGGTCACCGTCGTGGCACGGTCGAGCCAGGTCCGGCGGTGCTTGCAGCTGGTGGGTATCGGGCACCTGCTGGCGGACTCGCCCGCGGGACCCGACACGCCGGGTGGCGGCGACGGACCTGGACCGGTCCGAGGGTCGCAGGCAGAGTCGTCCGGGTCCTGAGGAAGCAGGTTCGGGATGGCGTTGCTCTACCTCCTCGAGGCAGACGTCGCTCTCACCCTGAGCACGGCCGCGGCGACGCTGGGCGCCGCGAGGCTCAGCGCGCGCCGCAACGGCGTCCGGCGACGGCACGGCTGACGCTCGAGGGTCGCGGCAGTCGCGCGAGACGCAGCAGCCCGGTCCCCGCAGGACCGGGCTGAGGCACAGGCGGAGCCGCCTATCGGAATCGAACCGATGACCTACGCATTACGAGTGCGTCGCTCTGACCGACTGAGCTAAGGCGGCGTGGCTGCCGGAGGACCGGCGGGCACGAGCAGGAACGATACCGGACCTCCGAGGTTGCTCCGAATCCGGCGTAGCTGCCCATGGAGGCCGCCTTGCGCACGCAACCGCGGCGGAAGGCGCCCGCTCGGCACCAGATGCGGACGCGCGGCGCGGGGGGCCGGGGTGTCAGCGGCAGACGGTGCCGGCGGCCGGCGCGGTGCCCTGCAGCATGAAGCGATCGACCGCGTTGTCGGTGCAGGCCGAGCCCTTGCCGTAGCCGGTGTGGCCGTCGCCCACGCGGGTGAGCAGCACGCCGGTCGAGAGCTCCTTGGCCATCGCCTGCGCCCACGGGTACGGCGTCGCGGGGTCGTACGTCGTACCGACGACGAGGATCGGCGGCGCGCCCTTGGCCGTGAGCGCGTGCGGCTTGTCGTTCGCGGCGACCGGCCAGTACTGCCAGATGTCGTTGGCCCAGGCGAACAGCGAGCCGAGGATCGGCGTCTCCTTCTCCCACTGCGCGGCCAGCGTCGCGGTCTGCGCCGTCGTCGGCCGGTCGGGATCGGCGAGCGCGCTCACCGCGTAGTAGGCGAAGGGCAGGTTGTTCGCGTACTTGCCGTTCGAGCTGCGCTCGTTGCGCTCGTCGAGCATCTGCAGCAGCACGGTGCCGTCGCCGTCGAACGCGGCGGCGAGACCCTGGCGCAGCGCGTCCCAGTCGCCGTACGCCGGGAAGTAGAGGTAGCTCAGCACCGCGCCCTGCGCGAGCGCCTGGGTGAGCGGCCGCTTCGGGTCGTCGGTGGGCAGCGGCGTGGCGTCGGTGTCGGCGAACAGCTTCGCGATCCGGTCCAGGCCGGCCTGCGTGCCGCCGGGCAGCGGGCAGTCGGACTGCTGGTCGCAGTTCTCGACGAAGCGCTTGAGCGCGAGCTCGAAGCCCTTGGCCTGACCGTGCTGCAGCTCGACGTTGCCGAGCGCGGGATCGACCGCGCCGTCGAGCACCATGCGTCCGACGTTCTTGGGGAACAGGTCGGCGTAGGTCGCACCGAGCAGGGTGCCGTAGGAGAACCCGACGTAGTTGAGCTTCTTGTCGCCGAGCGCGGCGCGCAGCACGTCCATGTCGCGCGCGGAGTCGGCGGTCGAGACGTGGGCGAGGATCTTCGCCGAGCGCTGCTCGCAGCCCTGCGCGAACTGCTTCGCCGCGCCCTCGAGCGCCGTCACCTCGGCGGGGGTGTCGGGGCTGCCGTCGAGCGCGATGAAGTCGTCGTACTGCGCGTCGGTGAGGCAGGTCACCGGGTCGGACCGCTGCACGCCGCGGGGGTCGAACCCGACCACGTCGTACGCCGCGAGCATCTGCTCGGGGAAGATCGAGCGCGCCGCGCGGGCGAAGTCGACGCCCGAGCCGCCCGGGCCGCCGGGGTTGGTCACGAGCGAGCCGAGATGGCTGCCCCCGCCGGAGGACCGCAGCCGCAGCACCGAGATCTTGATCGTCTCGCCGGTGGGCTGCGCGTAGTCGAGCGGCACGGTCATGGCGGCGCACTGGAACGAGCCGCCGCACGACGACCAGCTCAGCTTCTGCGCGTAGTACGGCGCGAGCGCCGGGTCGACGCCCGCCTGCGTCGAGGCGCTGGCCGACGGCGTCGCGGTGGGCGACGACGACGGGGTCGCGCTGCCCTGGGTGACGGTGCCCAGGGTGGAGCCGGAGGAGCACGCGGCCAGCAGCAGCGCACCCGCCGCGCCCACGGCAGCGGTCCGGACGGTCGTGGGCAGGCTCACAGGTTCTCCGGACGTCCAGGCAGGGGCGGTTCGAGGTCAGGACCAGGCAGAACCAGCCTGCCAGGTCATCAGGAGCGACGCGTCGGCGCACCCGTGAGTTCCGCCGCGCCCCGGGTTCACCCTGTGGCGGCGGCCTCAGCCGCGCGTGACGTACGCCGCCCGCGCGGAGCAGGCGTCGGCGCGCGAGCAGACGGACCGGCCGCCGCCGGCGTCGAGCCGGAGCACCACTGCGTCGCGCGGCACGTCGTGCGCCACCACGCGCGCGGTGCCCTCGTCGGTCTCGACCCGGTCGCCGAGCGCCGGGGCGGTGGCGTAGTACTCGTCGTACAGCGGGTGCTCGTACTTCAGGCAGCACATGAGCCGACCGCAGGCGCCGCTGATCTTCATCGGGTTGGCCGGGAGGTCCTGGTCGCGCGCCATCTTGACGGTGACCGGCTCGAAATCCTTGAGGAAGCTCGAGCAGCAGGTCTCGCGCCCGCACGAGCCGATCGAGCCCTGCACGCGGGCGTCGTCGCGCGCGCCGAGCTGGGTGAGGACGACCTTGCAGTCGAGCGTGTGCGCGAGGTCGCGGACCAGCTCGCGGAAGTCGACGCGGCCCGGTGCGGTGAAGTAGACGGTCGCCGTCGGGCGGCCGGCCTCGTGACCGACGTCGGTCCAGTCGACGGCGCTCACCTTCATCGGCAGCTTGTGCTCCCGGATCAGCCGCTGCGCGGCCACCTGGATCTCCGCGCGCCGCAGGCGGTTCCGCTCGTCGCGCTCGAGGTCGGCGTCGGTGGCCAGGCCGGCGCACACCGGAGCGCCGACGACGTCGTCGATCTCCTCCGGCCCCCACACGACCTGGCAGACCTCGGGCGATGTCGAGGTCGGGAAGAGCACGTGGTCGCCGACGCGCGGCGCGAGGTCGCCCGGGTCGAGGTAGTGCAGGCGGCCGGCCTTGCTGAAGGTGACCGCCATGAGGCGGGGCATCAGCCGGCCCGCGCGAGGATCGCATCGACGACGGCGTCGGGGTCCTGGTCGGGCAGCCAGTGCCCGCGTCCCTCCAACGGCCGGAAGTCGTAGGCACCGGTGCAGAAGTCGGCGCAGCCGCGCGCCGCGATCTCGCCGATCGCGACGTCGTCGTGGCCCCAGACGAACGTCGTCGGCAGGTGCACCTCGGGGGTGTCCATGTGGTCCATCGCGGCGTACCACCGCAACGACGCCTCGAGAGCTCCCGGCTCGGAGAAGCGCTCGACGTACTCGTCGACGTCGCGATGGTTCACGTCGTCGCCGTAGACCTGGCGCAGCGCAGCAGCGTCGTCGGCGAGCAGCACCTGGGCGGCCTTCGCCGGGTCGGACCGGAAGAACCGCATGTACATCGACTTCGCGCGCTGCACGTCGTCGGTGCGCAGGGCCTGCGCGAACGACCGCGGGTGCGGCACGGAGAGCGCTGTGAGCGTGCGGACGTGCGCGGGGTTCCGGGCCGCGAGCTCCCACGCCACGATCGCGCCCCAGTCGTGGCCCACGATGTGCGCCGACTCCCAGCCCAGGGCGTCGAGCACCCCGAGCGCGTCGGACACCAGGTGCGCGGTCGCGTACGCCGAGACGTCGTCGGGACGGGCACCCGGCGAGTAGCCGCGCTGGTCGACCGCGACCGCGAGCATCCCCGACGACGCCAGCGGCGGCATCACCCGCGACCAGGACAGCGAGGTCTGCGGCCAGCCGTGCAGCAGCAGGACCGGCTCGCCGTCATCGGCGCCGGCGATCTCGGCGTCGAGGACGAGGTCGCCGACCTCGGGGTCGTCGACGTGCAGCTCCGCGCGCTCGGTAGGCACCCCCCGAGACTAGGTCCCCCGGGCGTGATCTTGGTCGTCTGCACGTTTCCCGGCCCGAGAGCAGCCGGGAACCCAGCGCACGACCACGATCACGCGATGTCTGGCGGGGTTGGGGTCGACGGGTGGGCAGGCATACCGTGTGAGCGTGGGGAAGAGCGAGCAGAGGGCCGACATCGCGCGCATCGCGCAGCGGGTCGGAGCGCTCGTCGAGCAGGGGCTCGACGTCGCCGAGGCGTACGCCGCGAGCACCGGCGGCAGCACGCGCGCGAGCCGCGAGCACGCCAAGGCGATGGAGAAGCACCAGCAGAAGGTGCGCCGGCACGAACGCCGTCAGGTCGAGCGCCGGCGCGACTCCGTCGTGCTGACCGCGGCGTCGGGAGCAGCCGCCGTGATCGGCGTCGTCGACATCGCCTCCGGCGACGGCCTGATCCCGCTCTCGGGCTGGATGTGGCTGGTCGCCGGAGCCGTGTGCGCCGTCGTATCGGTCCGCAAGCGCTACGACGCGCAGCACGCGACCGCCCCCGAGCCCCCGGCGCTGTCCGCCGCCGTCGGAGTCAACGACCTGCGCCGCGACGCGATCGGGTGGGCGGAGGCGCAGAACCTCGCCGCCGTACGCCGTCAGATCGGCGGCATCGTGCCCGCGGTCGCGTCGCTGCACCCTGAGGCCGGCCGCGAGCTGAAGTCGGCCGACGACGAGGCCGCGCCCGCGCTCGCCGCGCAGGTGACCCGCCTGGCCGTGCTCGACCAGGTACGTCGCGACCTCCCCGGCTCGCAGGCCGCGCAGGCCGCCACCGACGCCGCGCAGCTCGTGCGCGCCCGCCTCGCCCAGGGCGTCGCCGTCTACGACCGGCTGCTGGCGGCGGCCTCCACGATGCTCGCCTCCCCCGACCTCGGCCGCTCCAGCGCCGAGGTGCTCGGCCCTGCCGCGGACGCGCTCACGGCGTACGCCGAAGGCCTCCGCACCGCCGACACCCTCTGACCGCAGCCCGTCCCTCCAGCTTCTGCCCACCTCGTGGTTGCTTCCCGGGGCTGCGAGGCGCGGGAAAACAACCACAGGGTGGGCAGATCGTGGTGGGTCGGCGAGGATCGTCACGAGGGCGACGTCCGGCGCCCGGGCGGAGGAACCATGACGAGCTTCGGTCCTGACGACGACCTGCGCGGCGCGCAGTTCGAGCGCGTCAAGCTGCACGGCGCGAGCTTCCGCGAGACCAACCTGTCGGAGACGACCTACTACGACGTGACGTTCGAACGCGCCACGTTCCGCGAGGCATTCTTCGAGGGCGCGCGCTTCGTCGGTGCCAGCTTCGAGAACGCCGAGATCGACGGCGCCGTCGACGGGCTCACGATCAACGGCATCCAGATCGCACCGCTCGTCGACGCCGAGCTCGACCGCCTCCACCCCGGCCGCGAGCAGCTGCGCGCCACCGACCCCGACGGCATCCGCGACGCCTGGGCCTGGCTCGAGGGGCTGTGGGCCGAGACGACCGCGGTTGCGCTCGAGCACCCCGACTCGTCGCTGAACCTGCGCGTCGACGACGAGTGGTCCTTCCTCGAGACGCTGCGCCACCTGGTGTTCGCGAGCGAGACGTGGGTCGGCGCCGGGATCCTCGGCCGTACGACGTTCCACCACCTCGGTCTCGCCGGACCGTGGTTCGACCCCGCGACGGCGGGCCTGCACGCCGACGCGACGCCGACGGTGGAGGAGGTGCTCGCGGCCCGCGCCGAGCAGCAGGCGATGGTGCGCGACTACCTCGCGACCGTCACCGCCGAGACCCTCGACAGCGAGTCCCGGCCCCCCGAGGGTGTCGCCTGGCCGCCCCCGTCCCCGCAGCCTGTCCGCAGCCGCGTGGCCACGATCCTCAACGAGGAGTGGTGGCACCTCCAGTTCGCGAAGCGCGACATGGCCCGCTGGCCCACGCCCTGACTCCTGCGCGTGGGCGCGCGGGTCGAGCGCTACAGCTCGAGGTGGTCGCCGGGGTCGAGGACGGCGAAGGTGCTGCCGGTGAGGACCTCGACCGGCGCGGGTCCCGCGTTGGTCGCGACGCCGTCGATCACGGCGAGGCCGGCGTCCTCCGGGATGCCGAGGACGGTGAGGCCGCGGCCGGTCCACTGCCAGGAGTCGTCGCGATCGTCGGCGGTGTAGTGCGGGCGCACGATCGCGCCGCCGAGCAGGCGCAGACCGGTGGTGTCGGAGACGCCGGCGTCGTTGGGGTCGGCGAAGGCGGCGATCTCGATGTCGGCGCCGGCGAGCACGGCGCCCGCGCTGCTGCCGAAGAACACGCCGCCGCGCGCCACATGGGCGGGCGCGAGGTCGAGGGCGTCGCGCGACTGCAGGTGGTGCAGCAGGTCGAAGGTGTTGCCGCCGAGGACGAAGACGACGTCGCTCTCGGGGTCGAGATCGTCCGTGGCCCTGCCGCCGAGATCCGACCACGTCTCCACCCGCGGGACGTCGTACGCCGCGAGCTGACGGCGCAGCCAGAGCCCGGCCATCTCGTGCTGAGACGGCGGTAGCGCCTGCGGCCAGCACACGACGCGTCGCGAGGGGCGGAGGAACAGCCGCCACACCGCCGCCTCCTGCTGCGGCGTACCACCGCCACCGAGGTAGACGCGCGTGGTCATGCGAGCGACGGGTCGCGCAGCGCGACGGCGAGCGACTCCATCGCGAGCAGCGGCGCGACGTTGGCCTCGAGCAGGTGCCGGGTGCGCTCGAGCGCGTCGACGCGGCGCAGCGTGTCCTCCGGCGTCGACTCCGCCGCGCAGCGCTCGAGCTGCGGACGCATCTCGTCGTTGACGAGCGACGACGACGCACCGAGCTGCAGGACGAGGACGTCGCGATAGAACGCGATGAGGTCGACGATGGCGCGGTCGAGCTGGTCGCGGACGACCCGGCGCCGCCGCTTCTTCTGCCGGTCCTCGAGCGCCTTCACCGCACCTTTCGCGCGGCGCTCGACCGTGCCGATGCCGCGGCCCTCGGCGCCTTCCCCGTACGCCGCCCGCAGCTGCGCCATCTCGCGCTCGTCGAGCGGGTCGCAGATCGCGTTGCTGTCGTCGTTCACGGTCGCGACGAGGTCGGCCGCGAGCGCCAGGCACGAGCCGAGGTCGTGCAGCTGCGTGGGGATCCGCAGGACGTCCTGACGGCGCAGCCGTGCCTCCTCGCTGGTGGCTAGCGCGCGGGCGCGGCCGATGTGGCCCTGCGCCGCCCTCGCTGCGAACGACGCCATCGCGGGGTCGACGCCGAAGCTGCGGTTGAGGGCGTCGGCCACCTCGGTGTTGGACGGTGTCGCGAGCTGCAGGTGGCGGCAGCGCGAACGGATCGTCGGCAGGACGTCCTCGGTCGAGGGCGCGCACAGGATCCAGACCGTGCCGGGCGTGGGCTCCTCGATGCTCTTGAGCAGCGTGTTGGCGCTCTCGGCGTTGAGCCGGTCGGCGTCCTCGAGGACGAACACGTGCCAGGGTGCGCGGGACGGCGCCATCGCCGAGCGGTGCACGAGCTCGCGCGTCTCCGCGACCGAGTAGGTGACGGACTCGGGCACCACGTGCTCGACGTCGACGTGCGCCGAGTGCTTCACCGCGGTGCACTCCGCACAGACGCCGCAGCCCTGCTCGGGACAGACGAGCGCAGCCGCGAGCGCAAGAGCCGCAGTGGATCTGCCGGATCCGGGCGGCCCGGTGAGCAACCACGCGTGGGTCATCGCCGAGCTCGGCTGGCCAGCGCGCGCGGCCGGGCCGTCGGCCGCGGCGGCGCGCAGCTGCGCGACGACGTGGTCCTGGCCGATGAGGTCGGAGAAGACGTCGGTCATCGCGCAGCCACCAGCTCGTCGACCCGCGCGAGCACCGACGCAGCGATGGTGCCGACATCGTCGTGCGCCGGCAGGACGAGGTAGCGCTCGGGGTCCCCCGCGGCCAGCGCACGGAACGCCGTGACGACGGTGGCGTGGAACTCCTCGGGCTCGCTCTCGAGCCGGTCGGGCTCGGACGAGATCCGCGCGAGCCCGGCGCCGGCGTCGACGTCGAGCAGCACGGTGAGATCGGGGAGGAGCGAGCGGGTGGCCCACAGGTTGATCTCGCCGACGACGTCGGGACCCAGACCGCGGCCCACGCCCTGGTAGGCGATCGAGGAGTCGATGTAGCGGTCGGTGATGACGACCGCGCCGCGCTGCAGCGCCGGCAGCACGAGGCTCGCGACGTGCTCCGCGCGGCTCGCGGCGTAGAGCAGCGCCTCGGCGCGCGGGTCGAGACCGGAGTACGCCGGGGTCAGGACGACCTCGCGGATCGCCTCCGCCGCGGGGGTGCCGCCGGGCTCGCGCGTGAGCACGACCTCGAGGCCGCGCGCCTCGAGCGACGCGGCGAGCGCGCGCGCCTGGGTGGACTTGCCCGCGCCGTCGCCGCCCTCGAACGCGACGAACAGTCCCTGAGCCACGCCCGCACCCTACGACGTGGTCCCCACGGCGTCGCCGCAGCCTCGGCGACTCGGGCTCAGGTGGTGCCGAAGCGCTCGATGCGGATGCGGGCGGGCGCGACGCCGAGGTCGACCAGCAGCTGCGAGGCCGCCTCGGCGAACCGCGCGGACCCGCAGACGAAGAACACCTCGCGGCCGACGAGGTGCGGCAGGAGGTCGTCGCGCCCGAGGCGCGCGGCAGGGCGGCCGGTGGGCGACACCTGCTGCGACAGCGCGAGCACCGAGCAGCCCTGTGCGATCTCGCCCGCGTACGGCAGCGTCTCGAGCGTCCGTCCCGCCCCCACCAGGCAGATGCGGTCCTCGATCCCCAGCGCCCGCGCGTGCCGCAGCATCGAGACGAGGGGGACGACGCCGGTGCCGCCGCCGATGGCCAGCGCCGGCGTGCGGCCGTCCCAGACGAACCACCCTCCGACCGGACCGCGCAGCTCGACCTCGTCGCCGGGCTGGACCACGTCGACGAGATGCGTCGAGACCTCGCCGTCGTCCACCCGCTCGACGCAGAGCTCGATGAGGTCGTCGCCCGGTGCGGAGGCGATCGAATAGGACCGCGACGCCTGGTAGCCGTCGGCGGCGGTCAGCCGTACGACGACGCGCTGGCCGGGCATGTGAGCGACCCGATGCTCGACCTCGACACGGAGCACGACGGTGCCCGGGGTGGCCCGGGAGACTTCACGGACCACGACCCGCTGCCAGCCGCCGTGTGGCGCATCGACGGTGCGGAGCGACGAGAGCTCGGTCATGTCAGTCGCCCTGGTAGCGCTGCTCGAGCCACGGGTCGCCGCGATCGTGGTAGCCGTTGACCTCCCAGAAGCCCGGTGCGTCCTCGGCCAGGAACGTCAAGCGCTCCAACCACTTCGCGCTCTTCCAGAAGTACAGGTGAGGCACCAGCAGCCGCACCGGGCCGCCGTGATGGCCGGTCAGCGGGAGTCCGTCGTAGAGCCAGACCACCCACGCCTGACCGTCGACGAGGTCGCCGAGCGGGATGTTCGTCGTGTAGCCGGTCACCGAGCGGGCGACGACGAAGGCCGCCTCCGGCGCCGGCTCGACGGCGTCGAGGAGGACGTCGAGGCTCACCCCGCCGAACCGCGTGTCGAACTTCGACCACGTCGTCACGCAGTGGATGTCGCCGCGGTACTCCGAGCGCGGGAGCGCCTGCAGCTGGTCCCACGTCCAGCTCTGCGGCCGCGCGACCAGCCCGTCGACACCCAGCGACCAGCGGTCGAGCCGCACGTTCGGCGTCACCTCGGCCGAGAGGACCGGCCAGTCGTCGCCGATGTCGTACTGGCCGGGCGGCAGACGACCGGGACGTCCGCCGCGCCTGCCCTGGAACCCGCGCGTGACCACCATGACGCCTCCCACCCCGAAGCCGTGGGTCCGATGATGGCCCGAGAAGGCCTGGGCCGCCACGCCGTCGAGGTCAGTCGGCGAAGCCGCGATGGTCGAGCCAGCGGGCGGCAGCGTCGCGGATCCCGTCGTCGATGAGCGCCTCGATCTCCGGCGTGGGCTCGAACGGGAGACCGACGTACGCCGCGGTGCGGCCGTTCTCGCGCCGCCCGTACGCCTTCGCTGCGAGGTGGCCGTCGGGCAGCAGCCGGACGGTGATCGAGGTGATCGTGAACCGCTCGCCCTCGTGCACCTGCGTCCAGCGAAGGTCCTCCGGCACCGGGATGTTGATCGCCTGCGCGGGAGCCGCCATCGTCAGGCCTTCGACGCGGCCTTCGCGGCCGCGGACTTCTTGGCGGCCGTCTTCTTCGCCGCCGTCTTCTTCGCTGCGGTCTTCTTGGCAGCCTTCGTGGCCGGGGACTTCTTCGCGGCGGCCTTCTTCTTCGGCGCCGGGCCGGCAGCGCGCTTCTCGGCGAGCAGGTCGGCGGCGCGCTCGATGGAGAGGGTCGTGGGGTCGTCGGCGCGGCGCAACGAGGCGTTGGTCTCGCCGTCGGTCACGTACGGGCCGAAGCGACCCTCCTTGAGCTGCACCTCCTTGCCCGTCGACGGGTCGACCCCGACGATCACGCCGGGCTTCGGCGCCGCCTGGCCGCGACGTGTCTTGGGCTGCGCGAGGAGCGCGAGCGCCTCCTCGAGCGTCACCGTGAAGATCGACTCCTCGCTCGGCAGCGACCGGGAGTCCTTCTCCTTGGTGATGTACGGGCCGTAGCGGCCGTTCTGCGCCGTGATCACGACACCGTCCGCGGGGTC
>DASSQW010000336.1:0-13013 GCA_035702165.1 Candidatus Nanopelagicales bacterium
GCACATCATCATGCACCCTCTGCCGGTCGGCACCCACACGATCCGAGGCGTGTTCAGCATGGATGCCCCGTCCTGCGACGGCACCAGCACGGACTGGGCTGCCAGCTGCATCCCGGCGGGGGACTTCGACTACCCGAGCACCCGCACGTTCTACGTCGACGCGCGGCCCTGACCGTGCCGCTCTTCATGGACGTCCACAGCGTCGACGTGGGTACCACCGTCGACGCCGTGGTCGCCGCTCATCGCGCCGGACTGCAGGCGTCCGCGGCCCGGGACGTGCGGTTCCTGCGGTACTGGGTGGATGAGGAGCGGGGCCAGGTGTTCTGCCTGGCCGAGGCAGCATCCACCGCCGACGTGCAGCAGGCGCACGCCGAGGACCCGCGGCGGCACCGCGAGATCTTCCGCGTCCAGGAGGTCTGCTAGCCGCACACCCCGTTCGACGCGTGATGAGGGGACGCTAGAAGGTCCGCTCGTCACGCGTCGACGGGTGGGCGTCAGATCCGACCGAGGTTGCTGCCTCCACGGCACAGGCCGAGCCGTCCGGGCGCTCCCTTGGGCAGGCCGTAGTAGCGCCAGGCGTCGGCCGGCGTCTGCACCTGGGAGACGGTCTGGCCGGCGTTCGGGTCGAGGTCGTTGAGCCCGCTGGCCGCGCAGATCGAGTTGGCGTGGTCGAGCGCGCCGGTGTCGTTGGTGCTCCCGACGGTGCCGGGCGGCCCCTTGATCTCACCGGCCGAGGCGGGTGCCGCAGCGGCGGCGAAGATCCCGACGACGAGCACGGCCCCGGCGATGACGGACGACGTTCGCATGGTGGTCCTCCTCCAGAGGTGTGGCTGTGACGCCGGCGACGCTAGGTCCGCCGATCGCCGTGCCAGCAGGGGAGAACTGCCCAACTTGGTCGCGGAGACTGCCCATCTCGCGGAGGTGTCGACGAGGGCCGGCGCGCCGCGGGGAGGATCGCAGCGTCGGCGGTTCACGCCCCCGCGGTGACCGGCGACACGGCGCTGACGCGTTGGCTGCGGACGAGGCGGATCGACGAGCGAGCCAGCCACAGCGACCAGAGGCAGATGCCGATGATCTTCGGGGTGTCCTCGAAGAAAGGCCCGCGCACGATGCCGAGCACCTCCTGGTCGAAAGCGACCGACAGCGCGAGGAACGCGAGCGCCGCGACGAGGATCGGGAACTCCGTCGAGCGGATCGCGGCGCGGTTGCCCCACGCCCAGGCCGCCACGACGACGACGTAGACGACGATGACGAGCTTCTGCGGGATGCCGAGGTTCGGAAGCGCGTTCTCGTGCAGCTGGTACATGTCGTCGATCACGAGCCACGCGGTGATGAGGCTCGCCTGGATCAGCATGCGGGAGCAGCGATACGGGTCCGCCGCGCCGCGCGCCGCGACACCGCCGACTGCTGCCGCCCCGGCGCCGGCACCCCAGACGGCGAAGCCGAACAGCCCCATGCCGCCGTAGTACGCCGGTGCTCCGGCGATGTCGTCGGGGTCGGTGGCCACCAGGCGCAGGTCGACGCCGAAGTGCCGGGCGATCAGCATCACGACGACCAGGGCGGCACCGACGACGACGATCACCGTCAACGCGCTGCGCCATCCCGACCTCGTGCCCGCCACCGCCGCACTGCGCCATTCGTCGACCGCCACCGTTGCTCCCTCCGCTGCCGACCTGTCGTCGTGAGACCGTCGTCCGTCCGAAGAGCATGCCAGCCGCGCGTCGCTGAAAGCGCTTCTCGCGGTGGTCTTTCGCGTTCCGTGTGCGTGAGGATGCGTGGAGTGACGACATTGCGCCGTTACAGCGATCGGCGCCGGTGTCCCGCTCGCGGCAACCTCGCAAGCCCCCGGTGTGAAGGTGCTCTGCGTGGATAGGATCACGCCGCGCTGGCTCCCCACGGAGCCGCTTCCTCGGCGTTCGGCCCTCCGTCAGGACAGTCATGAAGCATGCTCGGCCCACCCCCTTCGCCACATCGTCGCGCCGAACAGCCGTCACGGTCGCGGGCCTCATGACCGTTCTCGGCGCCGGGCTCGCCGCAGCGCCGCTCCTCGCCGTTGCGGACGCCAGCGGTGGCGTGAGGGCGAGCGCCACGAGCGGCTCGCCCACCGACAGCTCCCCGTCGGAGACCGACGCCACGCAGATCACGAGCAGCGGCAGTTCGAGCGGCTCGGCCAGCGGATCGTCGAGCGGCTCGGCCAGCGGCAGCACGTCGGCCAGCGGCAGCGCGAGCGGGAGCACGTCGGCGAGCGGTAGCGCCAGCGGCTCGACCAGCGCGAGCGGCAGCACCTCGGCCAGCGGCAGCGCGAGCGGGAGCACCTCGGCCAGCGGCAGCACGTCGGCGAGCGGCTCGGCCAGCGGGTCGACGAGCGTCTCGGCCTCGCCGTCCGACACCGAGGTGACGCCCAGCGAGACCACGGCGACGCCGACCGACACCGGCGGTACGCCGACCTCCACGAGCGGCACGCCCACCCCGACCACCACGAGCCCCACACCTACCGGCTCGGGCTCGACGACGCGGACGCCGAGCTCGTCCACGAGCAGCTCGACTCCGGCTTCGGGGACGCCGACCCCGACGGCCACCGAGCCCTCGAACCTGCCCCGGACCGGTGGCTCACCCCTCGGCTTCCTGCTGGCCGGCGCGGGCCTCACGACCGCCGGAGTCATCGTGCTCGCCGGCACCCGCAAGCGCGGCGCCCACTCCTGACAGTGCGAAGGCCCGCCACCGCGAGGTGGCGGGCCTTCGTGCGTCCCGGGTGTGTGGCTACGCCGACTCCGCGTCGCAGTCCGGCGATCGCAGGTGGTCGGCCACGATGGTGCAGGCCGAGCCGAGCGCCGCGAACTGCTCGTCGGTGAGCAGGTCGACGAGATGCTCGCGCACGCCCTCGACATGGGTCGGGGCAGCGGCGACGAGGACGTCCCAGCCCCTCTCGGTGAGCACCGCGTTGGCTCCGCGGCGGTCGTCGGCGCACGGCTCGCGCACCACGAGCCCGGCCTTCTCCATCCGGTCGATCTGGTGGGAGAGCCGGCTGCGGCTCGAGAGCGTCGACTCGGCGAGGTGGCTCATCCGCAGCTTGCGGCCCTCCGACTCCGAGAGCCGCACCAGGATCTCGTAGTCGGCGAGGGTCAGGCCGTGCTCGGCCTGCAGCTCGCGCGAGAGGCGGTCGGACAGCAGCATCGTGGCCGCCAGGAACGCGCGCCAGTGCCCCTGCTGGTCGGCGGTGAGCCACTGCGTCATGGCGCGAGGGTAGACCGTGCCCGGCCCGCGTCGATACTCGTGCGACACGTCCTGTGCCGACAGCGGCGCGCTCGCCCCGGCGGCGTCGGGCGGCGTCAGGCGTCGAGCTCCCAGAGGCGCACTCCGCCGGTGATACCGGCCGTGTTCGGGACGATGACGGCCTTGCGGGAGAGGTCCTCGAGGTGCAGGTGCTTGGCGTTGCCGCCTCCGACATAGACCGTGTCGTAGAACAGGAACCGGTCGTAGGCCAGCAGCGCCTTGGCGACCCGGCGGCGCCAGCGGTCGTTGCCGACCTCCTTGCGCACCACGTTGCCGAGCTGCTCCTCGAAGGTCTGGCCCTTGCGGAACGGCGCGTGGCCGGCGTCGACGTGGGGGATGAGGCGGCCGTCGAGGAACAGGGCCGTGCCCACACCCGTGCCGAGCGTCATGACGAACTCGTAGCCCTCGCCCGTGACGACACCGCAGCCCTGGACGTCCGCGTCGTTGGCGACCTTCACGGGCACCGAGAACGCGTGCTGCAGCGCGCCCGCGAGGTCGAAGCCGCGCCACATCCCCTCGAGCCGGGGGTCGGTGTCGCCGTCGTAGGTCTCGCGCGACAGCGACGGGATGTTGCGCACCTTGCCGTTGCGCACGAGGCCCGGGAAGCCGACGGAGACACGGTGGCGCTCGCCGAGGTCCTGCGTGAGCTCGACGAGGGAGTCCACGAGCTTCTCGGGCGGGCAGGGGTACGGGGTGTCGACACGGACGCGCTCGGTGAGCATCTCGCCCTTCGCGTCGAGGATCGCGCCCTTGAAGCCGCTTCCTCCGATGTCGATGGCGAGGGTGCGGACGTTCTTCGGCCAGGACTGCGGGGTCATGTCCCGAGGCTAGCGACCCCGCGTCGCGCAGTCAGGGCAGCGTGAGGATCTCGGAGCCGCTGTCGGTGACGACGAGGGTGTGCTCGAACTGCGCGGAGCGGCGGCGGTCGGCGGTGACGACTGTCCAGCCGTCGTCCCACATGTCCCAGGCGTACGTGCCGAGCGTGAGCATCGGCTCGATGGTGAACGTCATGCCGGGCTCGAGGATCGTCGTCGATCCGGGGTCGTCGTAGTGCGGGACGACCAGGCCGGTGTGGAAGGAGGTGCTGATGCCGTGCCCGGTGAAGTCGCGCACGACGCCGTAGCCGAACCGTTTGGCGTAGGACTCGATGACCCGTCCGACGACGTTGAGCTGGCGGCCCGGGGCGACCGCGTTGATGCCGCGCATCATCGCCTCGTGCGTGCGCTCCACGAGCAGGCGCGACTGCTCGTCGACGTCGCCGCAGAGGAACGTCGCGTTGGTGTCGCCGTGCACGCCGTCGAGGTAGGCGGTGATGTCGATGTTGCAGATGTCGCCGTCGCGCAGCTCGGTGGAGTCGGGGATCCCGTGGCAGATGACCTCGTTCACCGACGTGCACAGCGACTTGGTGTACGCCGGCCCGCGCCCGCCGCCGGGGTAGCCGAGGGTCGAGGGGTAGGCGCCGTGGTCGAGGAGGAACTCGTGGCCGATGCGGTCGAGCTCGTCGGTGGTGACGCCTGGCGCGACCGCGCGACCGACCTCCTGCAGCGCCTGCGCCGCGAGCCGCGAGGCCACGCGCATGCGCTCGAGGTTCTCCGCAGAGGGGACGTCGCCGTCGGTGTGCTTGGCCGCACGCGGCTTGCCGACGTACTCGGGGCGCGCGATGTGCGAGGGCACTGCGCGCATCGGGCTCACGACACCGGGCTGCAACGACATGTGTGCGAGTCTACGAGCAGGCTGCAGGTGCGGCATCCGGCCGACGGCCGATGGCCGACGTCGTGGCACGAGGAGATCGGAGGAGCGATGAGCGACTGGTGGTTCAACCTGCGCACCCAGCAGGTGGAGGAGGGGCAGGGCGACCCGAACTCCGAGCGGCTCGGACCCTACGCGTCGCGTGAGGAGGCCGAGGGCGCGCTGGGCCGGATGCGTGCGCGCACCGAGACGTTCGACGCCGAGGACGACGACTAGCGCGTCCTGACCCCTGGTACGACGAGAGCCCGGCACCTCGCGGTGCCGGGCTCTCGTACGAGCGGGAAGGTCAGGCCTTCTTCGCCGCGCGACGCGCGGGAGCCTTCTTCGCCGGCGCCTTGCGGGCCGGAGCCTTCTTCGCAGCAGCCTTGCGGGCCGGGGCCTTCTTGGCAGCGGCCTTCTTCGCCGGAGCCTTCTTGGCCGGGGCCTTCTTGGCGGCGGCCTTGCGGGCCGGAGCCTTCTTGGCAGCAGCCTTCTTGGCCGGAGCCTTCTTGGCGGCGGCCTTGCGGGCCGGAGCCTTCTTGGCAGCAGCCTTCTTGGCCGGAGCCTTCTTCGCCGCGGCCTTGCGGGCCGGAGCCTTCTTCGCCGCAGCCCTCTTGGCCGGGGCCTTCTTCGCCGCGGCCTTGCGGGCCGGGGCCTTCTTCGCCGCAGCCTTCTTGGCCGGGGCCTTCTTCGCAGGCGCCTTCTTAGCGACCGCCACGGTGCCTCCCTGAGTCGTCCTCCGGCCTTGCTGCCGGAAGCCTTCTATCGAACTGTGACAGAGCGTGGCAGAAAGTTGTCGGACGTTCGCGTCGTACGACGACTTCGTGTCGCGCTCGTGGTATCGCAGTCACGCGTGGGCAATGGTGTCAGATGTCGTGCGCATCAGTCGAGTCCGCGCGTTCGCGGCGTACCTGCGCGACGTTCGCCGACGTGCGGTCGTCGTAGCTCCACAACGAGGGCAGCGCTGCGGCGAGCGCGACAACGCCTGCGGCACAAAGGATTCCGCCGGTGGTGATGGAGAACGCAAGACCGCGTGCCTGCGCGACGAGCGACACGCGAGCACTTCCGAGCTGAGGACCGATCGAGTACGACAACAGCTCCACACCGGCCATGCGGCCGCGCAACGACGTCGGGATCGACGAGTTCCACACGAGCATGCGGAACAGTCCGCTCACCATGTCGGACGCGCCGGCGAGCGCGAGGAACACCAGCGCGACGGTGAGGTTCGGTGACATGCCGAACGCTGCGATCGCGAGCCCGTACAGCGTGGCGGCGACGACGATGGCGCGTCCGTGACGATGCACGCGCGTCGTCCAGCCGCTCACCAACGACGCGACCGTCGCGCCGACGGCCTCGCTCGCGTAGAGCAGGCCGAGCGCCCAGGGAGCGTCGTACCTCTCGGCGACGAACGGGAACACCGCGGAGGGGAACGCGAGAAGCATCGCGAGCGTGTCGATGGCGTAGGTGCCCAGCAGGTCCTTGCGACTCCACGCGTAGGCGAGCGACTCGCCGATCTCCGAGAGTCCCGGAGTGCCCTCGTCCTTCACGCGCCCCCTGCTGCGCAGCCCGAACAGCAGAACGACCGATGCCACGAACGACGCGACGTCGATCGCGTACGCCGTCGCGACGCCGAACGTCCCCGCGACGAGTCCCGCGACCGACGTGCCGACGATGAAGCCCACGCTCCACCGCAGCGACATCAGCGCGGCGGCGCCCGCCAGCTGCGACTCGTCGACGGTCTGCGGCACGAGCGCCTCGAGCGAGGGGCGCTGCAGCGCGTCGCACGTGGCTGCACCCGCACCGACGACGTAGAGCACCCACAGCTGCGGGCTCGGGGCGAGCGCGTTGGCGAGCAGCGCGACGGAGCAGACGAGGGACCCGACCTCCGCGCCGAGGATCATCAGCCTGCGGTCCATGTGGTCGGCGAGAGCGCCGCCCCAGAGGCCGAACACGATGATCGGCAGCAGCTCGACGAGCGAGAGCAGACCGACCGCGACGAACGAGCCGGTGATCTGCTGCGCCTGCAGCGGCACGGCGACGAGGGTGAACATCGACCCGAGGTAGGTCACGACGCCCGCCGAGAACAGCAGCCGGAAGTCGCGCGACGAGCGCAGCGGGGAGACGTCGACGCGCCAGGAGCTCACGAGGCGTCAGTGTGCTGGCGCGTGCAGGCCCACGTCATCAGCGTTTCGTCGGCGCCGCGCGTGTCGTCACCAGTCGTGCGACGCCGACTGCCCCTGGATGCTGTCGAGCGCCTTCGCGAGCCGGTCGCGGAAACCGCGCTTGGTGTCGTCGGTGCCGCGCCGCGGCGTCCACAGCGTCGACGGGTCGCCGGCCGCTGCCGACACGAGGTGCTGCACGGTGTCGAAGGAGACGTCGGGGAGAGAGAGGTCGACGTCGCCGATCCCGGCCAGCTCGAGCGGCACGGCGAGTCCCGACGGCTCGCCAGCTGCGGTGAGCCCGCGCTGGGGGACCACGAGCTCCTCGTGCGCGAGACCGCGCAGGTCGTCGTCGCCCGCGTCGATCGCGAGCAGCGTCGCGCCGGCGCGACGTGCGTCGGCGAGACGCTCGAGCAGCTGCTCGGTCGGGTCGTCGGGCGCGACGACGAACAGCGTCTCGCCCCGGCCGGCGTCCTCGAGCCGCTCGAGGCCGATCGCCAGGTGCGCCGGCGCCCCGGGGGGCGGGGCCCAGCGCACGAGGGTCGGCGCGAGCGTGGGGATGCCGGCGTAGCGCGACTCGTCGTCGAGGTGAGCCGCGAGGTGCCAGGGCTCCTGGGTCGGCGTACCGACGAGCAGGAGGCCCTGGGCGGTGCCGTCGTCGGTCGCGCGCCGCAGGGAGCGGGCGAAGCCGCGGGTGCGGTCGACCCAACCGGTGCTGGACAGCACCTCTCGCAGGATGTTCACGCGCGACGGGTCCACGGGGCCATCGTGCCGCACGGCGCGATCTGCTGGTTGGATGCGGACATGAGCGACAACGGCGCGCCGCAGGGCGCGGTCACCCGGTCGGCGCACGACCTCCCCGACGTGTCCGGTCTCGTGGTCGGCGTCCTGGGCGGCACCGGCGAGCAGGGGCGCGGGCTCGCGCACCGGCTCGCGGTCGCGGGTCAGCGCGTGATCGTGGGTTCGCGCTCGGAGGAGCGGGCGCGCACCGCGGCCGACGAGCTCGGCGACGGTGTCGAGGGTGCCGGCAACGCCGCTTGCGCCGCGCGCAGCGACCTCGTCATCGTCGCGGTGCCCTACGACGGGCACCGCGAGCTGCTCGCGTCCCTCTCGGCGGAGCTCGAGGGCAAGATCGTCGTCGACTGCGTGAACCCGCTCGGGTTCGACAAGCAAGGAGCGTTCGCGCTCGATGTCGAGGAGGGGTCGGCCGCACAGCAGGCCGCAGCGGTGCTGCCGTCGTCGCGCGTGGTCGGCGCCTTCCACCACGTGTCGGCTGTGCTGCTCCTCGACGACTCGGTCGAGACGCTCGACACCGACATCCTCGTGCTCGGCGACGACCGCGACGCCACCGACGCCGTGCAAGCGCTGGCGGCACGCATCCCGGGGATGCGCGGGATCTACGCCGGCCGGCTGCGCAACGCGCGCCAGGTCGAGGCGATGACCGCGAACCTCATCTCGGTCAACCGCCGTTACAAGGTGCATGCCGGAGTGCGTGTCACCGATGTCTGACGGCGCGAGCGACCACCAGCTGCACCAGGCGCCCGACCCGCACCGGCGCCGGGCGTCGTACCTCTACGGGCTCATCGTCTCCGGCGCGGTGCTCGCGGCGGCGTACGAGTCGCACCGCATCAGCCGCGTGATCATCGCCCTGCTCGGCACCCTCATCATCTACTGGGCGTCCGAGACCTACGTGCACTGGATCGCCGCGCGCGAGCTGCTCAAGCGCGACCTCACGGCGACCGAGCGGCGCCATCTGCTGCTCGACGGCTGGCCGCTCGTGACCGCGTGCGCCGTGCCGGTGATCGTCCTGACGGTCGAGGCGCTGCTCAAGGTGGAGGACGCGCGTGCGGTCGACGTCGCGCTCGCGGTGAACGCGCTGCTCCTGCTCCTCGTCGGCTACCGGATGAGCAAGCAGAGCGAGCTCACCGGGTGGCGGCTCGCCGTCTCGACGGCTGCGGCCGGGCTGCTCGGCGTCGCGATCATCCTCATCAAGACCCTGATGAAGTAGCCACGCCGGCTCGCGCTCCCGACGGGCCCGTGCTCCGGGGCCCGCGTGGTGCGCCGATTGCCGGGAGCACCACGCGGGACGACGACCTACTGGTAGGTGTGCTCGTCGGAGGGGTAGGCGCCGCTGACGACGTCGGCGGCCCACGCCTGGGCGGCGTCGCGCAGCACGCCCCCGACGTCGGCGTACTTCTTGACGAACTTCGCCGTCCGTCCCGGGGTGAGTCCTGCCATGTCCTGCCAGACGAGCACCTGCGCGTCGGTGCCGCCGCCCGCGCCGATGCCGATGGTCGGGATCTCGAGCGACGCCGAGACCGCGGCTGCCAGGTCGGCGGGCACGACCTCGAGCACGACCGCGAACGCGCCGGCAGCCTGCAGCGCCTTCGCGTCCTGCAGCAGCTTCACGCCGTCCTCGCCGCGGCCCTGCACCTTGTAGCCCCCGAAGGAGTGAACCGACTGCGGGGTCAGGCCGAGGTGCGCCATCACCGGCACGCCCGCCGACGCGAGCAGCTCGACCTGGGGGAGCACCCGCGCCCCGCCCTCGAGCTTGACCGCGTGCGCGCCCGCCTCCTTCATGAAGCGGGCGCTGGTCTCGAGCGCCTGCGACGGCGAGGACTGGTAGGACGCGAACGGCAGGTCGGCCACGACCATCGCACGCTTCGACCCGCGCACGACGGCGCCGGTGAGCGGGAGCAGGTCGTCGACCGTCACGGGGATCGTGGAGTCGTAGCCGTAGACGACCATCGCGGCGGAGTCGCCGACGAGGAGCACGGGGATGCCCGCCTCGTCGAAGACGCGCGCCGTGAGGGCGTCGTACGCCGTGAGCATCGGCCACTTCTCGCCGCGCCTCTTGGCGTCGGACAGATCGGTGACGGAGACGCGCCGCCCGGTGGAGGAGCCGCCGTACAGGGGCTCAGGGGCGTGCGGGGACGTGCTGGTCATGAGGACCTCCATCGACTCGAGTCCCCGAACGGGGTACCCGGTGCACCTCCATGGTGGCACGGGGGACCGTCTCCTGCGAAGCACCGGGCCGCCCGGCGGTCGACGTCGGCCGACCTCCAGCTCCGACGCTGGCGCACCCGGAATCGATACGGTACGGTGGCGTTTCGCATTAGGTAACGCTCACCTCACGGCAGGAAGGCCCGGCATGTCCGACTCCACCGCCAGCAGGCACGACGCACCGACGGACGGCTGGCAGACCTCCGGCGCGGGTCACCCGCGACGCTGGGCGATCCTCGCGGTCCTGGTCACCAGCCTGCTCGTCGTCGTCCTGGACAACACGATCCTCAACATCGCGCTGCCGACCATCCAGCGCGACCTGAACGCCGACTCGAGCCAGCTCCTCTGGGCGGTCGACTCCTACATCCTCGTGTTCGCCGCGCTGCTGTTCACCTGGGGAGTCCTGGGCGACAAGTACGGACGCAAGCGGATCCTCACCATCGGCCTCATCACCTTCGCCGTGGCCTCGGCGGCGTGCGCCTTCGCGACCACGCCGGAGATGCTCATCCTCTTCCGCGGCCTCATGGGCATCGGTGGAGCGGCGGTCCTGCCGGTGACCCTCGCGGTCATCACCGTGGTCTTCCCCCCGCACGAGCGCGGCCGGGCCATCGGCATGTGGGCCGGCGCCGTCGGCGGCGCGGTGGCCCTCGGTCCGGTGCTCGGCGGTCTGCTGCTGGAGAACCCGCAGTGGACGTCGTGGCTCACCAACAACGACTGGGGCGGCGTCTTCCTCATCAACGTGCCCATCGTCATCGTCGGCCTGGTCGGCATCTTCATGGTGGTGCCCGAGACGAAGAACCCGCACCCGCAGGCGCTCGACATCCCCGGCCTGGTGATCTCGTTCGTCGGTCTGGTGCTCTTCGTCTACGGCATCATCCACGCGTCGTCCGAGCGCACCTTCCTCACGCCGTCCGTGCTCATCCCGATGGCTCTCGGAGCGCTCGTGCTCGCGGGCTTCGTGATCGCGGAGGCGCGCAGCGACCACCGATCCTTCGATGTCACGCTGTTCAAGAACCGCGGCTACACGGTGAGCCTCACCGCGGTCACGCTCGCGTTCTTCGCGATGTCGGGGATCACCTTCACGCTGCCGTTCTTCCTCCAGACCCTGCGCGGCTACTCCACGCTCAGCGCGGGCCTGTGCTTCCTGCCCTTCGCCGTCGGCCAGATCCTCGCGGCCCCGCGCAGCGCCGGGATGGTGAACAGGTTCGGCTACCGCAAGGTCATGGCGGGCGGCATGGCGATCGTCACGGCCGCCCTGCTCGTGCTCTCGTTCTCGCTGCACCTCGACACGCCGCTGTGGCTGATCCTCCTGGTGTTCTTCTTCTTCGGCTTCGGCATGGGCAACGTCATGGCGCCCGCGTCGACGGTCATGCAGAACGTCCTGCCGCTGGCTCGCGCCGGCGCCGGCTCCGCCGTGCAGAACACCGTCCGTCAGGTCGGCGGTGCGCTCGGCGTGGCGGTCATCGGCACGCTGCTCGCCAACCAGTACGCGAAGAACCTCGCGCCGTCGCTCGATGCGCTGCCCGCGCAGTTCCCGAGCGAGGCCAAGGACGCGATGTCGAACTCGATCATCGCGACCGTCGACGTGCTGCAGAAGGCGGTGGGCCAGGGTCTGCCCACGTCGGTTGCCACGACGGTGAGGGATGGCGCCTTCACGGCCTACCTCGACGCGTCGCACATCACCACGCTGGTGTCCGCGATGCTGGCGCTGGTGGCCGCGCTCCTCATCTGGTTCCTGCTGCCTCACATCACGCCGCCGAGGAAGGGCGCGCACGCGCCCCAGGACCGGCCGCTGCACACCGAGGGCGAGGGGCATGCCGAGCTCGCCGTGCCCCGTACGCGCGAAGAGGCGTCCGAGGCGGCCGCGGAGCTCGAGGACTCCTACGCCATCGAGGCCGCCGAGGAGTACCAGCCGGAGGCCGGGAAGGCATGACCGGCGCCATCGTGCGGCCGCGAGGACCGGGACGCCCGCGCGACGAGCGGGCGGACCGGGCGATCCTCGACGCGACGCTCGACCTCCTCGCCGAGGTCGGCCCTACGGGCCTCTCGGTCGAGGAGGTCGCGGCGCGCGCAGGCGTGAGCAAGGCGACGATCTACCGGCGGTTCCCGACCAAGGACGACCTCGTGGTCGGGTGCCTGTCCGGGCTCGGTGTCGCGCTGCCCGACGGCATGCCCGAGGGCGGCGTCCACGGCCAGCTGGTCTTCCTCGTCGAGCGGTGGTGGCAGGCCTACACCGCCTCTCCCAACGGCCAGGTGTTCCACCGGGTCCTCGCGCACGCGAAGTCGAACCCGCGCCTGTTCGAGGCGTTCTACGACGAGGTCATCGAGCCTCGGCGCGAGCTGTTCCGGTCGGTGCTGCGCGATGCCGTCGCATCCGGCGAGATCCGCTCCGACGCCGACCTCGAGCTCATCATCACGATGATCATCGGCACGAGCGTCTACACGAACCAGACCCGGTCCGCGGGCCGCGACCCCATGCCGGGCAGCGGCGCCCCCGAGCTGGTCGACGCCGCGCTCGCCGGAGCCCTCGCCCGCTGACCGTGGCGGTCCGCCGCAGTACCGGCGTTCGTCCATGTGCTCGGCAGCCCGGTCGCTAGGGTCCCGGCCATGCGCACGGACGTGTCGATGTGGGGCACCTAGGGCGACCGCCCCCGAACCCGATCACTCCCTCGACGCGCTGTTCGGCGCGATGAGAGCGGAGCGCTCGATCGACGTCGCCTGCACGCCCGATCGAGCCTGGGACCTCGTCGCGTCGGTCGAGCGCATCGGCGAGTTCAGCCCGGAGTGCGTGGAGGCGCGCTGGCTCGACCCGGTCGCCGCCCTCGGTGTCGGAGCCCGGTTCGAGGGGCG
>DASSQW010000337.1:0-8899 GCA_035702165.1 Candidatus Nanopelagicales bacterium
TCCCATGACGGCGCGAGCACCGTCTGGAACAGCTCGCGGTGCAGGCGGTCCATCTCCTCGTCGGTGCGTGCGACGTCGGCGGCCATCGTGATGTCCTTGGTCGCGATCACCGAGCCGGTCTTGGCCACGACGTTCTGGGCCACGGCGCCCATCGCCTGGAACGTCGGCCGCAGCTGCACCGGAACGGCGGTCGCGGGGTAGCGCAGGCGAGCCGACTTCGCGATGTGGTCCGCGAGATCACCCATCCGCTCGAGCGAGGCGGAGATGCGCAGCGCCGCGACGATCACGCGCAGGTCGGTCGCCACCGGCTGCTGCAGCGCGGAGACCTGGAAGCAGTCGGCCTCCACCTTCGAGGCGACGGCGTCGATCGCGTCGTCGCCGGCGATGACCGACTCGGCGAGCTGCAGGTCGGCGTCGAGCAGCGCCTGGGTGGCGCGGTTCATCGCCGAGCCGACGAGCCGGGTCATCTCGACGAGGTCCTCGCTGACCCGGTCGAGCTGCTCGTGGTAGGTCTCGCGCATGACGGGGGTCCTCTGGTCTGGTGGCGGAGCGTGGGCGTCCGAGAGCGCCAGCCTAGGCGTCCGAGGTGCCTGCGGGTCGCCGCGCGGTGAACGGATGTCGTCCCGCAGGTGAACATCCGGGGTCGTGGGTGAACATGGCGAGAAGTCTTCGGACGCCTGCCGTTCGACGGTCGTTCGCCTGCTCCGGCGGCCCGTATCGTTGTCGACGTGGACATCGCCGGGAGCGTCGCGGTCGCCGCGATCCTCGGCATCGTCGTCGGTGCGATGGTCGCCGGCACGACCTGCTGGATCCTCGTCGCTCGCGCCGCGCGCCACCGGGGCGGCGACGTCGAAGTCGCTCCCTCCGGCCTGCCCGAGGGTCTCGACCAGATTCTCGAAGTGCTGCCCGGTGCCGCGTTCGTGGTCGCCCACGACAACCGTGTGGTCCGCGCCTCGAAGGACGCGGCCCCCCTGGGGATCGTCGCCGGCGGCAGCCTCGCGCTGCCGCAGGTGCTCGCGCTCGTGACCGCTGTACGGCGCGACGGCGTCGCCCGGGAGCAGGACATGGAGCTGCGGCGCCCTCCGTTGGGCACCGGCCGCGTCGAGGCGCGGGTCCGGGCGGCGTCGCTGTCCCCGCAGCTCGCGCTCGTGATCGTCGAGGACCTGTCCGAGGCACGGCGGCTCGACGCGGTACGCCGCGACTTCGTCGCCAACGTCTCGCACGAGCTCAAGACACCCGTCGGTGCCCTGTCGCTGCTGGCCGAGGCCGTCCAGAGCGCGAGCGACGACCCGGACGCGGTGCAGCGGTTCGCGGCCCGCATGCAGGTGGAGTCGCAGCGGCTGTCCAACCTCGTCAACGACCTCGTGGACCTCTCCCGCCTGCAGAGCGGCGACCCGCTCAAGTCCTCCGAGGCGGTCGAGGTCGACCGTGTGGTGTCGGAGGCGGTCGACTCCACGAAGCTGCTCGCCTCGGCGCGCGAGATCGACGTCGTGGTCGGCGACCGGTCCGGAGCGCAGGTGCACGGCGACGAGTCGCAGCTGGTCACCGCGCTGCGCAACCTGCTGATGAACGCGGTCGTCTACTCGCCGGCCGGCACGCGCGTCGCCGTTGCCGCGCGCACGAGCGAGGGCGTGGTCGAGATCAGCGTCACCGACCAGGGGATCGGCATCCCCCTCGACGAGCAGGCCCGCATCTTCGAGCGCTTCTACCGGGTCGACCCGGCGCGCTCGCGCGTCACCGGAGGGACCGGCCTCGGTCTCGCCATCGTCAAGCACGTCTGCGCCAACCACGGCGGCGAGTGCACCGTCTGGTCCGTCGAGGGCGAGGGCTCGACCTTCACCCTCCGCCTGCCGCTGGCCACCACTCCCGAAGGAGACACCGCCCCGTGACCCGTGTGCTCGTCGTCGAGGACGAGGAGTCCTTCTCCGAGGCCCTGGCGTTCATGCTGCGCAAGGAAGGCTTCGAGGTCGGCGTCGCGTCCACGGGCCCCGATGCCGTGACCCTGTTCGACCAGTCCGGCGCCGACGTCGTCCTCCTCGACCTGATGCTGCCGGGGATGTCGGGGACCGAGGTGTGCCGCGCGCTCCGTCAGCGTTCGCACGTCCCGATCATCATGGTCACGGCCAAGGACGGCGAGGTCGACAAGGTCGTGGGCCTCGAGCTCGGCGCCGACGACTACGTCACCAAGCCGTTCTCCTCCCGCGAGCTCGTCGCCCGCATCCGCGCCGTCATGCGTCGCTCCGGGGAGCCCGAGGAGCTGATGCCGGCCACCCTCGCCGCCGGTCCGGTCCGGATGGACGTCGAGCGCCACGTCGTCTCCGTCAACGGCACGCAGGTGTTGTTGCCGCTCAAGGAGTTCGAGCTCCTCGAGATGCTGCTCCGCAACGCCGGCCGCGTCCTCACCCGCGGACAGCTGATCGACCGGGTCTGGGGCTCGGACTACGTCGGCGACGGCAAGACGCTCGACGTCCACGTCAAGCGCCTGCGCGCCAAGATCGAGCCCGACCCCGCCGAGCCCACCCTCCTCGTCACCGTCCGCGGCCTCGGCTACAAGCTCGAGAGCTGAGCTGAGCTGCCCAGCCGGCTCCAAGCTCCCTCGCTCCGCTCGGTCGCGTCGCCGGACCCCTCCTCACCGGGTCGCTCGGGGGGCCTGGCGACCCCCGTCGCGGCCCGGTAGCTCCTCGCTGCGCTCGTCGCGGTCGGGGGACTGCCCATCTCGTGCGGATCTTCGCTGACCTCGCGCTGCGCGCTCGGTGATGGCACTCCATCGGCGTGGCTCGCGCTGGCTTGCTCGCTCCTCCGACCCGTTCGGAGACCCTGCGGGCCCCCTCCGGGCCGGGTGCTCGCTGCGCTCGCGTCAGTGCGCGGGCGCCGCGTTCGTCGCGACCGGGGGACGGGTCGGTCTGATCGCGTCGAGATGCGTGGAAGCCCCCGCCGCGGCGGGGGCTTCCACGGGAGCGTCAGCTTGTGATGGGGCCGAGGCCGGCGTAGATGCCGACGGGCTGGACGGCCATGACGGGCATGGTGACGTCGCCGGCCTTCGCGAAGGTGAACGTCACCGTGGCGTAGGCGGTCGGGTCGATCGTGAGGCCCTTGATGTCGATGTGGGTCGTGCCCTGGTAGCCGATCTGCGTCGACGACAGCGCGGGCAGGACCAGGCTCGAGGCCACGGCGTTGGTGCCGGTGATCGAGGTCGTGGCGCCGCTCGGGGCGGTGATCGTCACCGAGCGCAGGACGTCGGGCTCGCTGTCGGTGTTGACGAAGGTGCCGACGAACGTGCCGATGGGCAGGCCCGCGCCGCCCTTGACGATGGTGACGCCGCGCAGGGCGATCGGGCCCTGGTTCTTGCTGGTGCCGTTGCCCGAGGGGCCCTGGTTGGTGGTGGGGGCGTTCGGCCCGACCGAGCACGCGGCGATGGCGGGGACCAGCGCGAGGGCGAGGGTGACGGCGGCGATGCGGCGCATGCTCACGGGCTCCAAGCGGGAGGACGATCGGGCGGCCACAGCCTAGGGGATCGCGCTCATGCAGGCTCCCCGCTCCCTCGCACCGCCGCGTCGCGCCGCCGCACCGCTCCTGCGGCCGCGTCCTCGCGCTGGGCTGCTCGCCCCTCCGACCCGTTCCGGGGCCTGCGGTGCCCGCTCGGGGTCGGGTGCCGGCTGCGCAGACGTCGGTGGGAGGCGTTCGGCGGCGGACGGCGCTGGTCACGTTCCGTCACCTGTGCCCAGCGGGGCGCACTCGGGTGGCGCAGCACATCGGTGTGGTTCAGTCAAGGGTCGTATCAGGCCTCTGACCTGCGAGAACGCCTGTCGGGGCGGTCAGGAGGCGTGCTAGACTAGGGGGACTTGAAAGGGGTACCCCGCACATGACGTTCACGGTCGGCGACACGGTTGTCTACCCGCACCACGGTGCAGCAACGATTGAGGCCATCGAGAAGCGGACCGTCAAGGGGGTCGAGAAGGACTACCTCGTCCTCCGCGTCGCCCAGGGCGACCTGACCGTCCGGGTCCCCGCGGAGAACGTCGACCTCGTGGGTGTCCGCGACGTCGTGAACCAGGAGGGCCTGGACCGCGTCTTCGACGTGCTGCGCCAGCCCTACACCGAGGAGCCGACCAACTGGTCGCGCCGCTACAAGGCGAACCTCGAGAAGCTGGCCTCCGGCGACGTCATCAAGGTGGCCGAGGTCGTCCGCGACCTCTGGCGCCGCGAGCGCGAGCGCGGCCTGTCCGCCGGCGAGAAGCGGATGCTGGCAAAGGCGCGTCAGATCCTTGTGTCGGAGCTCGCACTTGCCGAGAACACCAACGAGGACAAGGCCGAGGCGATCCTCGACGAGGTGCTCGCCTCCTGATCTGCCGCCCCCGGCAGGTCGGTGCGGCCTGACCGTCCTCGGAAGTGGAGGAACGGGCATGGCCCCCTTGAGGTTGTCGCGCGTCCCGAGCGTGGCCGTCGAGATCCTGCGCCTGCTCATCGTGCTGTTCGGCGCGGGTATCGGCTACGAGATCGCCGTCGCGCTCGGCGGCGCCGAGCGCGACCAGATCCTGGGCACCTTCAGCGGACTGTGGCTCGGGGCCATCGTCGGCGGTCTGGCCGGCTACGTGCTCGGCGGCGTGCTCGCACGCCTGACCCTGCGCACCATCGACCGCGGCGAGCGGGCGCTCGAGGGGATCTCGGCGGAGCAGGCGATCGCCGGCGGCTTCGGCGCCGTCGTCGCCGCCATCTTCGCCGCGGCGGTGTCCTGGCCGCTGTTCCTCATCGGCCCGCCGCTGATCATGATCCCCGTCTTCCTGTTCCTGGTCGGCTCTGCCGCGATGTTCGGCTTCCGCATGGGCCGCGCCCGCCGTGACGCCGTCCTCGGCGCGGTCGGCGAGCGCGCTGGTCTCGCGCCGCGTACGCCGTCCCTGGTGTCCCTGCCGCGCCTGGTCGACACCTCGGTGGCGATCGACGGCCGCGTGCTCGACGTCGTCCGCTCGGGCTTCCTGCACGGGCGCTTCCTGGTGCCGCAGCCGGTCATCGACGAGCTGCAGTCGATGGCCGACTCCAGCGACGACCTGCGCCGCGCCAAGGGCCGCCGCGGGCTCGACGTGCTCGAGTCCCTGCGCCGCGAGCACGGGGTGGAGATGCTGACCGTGCCCGACGAGGCGATGGCGGTGCCCGACGTCGACGCGAAGCTCGTGCGCATGTCCATCGACCGCAACTGCGCCCTGCTCACCTTCGACACCAACCTGGCCAAGGCCGCGTCGATCGCCGGCGTCAAGGTCCTCAACCTGCACGGGCTCGCGCTCGCGCTGCGACCGCTCGTGGTCGTCGGCGACGAGGTCGACCTGCACCTGCTCAAGGCGGGCAAGGAGGCCGGGCAGGCCGTCGGCTACCTCGACGACGGCACGATGGTCGTCACCGAGCACGCGCGCGACAGGGTCGGCACCGAGTGCCGGGTCGTCGTCACCAGCGTCCTCACGACGGCCAACGGCCGTCTCGTGTTCGCCAAGCCGGCCCTCTCGGGGGCCGCTCGGTGAGTCGTACGGCGGCGATCGTCCCGGCGGCGGGGCGCGGGGAGCGGCTCGGGCCGGGGGCGCCGAAGGCGCTGCGCCTGCTCGGCGGCGTACCGCTGCTCGTCCACGCCGTCCGCGCGCTGGTCACCGCCCGCTCGATCGACCTCGTGGTCGTCGCCGCGCCGGAGGACGGGGTCGACGACGTCCGTGCGCTCCTCGCCGAGCACGGCCTGGTCGACGCCGGGAACGGCCGCGCGGCCACGACGGTCGTCGCCGGGGGCGATACGCGGCAGGACTCCGTGGCGCGCGCCCTGCTCGCGCTGCCCGACGACGTCGACGTGGTGCTCGTGCACGACGCCGCGCGTCCGCTCGCTCCGGTCTCGCTGATCGACGCCGTGGCCGCCGCCGTGCGCAGCGGCGCCGAGGCCGTCGTACCCGCGCTGCCGGTGTCGGACACGATCAAGGCCGTCGACTCCGACGAGCAGGTCACCGCGACGGTCGACCGCAGCCTGCTGCGCGCCGCGCAGACCCCGCAGGGCTTCCGCCGCGCGCTGCTCACCGAGGCCCACGCCGCCGGCGACCCCGACGCGCCGGCCACCGACGACGCCGGCATGGTCGAGGCGGTCGGTGGCACAGTGCTCGTCGTGCCCGGCGACGAGGAGGCGTTCAAGGTGACCCGACCGCTCGACCTGGTGCTGGCCGAGGCCGTGCTGGCCCGACGACGGGCCGCCGGTGTCGTCGGCTGACGCGCCGCGCATCGGCGTCGGCGTCGACGTCCACCCGTTCGAGGAGGGGCGCGAGCTGTGGCTCGCCTGCCTGCCCTGGCCGGGGGAGACCGGGGTCGCGGGTCACAGCGACGGCGACGTCGCGGCCCACGCCGCGTGCGACGCGCTGCTGGCGGCCGCCGGCGTCGGCGACCTCGGCTCGGTGTTCGGGGTCGACCGCCCCGAGTGGCGAGGCGCCTCCGGTGCGGCTCTCCTCGGCGAGGTCGTGCGGCTCGTCGCGGAGGCGGGGTTCGTCGTCGGCAACGTCTCGGTGCAGGTGATCGGCAACCGGCCCAAGGTGGGGCCGCGCCGGCTCGAGGCGCAGGACGCGATGTCCGCGGTGGTCGGGGCGCCGGTGTCGGTCTCAGCGACCACGACCGACGGCCTCGGCCTGACCGGCCGCGGCGAGGGGCTGGCTGCGATCGCGACCGCGCTGGTGGTCCGCGCCGACTGAGTCCGGCAGGGGCGGACCGTCGACGACGCGCTGCTGAAGAGCCTCGCGCGCGGTGGCTGCCGCACCGGGCGAGGCTGCGCTGCTCCGTCACCTCACCGAACCTCGGGTCGCTCATCAGCTGGCCGCACTGGCCGTGATCGTCGGCGTGGTCGGCGCGGCTCGTGTCGCCTTCGGCTACAGCGGATCCGGACGGCGATCGTGCTCTCACGCCGCGGCCTGCAGCTGCGGGAGGGATCGGCGCTACCCGATGCAGATCACGTGCACCTTCACCGAGGTCGCGGCGTAGGCGTTTACGAAGGTGAACCGCCACGTGCCGGCGTCGCTCGCCAGCGGATAGGACGCCCTGATCGTGACTGCCGTGCTCTCCCATCCGGCGCCGATCGCGACCAGGCCCGCAGGGCAGGTGACGTTCTGCGACACGCTCGAGGAGTCCTCGACGGCGATGGTGGCGTCCGCGAGCGTGCGCGAGGACGCGACCGACGGACCGGTCGCACCCGTGGCACCCGTGGCTCCGGCGTCGCCCCTCTCTCCCGGTGCGCCTTGCGGGCCTTGCGGCCCCTGCGGCCCGGTCGCCCCATCGGTCCCGGTCGCGCCGGTCTCCCCGGCAGGTCCGGCAGGCCCGGCCGCTCCGGTCGCTCCGGTGGCTCCGGGGTCGCCCTGCGTGCCCCGGGCGGCGAGCACGCCCCACCGCACGGAGTCGCTCGCCGGGTCGTGACCGGTGTTGTCGTCGACGAGAGACAGGTAGCTCGACCCGTCGAGCGCGACGACGTCGCCGACGGCGTAGGTGCCCTCGAGCATCCAGTCCGCGCGGAACAGGAACCCGGCTCCGGTGTCGCCCTTCACGCCCTGCGCGCCGGGCAGGCCCTGCGGCCCCTGCGCGCCGTCTGCGCCGTCCATGCCGTTCGCGCCGTCGGCGCCGGTGGCACCGTCGGCACCCGCCGGACCGGCCTCGCCATCGGCACCGGCAGCGCCCGTCGCTCCCGTGTCGCCCTGCTCCCCCTCCTCGCCCTGGATGCCCTGCCCGCCCCGCTGGCCGCGCGCGGCGAGCAGCGCCCAGTCCTGGCCGTCGTCGGTCGCGGGGTCGTGGCCGAGGTTCAGCCCGACGAGCGAGACGTAGCTCGACCCGTCCACCGAGACGACGTCGCCGACGCGGTACACCTGCTGGTCGTCGTAGGAGTTCACGAAGACGAAGCCCTGTCCGTCCGCACCGTCCGTGCCGTCGACCCCGTCGGTTCCATCGATGCCGTCGCGTCCGTCCTGGCCGTTCGTGCCGTTCGTGCCGTCGACCCCGTTGGTTCCGTCGATGCCGTCGCGTCCGTCCTGGCCGTTCGTGCCGTCGACCCCGTTGGTTCCGTCGATGCCGTCGGTGCCGTCGCGTCCGTCCTGGCCGTTCGTGCCGTCGGTTCCTGCTGCTCCGCGGGCACCTGGGGCCCCGGTGGCGCCGCGGGCGCCGGTGAGGCCCGGGACGCCCTTCTGGTTCCAGCGCACGCGCACGTCGCCGCTCCGGCAGGTCCTGTCGCGCGCCGGCGACACGGTCAGGTTGTAGAACGAGCCGCTGACGTGGCTCACGCACGCCGTGAAGGTGGCGCCACCCGCCGAGGTCGTGGCCGAGGAGGCGGCGGCGGCTCCCGCGCCCCCCAGCGCGAGCGCGCAGAGGGCCGGCACGGTGATGGCGGCGGAGCGACGGTGCATGGGAGGTCCTTCCCGCGGTGGGCTCGTGTCTCGAGGCCGACGCAGGCAGAGATCGGGCGTGCCGCGGCGCGTCCGAAGCGCCCGTGCGCGAACCTGGAGATTGTCGTCCAGTTAGTCGGGCCGTCGCCTCGGGCGAGCATGCATCGCGTCCCCGAGAGTCCCTGTGCAGCACGGGATATCGGCCCTCTCGGCCGCATCGTGGCGGCCATGTGATCTGTGAGGTGAGTCGGAAGGCCCCTGTTCCGTGTGGGTGAACGGCGCGGCTGCGCTGCTTCCTCGGCGACCCCGTGCTCGCGCATCGGTGCACGGCGTCCGCGTCGTCGGCGCCGCTCACGGGCTTCGAGCGGCAGCGTGCGGAGGAGCCCGGGCGGGCCGACCGGGCGCCTCGGTGCTGGTCGCTGCAGCGGAGCACGACCTCCGACGGCGCGACCGCGCCCACCGCGGCGCAGTCATCGTGGACGTGCTCCCGCCGCCGGTCGGTGACCTGCCGCTGCGCCGATAGG
>DASSQW010000338.1:0-18474 GCA_035702165.1 Candidatus Nanopelagicales bacterium
TGCGAGAACCACGACGAGCGCGGCCCGGACACGTGCCTTCACAGCTCCCCCTCAACTGGTCGGCTGACCCTAACGCCTGAGGCCACGGCGAGGGGGCCGTCCGTGCGGACGGCCCCCTCATCGACGCGGTGCGGCTAGCGGCTCGTGGGGCGACGGGTCGCGGCGACGACGATGCCCGTTCCCATCGCGAGCAGCAGGGCGGCCACGCCGGCGAGCGGCGCGGTGCTGCCACCGGTCTGCGGCAGCGTCCCGCCCGTCTCCGGCAGCGGGCACTCCGCTGCGCCGGCGACGGCGAGGTCGAACGACCAGTCCGGCTCGGTCAACGTGTAGCCCTCCGCCGCCTTCGCGCTGACGGTCGCCGTCACGGGACCGGAGTAGGTGCCGGCCGCGATCGGTGTGCCGTCGAGCAGGTAGGTGATGCCGGTGGTCGCCGGGATCGTGTACGAGCCCTCGACACCGCAGGCTGACGACTGCGTGACGGTCGGGTCCTCGGGCACGGCCACCACGACGACAGGGCAGGCCTCGGCGGCCGGTACGTCGAGCGCGAACGACCACGACGGGCTGCTCAGCGCGTAGCCGTCCTCGGCGAGAGCGGTGATGGTGCCCGTCGCGGGGCCGGAGTGCGTGCCGGCGGCGACGACGTCACCCTCGATCAGATAGGTGATGCCGGTCGTCTCGGGGATCGTGTACGAGCCCTCGACCCCGCAGCGCGGCGACTGCACGACCGTCGGGTCGACGGCTGTCACTGTCGTCGCGCACGAGCCGTGCGCCGCGACGGTGACGGTCCAGGTGGTCTGGCCGTCGAGGACGTATCCGGGGACAGGGGCGGCGGTCACGGTGTGCGAACCGGCCGCGACGTCGTAGGTGCCGGGAGAGGCCGAGACGCTGTCGAGCGCCCAGAGGACACCCTGCACCGACGGGATGGTGATCGTGCCGACGGCCGTGCACGTCTCGTCGGTCTTCGCCGGGGCCGTCGCCGTCGCGTGGACCGGCGAGCAGTCGTGGGCGATCACGTCAGCGAGCTCGGCGTTCAGCCCGGGGTAGTGGACCGTGCTCCCGGCGGCGTCGACGTAGTCGAACGCCGGGATGATGTCGCCCCACGCGTCGCCCTGGACCATCGAGGCGCTCCACGCGGGGCCGATGTGGCCGTCGTGACCCTGCTTGAAGATCGAGTCGGCGTCCGTGGTGGTGGTCTGGTACGGGTTCTTCACGCTGCTGCTCGCGTGGCAGAAGGTGATCTGGGGGTCCTTCGGCAGCGCGGTCGCGGCCGGTGCCGCCACGAGCAGTCCGAGGACAGGCAGCAGGGCCGCGATCAGCACGAGCAGCGCCCGTGCCCGGCTGGGGGGTGTGTTCGCGGTGGTCGGGATGGTCATTGTCGTGCTCCTTCCCGGGAGTTCCGGGGGCAGCGGGTCGGCTGCCAGGTGCTGGGCCTCCGAGGGAGGAACCGCATCCAGCACGTCGAGTGTGTCTCTGCGTGATCGGCGGAGGCCCGGCGGGACGCGCGCCTCGTCCGGTGACAGGACCCGGACCCCTCGGAGAGCGGCGCGCGGTCACTCAGCGCGCACCCGCGGCCACGGTCGGAGCAGTCCCTGCGCCTCCCGGCGTCGGCCCGGTCGTCGCGGGCGGGGACGTAGGATCGTGCCCGGCCACGCCGACCCCCGCCCTCGTCCGAGTGCGGGGCCTGTCCGCGTGCCGGCACCGAAGGGACACCATGTCGCCGACGCTCACCGGCCTGCTCGACGCCGTCCTGCCCGACCCCGCGGTCGGGGCGGCGGTACGCCGGGCCCGCCTCACCGGCACGGCGCAGGCGACCGAGTCGCTGGACGTCACCGCTCCCGCGGCGTACTACCCGCTGCTCATCGGGGCGCTCGCAGGCGCCGACGGCGCGGACCGCCCGGTGCTCGCGGTGACCGCGACCGCCCGTGAGGCCGAGGACCTCGAGGCGGCGCTGGCGAGCCTGCTGCCCGAGGAGTCGGTGGCGTCGTTCCCGGGCTGGGAGACGCTGCCGCACGAGCGGCTCTCGCCGTCGAGCGACACCGTGGGCCGCCGGCTCGGTGTGCTGCGCCGCCTCGCGCACCCCGATCCGTCCGACCCGGCCACCGGCCCGGTGCGCGTCGTCGTCGCGCCGGTGCGCGCGGTGCTGCAGCCGGTCGTGAAGGGTCTCGGCGACCTGGAGCCGGTGTCGGTGCAGCAGGGCGACGAGGTCGCGATGGACGATCTCGTCCGCCGGCTCTCCGCGGCGGCGTACACGCGCACGGACCTCGTCGACAAGCGCGGCCAGTTCGCCGTGCGCGGCGGGATCCTCGACGTGTTCCCGCCCACCGAGGAGCACCCGGTGCGCCTGGAGTTCTGGGGCGACACCGTCGAGGAGATCCGCTGGTTCAAGGTGGCCGACCAGCGCTCGCTCGAGGTGGCGCCGCACGGTCTCTGGGCGCCGCCGTGCCGCGAGCTGCTGCTCACCGACGAGGTGCGTGCCCGCGCTCGCGCGCTCGCCCCGCAGCATCCCGAGCTGCTCGACCTGCTCGACAAGCTCGCCGACGGCATCGGCGTCGAGGGCATGGAGGCGCTCGCGCCCGTGCTCGCCGACGGCATGGAGCTGCTGGTCGACCTGCTGCCCGAGGGCTCGCTCGTCGTGGTGTGCGACCCGGAACGAGTGCGCACCCGCGCGCACGACCTCGTCGCGACGAGCGATGAGTTCCTCGCCGCCTCGTGGCACAACGCAGCCGCCGGCAACGTCACGCCGATCGACCTGCGCGACGCGTCGTACCGCTCGGTCGCCGACGTGCGCGCGGCCGCGCTCGACCGCGGCATCCCGTGGTGGGGCCTGTCGCCGTTCGGTGGCGACATGGCCGACGACGACGGCGATCTCGGGACGCTCGACCCCGACCTCGTCGACCGGCTCACCGTCGACGTGCGGGCCGCCGACAGCTATCGCGGCGAGACGTCGAAGGCGATGGCGCAGGTGGGCGAGTGGCTCTCGTCGTCGTGGGCCGTCGTCCTCGTCACCGCCGGGCACGGCACCGCGGAGCGCGTCGCCGAGTCGGTGCGCGGCGAAGGACTCGCGGTCCGCCTGGTGCCCGAGCTCGCGGCGGTGCCGGAAGCCGGCACGACGACCATCGTCACCGGCGGGCTCGAGCACGGTTTCGTGTCTGCGGAGCTGCGCCTCGCAGTCCTGACCGAGACCGACCTCGTCGGCCAGCGATCCACGACGCGCGACGTGCGCCGGATGCCGACCAAGCGCCGCGCGAGCATCGACCCTCTGCAGCTCAAGCCCGGCGACTACGTCGTGCACGAGCAGCACGGTGTGGGCCGCTACGTGGAGATGGTGCAGCGCACCGTCGCAGGCGCCACGCGCGAGTACCTCGTCATCGAGTACGCACCCGCCAAGCGCGGCCAGCCCGGCGACCGGCTCTACGTGCCCACCGACCAGCTCGACCAGGTGACGCGCTACGTCGGCGGCGAGGCGCCGTCGCTGCACCGCCTCGGCGGCGCGGACTGGACCAAGACCAAGGCTCGCGCGCGCAAGGCCGTGCGCCAGATCGCGGGCGAGCTGATCCGGCTCTACGCCGCGCGGATGGCCAGCCGCGGCTACGCGTTCGGCGCCGACACCGTGTGGCAGCGCGAGCTCGAGGACGCGTTCCCCTACAACGAGACGCCCGACCAGCTCTCGTGCATCGACGAGGTCAAGCAGGACATGGAGAACGTCATCCCCATGGACCGGCTGATCTGCGGCGACGTCGGCTACGGCAAGACCGAGATCGCCGTGCGCGCGGCGTTCAAGGCCGTGCAGGACGGCAAGCAGGTCGCGGTGCTCGTGCCGACGACGCTGCTCGTGCAGCAGCACCTGTCGACCTTCACCGAGCGGTACGCCCCGTTCCCCGTGAAGGTCGCGGCGCTCTCGCGCTTCCAGACCGACAAGGAGGCCAAGGAGGTCGTCACCGGCCTCGCGGAGGGCGCCATCGACGTGGTCATCGGCACCCACCGTCTGTTCAGCACCGAGGTGCGCTTCAAGGACCTCGGCCTCGTGATCGTCGACGAGGAGCAGCGGTTCGGCGTCGAGCACAAGGAGCACCTCAAGGCGATGCGGATGGACGTCGACTTCCTCACAATGTCGGCCACCCCGATCCCGCGCACGCTGGAGATGGCCGTCACCGGCATCCGCGAGATGTCGACGATCCAGACGCCGCCCGAGGAGCGCCACCCGGTGCTCACCTACGTCGGTCCGTACGACGACAAGCAGGTCGCCGCAGCGATCCGTCGCGAGCTGCTCCGCGACGGTCAGGTGTTCTTCGTGCACAACCGCGTCGAGTCCATCGACCGGGTCGCGAGCAAGCTGCGCGAGCTCGTGCCCGAGGCGCGCATCCGGACCGCGCACGGCCAGATGAACGAGCACGCGCTCGAGCAGGTGATCGTCGACTTCTGGGAGAAGGAGTTCGACGTCCTGGTCTCCACCACGATCGTGGAGAGCGGGCTCGACATCCCCAACGCGAACACCCTGATCCTCGACCGCGCGGACATGTTCGGGCTCTCGCAGCTGCACCAGCTGCGCGGCCGGGTCGGGCGCAGCCGTGAGCGCGGCTACGCCTACTTCCTCTACCCGCCGGAGAAGCCGCTCACCGAGACCGCGCACGACCGGCTGCAGACGATCGCCGCCAACACCGACCTCGGGTCGGGCATGGCGGTCGCGATGAAGGACCTCGAGATCCGCGGCGCCGGCAACCTGCTCGGTGGCGAGCAGAGCGGCCACATCGCCGACGTCGGCTTCGACCTCTACGTCCGCCTCGTGGGCGAGGCGGTGGCGGAGTACCGCCAGGGCGGCGCGGTCGAGGAGGTCGCCGACGTCAAGATCGAGGTCCCGATCGACGCGCACGTGCCGCACGACTACGTCGCGGAGGAGCGGCTGCGCCTCGAGGCGTACAAGCGGCTCGCCGCGGCGAGCACCGACGAGGAGGTCGACGCCGTCTCGGAGGAGCTCGTCGACCGCTACGGCCAGCTGCCCGAGCCGGTGTCGAACCTGCTCGCCGTGGCCCGGCTGCGCATCCACGCCCGGCGGGCCGGCGTCACCGAGGTCGTCGTGCAGGGGAACTACCTGCGGTTCTCGCCCGTCGAACTGCCGGACTCGCGCGCGATGCGGCTGTCCCGGCTCTACCCGGGCAGCCTGGTGAAGCCCGCGACCCGTACCATCCTGGTGCCGCGCCCGATGACCGCCCGCGTGGGTGGCCAGCCGGTCCGCGACACCGCCCTGCTCGACTGGCTGCGCGAGCTCCTCGACGCCGTCCTGCTCGAGCCGGTCACCGCCACGTGAGAGGTCCGTCCGTGAAGTCGCACCGTCCCGCCGTCGTCGTCGTCGCGATCGCCCTCACCGCCGGGCTGGCCCTCTCCGCGTGCAGCGGTCCGGGCGCGGGCACCGCCGCCACGGTCGGCAGCACCACGATCAGCGTGTCCGAGCTCGCGACCACGGTCGACGAGCTCAAGACGCAGGTGACCGCGCTCGACGGCGCGCAGTGGGACGACGCGAAGGCCACCTCGCGCGTGCTCACCGACAGCGTCACCTACCTGCTGCTCGACGAGGCCGCGCGCCGCGAGAACATCACGGTGACCCAGGGCGACGTCGACAAGCTCATCCAGCAGGCCGTCGACGCCAACGCCGCCGGCGACCGGGCGAAGTTCGCCGAGAACCTCGCCGCCTCCGGCACTCCGGAGAGCCAGATCCCGGCGGCGGCCCGGGCCGTGATCATCAAGAGCGCGCTCGAGAAGAAGCTGGCCCCGGGCGAGACCGACTCGGTGAAGATCGACGCCGCGGTGAACGGCTACCTCGGCAAGCTCGCCGACGAGCTCGGCGTCGACATCGCCCCGCGTTTCGGCAAGTGGGACACCGAGACCGCCGGTCTCGGCGACCCGCCGAACGACCTGTCGGTCCCCGCGGACGCCGGCTCCCCGTCGCCCCAGCCCTCCGCGAGCTGACGCGTGGGCGACCGGCTCGTCCTGCTCGCGACGTCGCCGCGGGTCGCCCCCGGTCTGCTCACCGACGAGGCCTGGGCGCTGCTGCGCTCGGCCGACCTGGTCCTCCTGCCCGACGACGACCACCCGCTGCTCGCTCCGCTGCGCGCGGCCGACGTCGGCCCTTCGCTCGTGCCGGCCTACCCGGTCGCTGCCCTCGCGGCCGCGCTCCTCGACGCGGCCCGTGGCCGCACCGCGGTGTGGGTCGCGAGCGCCGACGGCGACCCGGGCCTCGCCGACGCGCTCGTCGCGGCGACCGAGTACGACGGCGCCCCCACGGTCGAGGTCGTCCTCGGGTCGTGGGACCTCCCGGGCGCGCACCTGCTCGACCTCGTCGCGGTGATGGACCGGCTGCGCTCGCCGGGCGGCTGCCCGTGGGATGCCGAGCAGACGCACGAGTCGATCGTGGAGTACCTCGTCGAGGAGGCTTACGAGACGGTCGAGGCGATCGAGACCGGCGACGACGCCGCGCTGCGTGAGGAGCTCGGCGACCTGCTGCTGCAGGTGGCCTTCCACGCGCGCATCGCGCAGGAGCACGACCAGCCGTGGGGCATCGACGACGTGGCCGACGGCATCGCCGAGAAGCTCGTCCGCCGCCACCCGCACGTCTTCGCCGACCACGACGCCAGCACGCCCGACGAGGTCGAGGCCAGCTGGAAGCGCCTGAAGGCGCAGGAGAAGGGGCGCGCGTCGGTCACCGACGGCATCCCCGTGTCCCTGCCTGCCCTCGTCCTGGCCGGCAAGCTGCTGCGCCGTGCCGCCGACGTCGACGCGGCACCTGTCCACCCCGGGGCTGCCGCAGCCGCCCGCCTCGCCGTCGCCGCCTTCGGCACCCCGCCGGGCTCCGCCCCTGGCGCAGCGGCCGATCGCGAGGCGGCGTACGGCGAGCTCCTCCTGGCCCTCGCGACGCAGGCCCACGAGGACGGCGTCGACGCGGAGCAGGCGCTGCGCGCGAGCCTGCGCGCGTACCGGGCTCGGATCCGCGCGGCCGAGCACCTCCAGGACTGATCGGCGTTCGGGCACCCGCGCGGCGGGGGAGGTAGCGTCGCGTCCCGTGACTCATGAGTGGGAGTTCGCGGAGCACGCGGACGACGTCGAGACCACCTTCGCGGCGCTCGCGGACCGTGTCGTGGACGCGCTCCTCGCACGCGATCCCGTGGCGGCGACCTGGCTCGGCGACCACCGCTTCGACGACCGGCTGCCCGACCGCTCGGCCGAGGGCCTGCACGAGACGCTGACGATGATCGACCAGGCGCTCGTTGCGGTCGACCAGCTCGACGACCTGGCGCTCGGCACGACCTCGGCGGTCGACCTCGAGATCCTGCGCTCGCGGCTCACCGGTGAGCGCGTCGTCCTGGCCGACATCGCGCCGCACACCTGGGACCCGCTCGAGGCCAACCCCGGGACGGCGATCCACCTGCTCCTCGCGCGCGACTTCGCCCCGCTCGAGGACCGTCTCGCGTCGGTGGCCGCGCGCCTCGACGCCGTGCCGGATGCGCTCGAGGAGGCGCGTCGCTCCCTGGGCGCGATGCCGCGCGTGCACGTCGAGACCGCGATCGGCCAGTTCGAGGGCACGCGGGCGATGCTCACCGGCGTGCTCGAGCACGAGCTCGAGCAGTCGCCCTCGTCGCGCTCGGCCGTCGAGCCCGCGCGCGACGCCGCACTCGGTGCGCTGGACGCGCACATCGGCTGGCTGCGCGACCGGCTCGAGTCCGGCGTGGCCGACGGCGACCCTCGCCTGGGTCCCGAGAAGTACGCCGCGAAGCTGTGGGCCGTGCTCGACGCCGGCCTCACCCCGGACGACGTCCTGCACCGGGCCGAGGCCGACCTGGCCCGCCTCGAGGGCGAGATCGCGCGCGCCGCCGCCGAGTACCTCGAGGAGGCGGTGCCGCCGCCGGACGACGCCGGCCCGCTCGTGCGCCGCGCGCTCGACGCCGTCGCCGCCGAGGGCGTCGTCACGAACGGCACCGTGCTCGCGCTCTGCGGGGACGCGCTCGCGCGCACGACCGACTTCGTCCGCGCGCACGACCTCGTGACCGTGCCCGACCTGCCGGTGCAGATCATCGAGATGCCCGAGATCCACCGCGGGGTCGCCGTCGCCTACTGCGACCCGCCGGGCGCGCTCGAGACGCGCGACCTGCCGACGTTCTTCGCCGTCTCGCCCACGCCGTCGGACTGGGACGCCGACCAGGTCGCGTCCTTCTACCGCGAGTACAACGGTCGGATGCTGCACAACCTGACCGTGCACGAGGCCATGCCAGGACACGTCCTGCAGCTCGCGCACGACCGAGCCTTCGACGCGCCGACCATGGTGCGCCGCGCGTTCTGGAGCGGCCCGTTCGTCGAGGGCTGGGCGGTCTACGCCGAGCAGCTCATGGCCGAGCACGGCTACGACGCCGGCCTGGGCGAGCGCGGTGCGCTCTCGATCCGCCTGCAGCAGCTGAAGATGCAGCTCCGCATGACCATCAACGCGATCCTCGACGTGCGCGTGCACACGCGTGGCATGACCGAGGAGGAGGCCATGCGGCTCATGGTCGGTCGCGGCCACCAGGAGGAGGGCGAGGCGGTGGGCAAGTGGCGCCGCGCGCTGCTCACCTCGGCCCAGCTCTCGACGTACTACGTCGGCTACATCGGCGTCCGTGACGTCGTGGCCGACCTGCGCGCCGCGCGACCGGACTGGACCGAGCGGCAGGTGCACGACGCCGTCCTCGCGCACGGCTCGCCGCCCCCGCGCCACCTGCGCACGCTGCTCGGGATCTGACGTGGCGCTGCGGACCCCCGCCGTCGAGGAGCTCGACGTCCCGACCGTGCAGCGGCGCACGCTCGGCGTGCTCTCGACCTACCAGGCGCTGTCGGGCATCGCGGTCGCCGGAGCCATCCCGGCAGGCGCGCTGATCGCTGCGGGAGTCGGCGGGAGCGAGGCCGCGGCCGGCATCGCGCAGACCTCCGGAGTCGTCGGCGCGGCGCTCGCTGCACTGCCGCTCGCACGGCTCACCCTCTCGGGCGGTCGCCGCAGGGCGCTCGCGACCGGCGTCTCGCTCGGTGCGCTCGGCGCGGTCGTGGTTGTGGTCGCGGCCGTCACCCGGTCGTTCCCGCTCGTGGTCCTCGGCTGCCTGCTGGTCGGCGCGGCGTCGGCGTCGAACTACCAGGCCCGGTACGCCGCCGCGGACCTCGCCGTCTCGGACCGTCGCGCGCGCGACCTCTCGATCGTCGTCTGGGCCTCGACCATCGGAGCCATCCTCGGCCCGAACCTGCTCGAGGTCTCCGGCCGTCTCGCGGTGTCCCTCGGCCTCCCGCAGCTGTCCGGCCCCTACCTCGTCGCAGCCGTGTGCCTCGGGCTCTCGGCCCTGCTGATGCTGTCGTTCCTGCGTCCCGACCCGTACCTGCTCGCGCGCCGGATCGCCGTGGAGTCCGGCGACGGCGCCGCTGCGCGCACCTCACGGCTGCGCGACGGCATCGTGCACGTGCGCCAGCACGCGAAGGCCCGCCTGGGCATCACCGCGGTCGCGATCGGCCACACCGTCATGGTCATGGTGATGGTCATGACACCGGTGCACATGCGCCACGTCGACGTGCAGCTGCAGCTGATCGGACTCGTCATCTCGGTGCACGTCGCCGGCATGTACGCGCTGAGCCCCGTCGTCGGCTGGAGCGCCGACCGCTTCGGCCGCCGCGTCGTCATCGGTGCCGGCGTCGTCATCCTGGCGACGGCGTGCGTGCTGGGGGCGATGGCGCCCGCCGACGACGTCCCGCGTCTCGGCGTGGCGCTCTTCCTGCTCGGCCTCGGCTGGTCGTGCACCCTCATCGGCGGCTCGACCCTGCTCGTCGAGGACGTCGACCCGGCAGACCGCCCCGCCGTCCAGGGCGCGTCGGACCTCGTCATGAACGTCGCGGGAGCCGCGGGCGGCATCGTGGCCGGCATCGTCGTCGCCGCGTGGTCGTACGCCCTGCTCTGCGTCGTCGGTCTCGTCCCGGTGGCGGTGCTCGGCGCCTACGTCCTGGTGTCGCTGCGCACCCAGCCCCCCGATCAGGGCGGCAGCTCTCCGGTGTAGGTGATCGCCTGCGCCAGCTCGGACACCTTGCGGTTGCGACGCTGGCTCGCCGTACGGAGCACCTGCATCGCCTGCTGCTCGGTGAGACCCCGCGAGCCCATGAGGATGCCGACGGCGGTGCCGATCAGCCGGCTGTTGTCCAGCGCCTCCTCGAGCTGCTGCACCGACTCGTGCTGACGTGCCCGGTCGAGGGCCAGCGACGCCTGCGCGCCGAAGATGACGGCGACCGCCTCGTCCTGCTCGTCGAACGCGCCAGGTGTCGACGCGTAGAGGTTCAACGCACCCCGGCGCTGGTCGTGCTGGAACAGGGGCACCGCGAGCATCGAGCAGACGCCGAGCTCGAGGGCGCGCGGGGCGAACCGGGGCCAGCGCGGATCGATGGTGAGGTCCTCGCCTCGGAAGACGGAGTCACGGGTGCTGGCGTCGACGCAGGGGCCCTCGGCCAGCTCGTACTGGGCGCGATCGACGCGCTCGGGGATCGCGTCGCTCGCCGCCGGCGTCACGAAACCCTCGCCTCTGACCAGGGTGATGCCGGCGTGGTCGGCGCTTTCCACAGTGGCCAGCGCCTGGACGACGATCTCGTCGAGCGCCCCGGGCGTGGTCGGCTGCTCGGCGAGGGCCTGGGACGCCGCGTCGATGCCCGTCGCCACCTCCGACAGCCGCCGCGTGGTCTCCTCCTGGTCACCCATGGGTGCTCCTCCTCCCCCACGCGGCCACCGTCGGGCCGCGAGCGCGGATCGGCAGCACCCCGTGCTGGGAGCGTGTGCCGGGTTGCCGATCCGGGTCTCTCGGGGGACAGTGTTGTCCGGTCAGGACGCGGCCGACAAGCGCCGCCTGTGGAGCCGCCGTGACCGACAGAACCACCCCCGAGCCCGGCCCTGACGCCGACGTGTTCCACTGCTCGCTCGAGGGCGAGATCGACTTCGCCTGCCGCGACGAGCTCACCCTGGTGGCCCGCACCTTCGCCGCCAGCCCCTGCCGCCGCGCGGAGATCGACGTCACGGGCGTGACGTTCGTGGACTCCACCGCGCTGGCGATGCTGCTCGGGATGCTGCGCACGGCCGAGGACCGCGGAGGCTCGGTCGTGCTGGTGGGACCGGGGCGCCAGCTCGTGCGCCTGCTCACGATCGCTGGGGTGGCCCCGCTCTTCGGGGTGACCGGGCCGGCGGAGGTGTGATCACCTCGCTCGGCTGATCACCCGGCGTCGCGCTGCTCGGGCTCGGCCAGGCCGAGCCGGATGCGGGCCGCGGCGAGGTGGGGGTTCGTACGCCGCGACTCGGGCACCGCGACGAGCGCGGCGCGCAGAGCGCGCGCCGAGACGCTCGCCGACAGGTCCGTCACGGGCAGGCCGGGCAGCGCGAACATCCGGCGCGCCCACCGGGGCAGCAGCCCGAACCCCGTGAGCGCGAGGGCGGTCCACGCGGGCCGGGCCGGCGTGAGCCACTCCACGCGCGGCTGCATCGGCGGCCAGAGCAGCGCGCGCACCGCATCGCGAGCCTGCGGCGTCGCTTCGAGCTGCGGGCGCACGTCGCGCAGGTAGTCGTGCAGCCCCTGGACCGTGGTCGGTACGCCGGCCACCTCGCACCCGACGAGCCGCGCGGCGATCACCTGCTCCTCGACGTAGCGGTCGGCCTCCGGGTCGGTCAGCGGCGCGCCGGAGCGGCGGTGGCCCTCCAGCCACGAGTCGACCGCGCCGCAGTGCACCCAGAGCAGCCACTCGGGGCGGTCGAGCCCGAGGGCCGCGTGCACACGGCGTACCCGGGCAGCGGCGGCGTCGGCCTCGGCCACCGTGCCGTAGGTGATCTCGTTGACGTACTTGCCGGTGCGGGACAGCCGGCCCCACGGGTCGTCGTGCGCGCCGGTGACGCGATCGAAGCCGAGCATCACGTCGGGATGCAGCGACTGCAGCGCCAGCGCCCGGATGCCCCCGACGACCGACGCGGGGTCGTGGTGCACGCGCCACGAGAGCGACTCCGGGCCGAAGTAGCCGGGGTCGGCCGACACCTGGTCGAGCGACTCCATCGGCGTGAAGCCGCTGCGGAAGCCGGTGGGGCGCGTGGACTCGGTCATGACCTCCCCAGCGTGCGGCCCCGGCGCACCCCTCGCAACCGTGGAGACGTGGCCACGCTCCGCCGGACCGGAGTCTGCGCACAGGGCGACGGGGTGTTCCTCGGCACACCGCTCAGGCCGGGGGAGAGGTCGCGCTCACGCGACCGATAGGGTCGGTGCCGAGCCCTGACCGTCCGACCTACGGAGCTTCCTGTGGCCTTCATCGACGCCGTCATCGCCCGCGAGATCCTCGACTCGCGCGGGAACCCGACCGTCGAGGTGGAGGTGGGGCTCGACGACGGCACCGTCGCGCGCGCCGCTGTCCCCTCGGGCGCGTCGACCGGCGCCTTCGAGGCCGTCGAGCTGCGCGACGGCGGCGACCGCTACGGCGGCAAGGGCGTCGAGCGCGCCGTGCAGGCGGTCGAGGACGAGATCGCCCCCGAGATCCTCGGCTTCGACGCCGCGGAGCAGCGCCTCGTCGACCAGGTGATGATCGACCTCGACGGCACGCCCAACAAGGAGCGCCTCGGCGCGAACGCCATCCTCGGCGTCTCGCTGGCGGTCGCGAAGGCAGGCGCCGACTCCGCCGGCCTCCCGCTCTTCCGCTACGTCGGCGGCCCGAACGCCCACGTGCTGCCGGTGCCGATGATGAACATCCTCAACGGCGGCTCGCACGCGGACTCCGACGTCGACATCCAGGAGTTCATGATCGCGCCGATCGGCGCGGAGAGCTTCCGGGAGGCCCTGCGGATGGGCGCCGAGGTCTACCACGCCCTGAAGTCGGTGCTGAAGAAGGAGGGCCTGTCCACCGGCCTCGGCGACGAGGGCGGCTTCGCGCCCAACCTGCCCAGCAACCGTACGGCGCTCGACCTCATCCTCAAGGCGGTCGACATCGCGGGCTTCACCGCCGGCACCGACATCGCGCTCGCTCTCGACGTCGCGGCGAGCGAGTTCTACGACAACGGCTCCTACACCTTCGAGGGCTCGGCCAAGTCGGCTGCCGAGATGTCGGCGTACTACGCCACGCTCGTCGCGGACTACCCGCTGGTCTCCATCGAGGACCCGCTCAATGAGGACGACTGGGAGGGCTGGAAGACCCTCACCGACGAGATCGGTGCGCAGGTGCAGATCGTCGGCGACGACCTGTTCGTCACCAACCCCGAGCGCCTCGCCCGCGGCATCGACAGCAGCACCGCCAACGCCCTGCTGGTGAAGGTGAACCAGATCGGCTCGCTCACCGAGACCCTCGACGCCGTCTCGCTCGCGCACCGCAACGGCTACCGCTGCATGATGAGCCACCGCTCCGGCGAGACCGAGGACGTGACGATCGCCGACCTCGCGGTCGCCACCGATTGCGGCCAGATCAAGACCGGCGCCCCGGCGCGCTCCGAGCGCGTAGCCAAGTACAACCAGCTGCTGCGCATCGAGGAGGAGCTCGACGACGCGGCGCGCTACGCCGGTCGCGGCGCCTTCCCGCGTTTCCAGGGCTGACTCGGCGACACTGGATCCTGTGAGCGGACCGGCGCGACGGGCTGCGGAGCGCCAGTCGGCGCGACGCACCACGTCCTCGCGCGCCTCCGCGACGTCGAAGGCGACGTCCACCGCCGGGGCCAGAGCCTCGGCTGCGGGCGCCAAGGCGGCCGCGGGCGCGAGGGCCGCTGTGACGCGTCGACCGAGCCTCACCGGCCGCGCGGTCGTGCTCGCCGGCGTGCTCGCGCTCATCGTGTTCACCCTGGCCGTCCCGACGCGCGAGCTCATCGCCCAGCGAGGTGAGATCAACGACCTGCGCGCGCAGAACGAGGCAGCGCAGTCCCGCGTCGATGCTCTCGTCGTCCGCCAGGAGCGTCTCAAGGACCCGGCGTACGTCACGTCGCTCATCCGCGAACGGCTGCACTACGTCCTCCCGGGCGAGGTCGGCTACGTCGTGCTCGACCCGTCCGAGGCGCCGGCACCGTCGGCCGCCACGAAGACGGCGGCACCCGTCGCCTGGTACAGCACGTTGTGGCGGTCCGTGCAGACGACCGACGGCGCGGCCGGCGACGACACGAAGACCGTGATCCCCGTGCGCCCCGGCGCCCCGCGCTGAACGGCACGACGTGACCGACCCCTCCGACATCGACGCCGTACGCCGCCAGCTCGGCCGCGAGCCGCGCGGCGTCCGCGCCGTGGCGCACCGCTGCTCGTGCGGCGACCCCGACGTCGTCGAGACCGAGCCGCGCCTCCCCGACGGCACGCCGTTCCCCACGCTGTACTACCTGACCTGTCCGCGCGCCGCGGGGCTGATCGGCACGCTCGAGGCCGAGGGCGTCATGCGCGCGATGCAGGAGCGGCTCGCCACCGACCCCGAGCTCGCGGCCGCCTACCGGCGCGCGCACGAGGACTACCTCGCGCGACGCGACGCGATCGGCCACGTCGCCGAGATCGACGGCATCACGGCCGGCGGCATGCCCACCCGGGTGAAGTGCCTGCACGTCCTCGTGGGTCACGCGCTCGCCGCCGGCCCCGGGGTGAATCCGCTCGGCGACGAGGCACTCGCGATGCTGCCGGACTGGGGCGCCTCCGGCCCCTGCACGCGGGACGAGGCGTGACCCGGGTCGCGGCCATCGACTGCGGCACCAATGCGATCCGGCTCCTGGTCGCCGACGTCGCCGACGGTGCTCTGGTCGACCTCGACCGCCGGATGGAGATCGTGCGCCTCGGCGAGGGCGTCGACGCCACCGGCCGCCTCTCCGACGGCGCGCTCGAGCGCACCTTCGCCGCGTGCGAGCGCTACGCCGTCGTCGTGCGCGACCTCGGTGCCGCGCGCGTGAGGTTCGTCGCCACGTCGGCGTCGCGCGACGCGGCCAACCGCGACGCCTTCGTGGCCGGAGTGCTCGCGCGCATCGGCGTCGAGCCGGAGGTGATCACCGGCGACGAGGAGGCGGCGCTCTCGTTCACCGGCGCCACCCGCGGCCTCGTCGGGGGTGAGCCGCCCTACCTCGTGGTCGACATCGGCGGCGGCTCGACCGAGTTCGTCCTCGGTACGTCGACCCCTGTCGCCGCCCGCAGCGTCGACGTCGGCTGCGTGCGGATGACCGAGCGGCACGTACGTCACGACCCGCCGTCGCGCGACGAGGTCGACGCGATCGTCCAGGACGTCGATACCGCGATATCCCGTGCGGCCGAGGCGGTCCCGCTCGACCAGGCGCGCACGCTCGTCGGGCTCGCCGGCTCAGTCACCACCGCGGCGGCGCTCGCGCTCGGGCTGCCGGCGTACGACTCCTCGATCATCCACGGCTCGCACATCTCCGCCGCCGACGTCGCGAGGGTGTCCGACGAGCTGCTCGCCCTCGACCACGACGCGCGCGGCGCGCTCGGGCCGATGCACCCGGGCCGCGTCGACGTCATCAGCGCCGGCGTGCTGGTGCTGCGCCGCGTCCTCGAACGCACCGGTCTCCCCGAGGTGCTGGTCAGCGAGCACGACATCCTCGACGGCATCGCGTGGGCCCTCGCCGAGAACCCGGCGTGATCGACGTCGCGGTTGCGCGTCCAACCGGGCGTGCGAGGGTGGAGCCATGACGGACCTGCGCTCGCTTCCCCTGACCCTGCTCGACGGCTCGACCACGACGTTCGGCGAGGTCGCCGGCGACCACCCCGTGCTGGTCGTGAACGTGGCCAGCCGCTGCGGTCTCACCCCGCAGTACGAGGGCCTCGAGACGCTGGCCACGGACTACGCCGGCCGCCTCACCGTCCTCGGTACCCCGTGCAACCAGTTCCTCGGCCAGGAGCCCGGCTCCAACGAGGAGATCGCCGAGTTCTGCTCGACGACCTACGGCATCACCTTCCCGATGACCGACAAGCTCGAGGTCAACGGCGAGGAGCGCCACCCGCTCTTCGACGTCCTCACCGCGTCGGCCGACGCCGAGGGGCACACCGGCGACGTGCGCTGGAACTTCGAGAAGTGGCTCGTCGACGCCGACGGCAGCGTGATCGCGCGCTTCGCACCGAAGACCGAGCCGCTCGACCCGAGCGTCGTCTCGGCGATCGACGCGGCCGTCGGCTGATCCACGCGGTGGTCGGGCCGCTCCGCCGGGCATAGCGTGGGGGCGTGAGCACCCCGCGGATCCTCGTCGTCGGCGGCGGCTACGTCGGCATGTACACAGCGCTCCGGCTCGGCCGCAAGCTCCAGCGCGGCGAGGCGCGGGTCACGGTCGTCGACCCGCGCTCGTACATGACCTACCAGCCGTTCCTCCCCGAGGCGGGCGCCGGCTCGATCCAGCCGCGGCACACCGTCGTGCCCTTGCGGCAGACCCTGCGTCGCGCCGAGGTCGTCACCGGCTGGATCGACCGGATCGACCATGCGCGCAAGGTGGCCTGCGTGCGCCCCCTCGCGGGCGAGGAGTACGAGCTCCCCTACGACGTGCTCGTCATGGCGGTCGGGTCGGTGCCGCGCACGCTGCCGATCCCCGGCCTCGCGGACTGGGCCTCGGGCTTCAAGAACGTCGAGGAGGCCATCCGGCTGCGCAACAAGGGCCTCGAGGGTCTCGACATCGCGGAGGGCTCCACCGACCCCGAGGTGCGCGAGCGCGCGCTCACCTACGTGTTCGTCGGCGGCGGCTACGCCGGGGTCGAGGCGATGGCCGAGCTCGAGGACCTGCTGCGCTACGCGACGCGCTACCTGCATCACGTCACCCCCGAGGACCTGCGGTTCGTGCTCGTCGAGGCGGCCGACCGGATCCTGCCCGAGGTGGGCGAGGAGATGGGTCGCTGGACCGTCGACGAGCTGCGCCGCCGCGGCATCGACGTCAAGCTCGGAACCCGCCTCGAGTCGACCGTGGGAGGCAAGGTCGTGCTCTCCGACGGGACGAGCCTGCTCGCCGACACCGTGGTCTGGACCGCAGGGGTGCGTGCGCACCCGATGCTCGCCGCGACCGACCTGCCCCTCGACGAGCGAGGCCGGCTGCGCTGCCGTGCCGACCTCTCCGTCGACGGCGTACCCGACGCCTGGGGCGCGGGCGACTGCGCGGCCATCCCGGACCTCGCGCGGCCGGGCGAGACGTGTCCGCCGTCGGCGCAGCACGCCGTCCGCCAGGCCAAGAAGCTCGCCGACAACGTCGTCGCGTCGTTGCGCGGCTTCCCGACCGAGGACTACCGGCACGCCAACAACGGATCGGTCGCGTCGCTCGGCCTCTACAAGGGCGTGGCCACCGTGAAGGGCGTGAAGCTCAAGGGTTTCCCGGCCTGGTTCCTGCACCGGACCTACCACATGAGCAAGGTGCCGACCACGCGGCGCAAGGTCGCCGTCGTGACCGACTGGACCATCGCCTTCTTCTTCAAGCGCGACGTCACGAGCCTGTGGCCCACGCATGAGCCGCTGCACGACTTCGCGGCCGTCGCCCGCGGCGGGCTCCCCTCCGATCGCTCGACGCCCGAGCACCGCCGTACGACGTAGGCTCGAACCAGCGCCCCCGTAGCCCAATTGGCAGAGGCACGCTGCTTAAACCAGCGTCAGTGCAGGTTCGACCCCTGCCGGGGGCACGGACCGGACCGTCGATGCGTGATCAGCGGACGCTAGACGATGCGCGGATCACGCGCGGACGGAACCTCGACGACCCGGCAGTCCCAGCTGCCTGCGGGGCCGGCCACCGCGACGACGTCGCCGGCGCGGGCGCCGAGCACCGCGCGCGACACCGGGGAGACCACCGACACCCGCTCGTCGTCGAGGAACGCCTCCGCGGGATGCACCGGGCGGATCCACACCTGCTCGCCGTCGGGCATCTCGATGAGCAGCCGCGTGCCGGGGCGCACCACGCCGTCGTGCTGGTCGTGCTCGTCGGGCAGCGCGGTCGACGTCGCGAGCAGGGCCTCGAGCCGGCCCTGCTCCTCGACGAGACGCTCGAACTCGGCGACGTCGCGCTCGTCTCGGTCGTGCGCCGCGAGCAGTGGGCGCAGGACCGGCAGGGAGACGTCGCGGATCATCGCCACGCGCTCCTCGAGCAGGTTGCGGCCCTCGACCGTGAGGGCGACGACGTCGTCGGAGACCGGGCGGGCGGGGATGGTGGTCATGGTTTGTGCTCCTGTCGTGGTGGTGGATGTGCGGTCGGGTGACGTGCGGCCATGGGTGGCATCGGGCTCCGTCGCGCCGGCGGGCGCGACGGGACGGGTGGGACCGGCGACGGCCTCGACGGCCGCCGGCGTACGCGTGGCCCGCAGGCTGGTGATGACGGCGACGGCGAGGATGGCGATGACCACACCGAGCGAGACGAGCGTCGGGATGTGCACGACGTCGAGGAGCAGCATCTTCACGCCGACCCAGACCAGCACGAGCGCGAGCCCGAGCTTGAGGTGGACGAAGCGGTCCATGAGGTCGGCGAGCAGGAAGTACATCGCGCGC
>DASSQW010000339.1:0-2367 GCA_035702165.1 Candidatus Nanopelagicales bacterium
GTCGGGAAGAGCGAGAAGCCGACGGCGTAGCGTCCCGAGCCGACCAGACGCTCGATCTCGCCGGTGCCACGGATGCCGCCGACGAACGCGATGCGCGCGTCGGTGCGCGGGTCGCCGATACCGAGCAGCGGGCCGAGCACACGGTCCTGGAGCACCGAGACGTCCAGGCGCGCCAGCGGGTCCTCCTCGTCGACGTCGCGGGCCGACGCCACGAACCAGTCGCCGTCGACGTGGACGCCGAACTCGTGGGCGCGCGCCGGCGACACCGCGCCGGACGCCGCCGCGACGTCGAACCCGGCCTCGTCGAGCGCGACGAGCAGCTCCTCGACGCTGCGATCCGCGAGGTCGGCGACGACGCGGTGGTAGGCCATCACGTGGACGTCGTCCATCGGGAACACGACCGCGAGGAACGCGTCGTGCGTCCCGCCCTCGTCGCGGCGCGCTGCGTGCACGCGCGACGCCGCGGCGCTGCGGTGGTGGCCGTCGGCGACGTAGAGGTCGCCGGACTCCGACAGCGCGCGGTGCAGCGCCGCGACCTCGGCCGGGTCGTCGACGACCCACAGCGTGTGCGAGACGCCGTCGCGGGCGACGAGGTCGACGCGCGGCTCGAGCCTCGTCACCCGCGCCACGATCTCGTCGACGTCTGCCGAGCGCCGCGACAGCAGGAAGACGGGCTCGTCCTGCGCGTCGAGCGCCTCGATGTGGCGGACGCGGTCGTCCTCCTTGTCGGGGCGGGTGAACTCGTGGATCCGTACACGTCCGGCGTCGTAGTCGTCGACCGACACGGCCGCGACCACACCGGTCTGCACGACCTCCCCCATCACCTGCCGGTAGACGGAGTACGTCGGTTCCGCGTCCGCGACGAGCACCCCGCGCTCGAGGAACTCGGCGAGGTTCGCGCGGCCGCGCTCGTAGACCTCGGCGGAGTGCGGGTCGACGTCGTCGGGCAGGTCGATCTCGGGGCGCGAGACGCGCAGGAACGAGGCGGAGTCCCCGCCGGCGTAGGCGCGCGCCTCCTCGACGTCGACGACGTCGTACGGCGGCGACACCACCCGCGACTCGAGCCCCGGCGCCGGACGCAGCGCACGGAACGGACGGACGTCGACCACCTCGGGGCTCCCCTCGCTCGAGGCCCGACCCTACTCAGGCCCGGGCCCCGAGGACGGTCGGCTCAGGTCTGGTCGTCGATGGTCGAGTCGGCGGCGTTCTTCTTCACCGACTCGATGCCGTCGAGCGCGGACTGCTTGTCCTTGTAGGCCTGGCTCTGGGCGATGATCTGCCCGTTGGCCGCGACGAGGTTGAAGCGGAACTTGCCCTGCGCGTCTGTCTTCACGACGAACTTGCCGGCCATGCGTGCCTCCCAGGACTGCGGTCGCCCCCGCCTGGTCGAGGCTAGGACGGTGGCGATCCCCGCATCCGGGCTTTCGCGGGATCGGGCCCGTCACACGCCCGGGGTCGCCTCGATCCGGCCGGAGTCGATCGCCTTCACGAGCTCCGCGTGGTCGCGCACGTTCTGCGCGGCGTACTCCACGGCGAACTCGGTGATGGCATCGTCGAAGGTCCGGCCCTTGCCGAGGTAGGAGGCGATCGCGATGCGCGCGCCGGAACGTGCGTGCGCGCGGGCCAGCGTCCAGGCGCACACGGCGGCGTAGAGGCGCATACCGACCGGCGCGAGCATCGACAGGTCGATGCTGCCCTTGCCGTCGCGCAGCTGCCGGACGTAGAAGTCGTGGTCGGCGCCGTCGAGGCCGCGTCCGCGGTACCACCCCAGGAAGATGTCGCTCGTCGCCTGCATGAGCCGCTGACCCGCGACGACGCGTCGGCCCGGCTCGTACTCCGAGCGGCCGAGGTAGGGCTCGAGCACGGAGGCGTTGGCCTCCTTGAACTGCAGGATGAGCGGATCGGCGTCGTCGCGCCCGAGCAGGAGCGTCATCCACGCGCGGGTGCCGACGCTGCCGACGCCGACGACCTTCCGCGCGAGGTCGGCGTAGGTGTACTGCTGGACCAGCAGCTTGCGGTCGTCCTCGAGGCTGTGCCGGTACTCGTCGAGGATGCGGGTCGCCTCGCGCTGCACCCATGCCTCGCCCGCCTCCCCCGCGAGCTCCACGATCGGTACGACCAGCGGCGGCTCCGAGCGGAAGCGCGGCCGGCCGTCGACCACCTCGGTGAGGCGCGAGAAGGCCTGCAGGTTGTCGCGCGACGCGAACTTCGTCGTACGCCGCTCCACCTCCTTGATCCCGCCCTCGCGCACCGTCGACGACTGCGCCTTGAGCTGCGCCAGCATCTGCTCGACCTCGAGGCGCGAGTACCACACCGAGAGGTTGGTCGACGCCGCGAAGCCCTGCATCGACTGCCGGTAGTGCAGGA
>DASSQW010000340.1:0-3798 GCA_035702165.1 Candidatus Nanopelagicales bacterium
GAACGCGCGCACCGACTCCGAGAACGCCGTCCGCCCGGTCTCGAGGCCAACCGTGAGTGCCATGGCCCCGACGGTAGACCGGGGCTCCGACAGCCAGGCAGCTCAGGCGAGCGAGACGAGGTCGGCGTACTCCGGGTTCCACAGGTCCTCGACGCCGTCGGGCAGAAGCAGCACCCGGTCGGGATCCAGGGCGTCGACCGCGCCCTCGTCGTGGGTGACCAGGACGACGGCGCCCGCGTAGCGCCGGATGGCGTCGAGCACCTCGGCCCGGGAGGCGGGGTCCAGGTTGTTGGTGGGCTCGTCGAGCAGCAGGACGTTGGCAGCCGAGACCACGAGCGTCGCCAGGGCCAGACGCGTCTTCTCGCCGCCGGACAGCGTGCCGGCGGGCTGGTGCACGGACTCGCCGGAGAACAGGAACGAGCCGAGCACCTTGCGCACCTCCGTCTCGTCGAGGTCGGGGGCCGCAGACTTCATGTTCTCGAGCACTGTGCGCTGCGCGTCGAGCGTCTCGTGCTCCTGCGCGTAGTAGCCCAGACGCAGACCGTGACCGGGCTGCACCTCGCCCGTGTCCGGCGCGTCGATGCCCGACAGGATGCGCAGCAGCGTCGTCTTGCCCGCGCCGTTGAGGCCGAGGATGACCACGCGGCTGCCGCGGTCGATCGCGAGGTCGACGTCGGTGAAGATCTCCAGCGATCCGTAGGACTTCGACAGCTCCTGAGCGCGCAGCGGCGTCTTCCCGCACGCGGCCGGTGTCGGGAAGCGCAGCTTGGCGACCTTGTCGCTGCGACGGGTCTCCTCCAGCCCGCTGAGCAGCCGCTCGGCCCGACGTGCCATGTTCTGCGCGGCCTTGGCCTTCGTCGCCGTGGCGCGCATCCGGTCGGCCTGCGACTGCAGCGCGTGGGCCTGCTTCTCCGCGTTGGCGCGCTCGCGCTTGCGGCGTCGCTCGTCGGTCTCGCGCTGGGTGAGATAGGCCTTCCAGCCGACGTTGTAGACGTCGAGCTCGCACCGGTTCGCATCGAGGTGGAAGATCCGGTTCACGGTCGCCTCGAGCAGGTCGACGTCGTGGCTGATGACGATGAGGCCGCCCTTGTGGGCCTTGAGGAAGTCGCGCAGCCACACGATCGAGTCGGCGTCGAGGTGGTTCGTGGGCTCGTCGAGCAGCAGGGTCTCGGCGCCCGAGAAGAGGATCCGAGCGAGCTCCACGCGGCGGCGCTGGCCGCCGGACAGCGTCCCGAGGGGCTGGTCGAGCACGCGCTCCGGCAGTCCGAGGCTCGACGCGATCGCGGCGGCCTCCGACTCGGCGGCGTAACCGCCCTGGCTGAGGAACTCCGCCTCGGCGTTGGAGTAGCGGCGCATCGCCTTGTCGCGCGAGGCGTCGTCGTCGGCCTCCGCGATGCGGCGCTCGTTGGCGCGCATCCGGCGGACCGCCTCGTCGAGGCCGCGGGCGGACAGGATCCGGTCGTGGGCGAGCTCCTCGAGGTCGACGTCGCGCGGGTCCTGCGGGAGGTAGCCGATCTCGCCGCTGCGCGCGACCGAGCCGCCCGCAGGCTCGCCCTCGCCCGCGAGGACGCGCGTCAGGGTGGTCTTCCCGGCGCCGTTGCGGCCGACCAGACCGACGCGGTCGCCCGGCCCGACGCGGAAGGTCGCGCCGTCGAGGAGCAGGCGCGCGCCCGCGCGCAGCTCGAGGCCGGAGACGGAGATGGTCACGAGACAGAGAGTCTAGGTGGCCCCCGAGGGCCCTCCGACCACCCTCAGCGGTGGTCGGACACCCACGCGGCCGCGGCGGGCGACAGCGGCACGTCGGCGGGGATGTCCGGGTGCGGTTGCGGGTCGCCGGCCACCTCGCGGATTGGGATGACACCGACCCAGATGCTGGAGAGGTCGTCCTCCTCGTCGACGTGGCCCGGCCCGCCCTCACGGACCTTGGCCGCCGCCTCGTCGATGGGCAGGCGCAGGACGGTGGTGGCCCGCAGCTCCTGGGCGTCGGGCCCGATGGCCTCGGCCCAGCGCCCCGGCAGCAGCCGCTCGGAGAACGCCTCGAGCGCCGTCAGCTTCTCGGCGTCGTCGTCGACCGCGACCGCCTCGCCCCGCAGGACGACCGACCGGTAGTTGACGCTGTGGTTGAACATGCGGTGGGCGAGCACGAGGCCGTCGAGGATCGTGACGGCCAGCGAGACCTCGGTACCGGCACCGGCGCGCTTGAGGTGGCGGCTGGCCGCCGAGCCGTGCAGGTAGACGACGTCGCCCACGCGCGCGTGTTGCATCGGGATGACGAGCGGGCGCCCGTCGACGTCGATGCCGGCGAGGTGGCAGACCACGCTGGCGTCCAGGATCGCGTCGATGCTCGCCCGGTCGTACCGGCCGCGCTCGGGGATGCGGTGGATCCGGACGCTCTCCGGGACGTCGCTGCGCTGCTCGCTCATGGCCGCACCTTAGGGGCCGCCTCGCCGTCGAAGGACCGCCGTATCGGCGCGGGCGCTGGCACGATGGCTCCGTGCTGGACACATCCCCCTGGGGCGACGAGTGGCAGACCTCCCCCGCGAACCGTCGCGCCTACCAGCGCATCGACGAGGCGCTCGAGACCGTGCCGGTCCCCCGCGGCGGTCCGGTGCTCGAGCTGCTCCCCGGCGAGCCGCTCGAGGTGCCCGGGCTCGACGCCGAGCTCGAGGCGCTGCGCACCGACGGGATCCTCGTGCTGCGCGGACGCGAGATCCTGCTCGAGCGCTACTTCAACGGCATGACGCCGTCGACGCGTCACCTGCTCCAGTCGGTCACCAAGTCGCTGTGCGCCGCGGTCGTCGGGCGCTTCGTCGACCGCGGCCAGATCGACGTGGGCCGGCCGATCGGCCAGTACGTGCCCGAGCTGCTGGGCTCGGCGTACGGCGACGCCACGGTGCAGCAGGCGCTCGACATGGCCGTGGCGGTCGCCTACGACGAGACCTACGACGACCTCGCCTCCGACGTGAACACCCACGACCGCGTCTCGGGCTGGAAGCAGCGGCGCGCCGACGATCCGGAGGGCATCGAGGCGTTCCTGCCGACGCTGCTGCCGACCGGCGAGCACGGCCGCACGTGGTTCTACTGCTCGGCGAACACCGACGTGCTCGCGTGGGTCCTCGAGCGGGTGAGCGGCCGCCGGTTCAGCGAGCTGCTCTCGACCGAGCTGTGGTCGCGGATCGGCGCGGAGCACGACGCGTTCATCACCGTGGACGCTCACGGGTTCTCGCTCGCCAGCGGGGGCGGCTGCGTGACGCTGCGCGACCTGGCCCGGTTCGGGCGGGTGCTGCTCGATGGAGGTGTCGGACCGGCCGGTGACCAGGTGATCCCACGCGCGTGGGTCGAGGAGATGCTGGGCGGGGCCCAGCAGGACCTCGACGTCAGCGGCATGCCCGAGAGCCTGGCGGCCCCGACGTACCGCAACCAGTTCTGGCACACCGGCGACGAGCACCGTTGCGCGTTCGGGGTGGGCATCTTCGGGCAGTTCGTCTGGGTGAACCCCGCCACCGACCCGGTGGTCGCCAAGCTCTCGACGCTCGACGCCGCCGACGACCCCGATGCGTTCGCAGCGCACGTGGCGCTGCTCGACCGCCTCAGCCGGAGCTAGCCGGTGGCTCGTCGCATGACGCTGCCGGGGCCCCAGAAGGGCCCGTGGCAGGTGACCTACGAGTCGGGCCGCAACGCGGTGGTCGCGCAGACCTCGTGGACCACCGTGATCACCCACCCGAGCGGCTGGCAGGTGGTCTACGACGAGGCCGACCGGGCGGGCGTGCTGCTCGCGCCCGACGGGGAACCGGTGCT
>DASSQW010000341.1:0-7747 GCA_035702165.1 Candidatus Nanopelagicales bacterium
GCGCGCAGGCCGCCCGCGCGGGGGATGAGGACGCGTGCGCCGACGCCTGCCGCGCGGACGCGTTCGCCGCCCGCGTGCTGGGCAGCGTCGCCCAGGACGGCACCGTCACCTGGGACCGCGACCAGGCCCAGGTCACCCTCACCGTCGTCATGGACCTCGACACCCTGCGCGGTGAGGCCGACCGTCATGCGCTGGTCGAGGGCGAGCCCGTCCCCGCCGAGATCGCCCGCCAGCACGCCGACGGCGCCACCCTGTGGCGGCGCGCCGTCGTCGACCCGGTCACCGGGCACCTGCTCGACTATGGCCGCGAGCAGTACCTGCCCGACAAGCTCCGCGACTACATCCTGGCCCGCGACCACTGCCGCGCCCCCGGCTGCACCGTCCGCGCCTTATCGCGCCTGGAGATGGACCACGCGATCCCCTTCCCCCAGGGGCCGACGTCGGCGGCCAACACCGGCGGGCTGTGCCGTTCGCACCACCAGCACAAGACCGCCGGCCTCGTCGGCATCGAGGACTCCGCCGCCGACGGATCCGCCACCTGGACCACCGGCTGGGGACAACGCATCACCATCGCGCCGAGACCCTTCCTCCACGACCCCACCGACCGGGCACGCCACCCCGACGACCCACCACACGAACAACAGCACGAACCACCACACGACCCACCGCCCACCCCGCGCGCAGAGGTGCCACCACCCTGGCGCGACCCCGACATGCCCCCCTTCTGACGAGCCTCCGCTGCCGTCACGATTCGGTGTCGTCCTCGCGCGCCCGGATCAGGTCGCGCTGACCGCGAGGATCGTGGGTCACGACGAAGGGGGCGCTGTGACCACCGTGGAGAGCTCGGCCCGGAGCACGAGGAGGGGCACGGCCCTGGTCGTCGCCGGACCGGTCCTGGCTGTCGCGCTGTTCCTCCTCGTCCTCGCCGGACTGAACTGGTGGTTCACGCGCCACCCGACGCCGTCGGACTCGGCGTCGATCATGCTGAGCCTGGTTGCGCTGGTCGCGGTTCCACTGATGGTGGGAGGCGCGGTCGCCTGGCGCGGGCTCGTGCTGCTGCACGTCCCCAACGCGGCGCTCCGGCTGGTCGTCGCCCTCGTGGTCGTGCTCGGGGGCGCCGCGCTCATCGGCGTGCTGCTCTGGCTCGCAGGCCTGAACATCCAGCAAGGATCTGCGTCCTGATGCCTGGCCCGGTCGGGCCGCACCGTCAGTCCGATCGGTCGACAGCGTCGTCGGGGGCGCGGGCGCCGTCGGGCCACGAGGCGATGCAGACGCGGTTGCCGGCGCGGTCGGAGAGCACCCACCACTCGGGTGCGGCTGCGTCGTCGACGATGCGGCCGCCCGCGGCTATCGCTGCGGCGAGGCGCGAGGCGGCCCGCGGCGGGCGCGACGGCCACGGACCAGGACCCGCGGCCGCCGCCCACCCCACCGGCACGCCTGCCGGGAGACCTGAGGCACGTGGCCTCAGACGGCGACGTCGAGCTCCACGACCTCACCGCGCTCGGCGCGGACCGGGCGGTCGACGGTCGCGCCCGGCGCGTGCGTCCGCACCGTCCAGGCGCCGGGCCGGGCGAAGAAGCGGAACTGGCCGCTCGGCGTCGTCGGCACCTCGGCGGTGAACTCGCCGCGGGTGTCGAGCAGGCGCACGTACGCGCCGCCGAACGGGCGGCCGTCGCGGACGACGGTGCCCTGGATGACCGACTCGCGGGCGACGTCGATGCCGTCGAGGGAGAAGCCGGCGGGGCTCGCGGCCCCGTCCAGCAGGGTGGCTCGGGTCATGGGGAGCTCCAAGGGACGATGCGCTGCGACGTCGGCGCAGCCGACGACGAGCAGGGAGGACGACGGGCCCGCGGACGGGCGGGTGCGCTCAGGCGCGGTGCAGGACGCGCTTGCCGAGGAGGTAGACCTCGCAGCCCAGGCAGAAGGCGAATGCGGCGTTGAGGAACGCGGCCGCGAAGGCGAACGCCACCGCGACGTAGGCGACCGTGGTGGCGCCGAGCACCAGCGCGAGCAGGCCCACGACGGCGAACCCGAGACCCACGGTCTGCGCGAAGCGCGGCGGTACGGCGTCCTCGAACTCGGTCGCCGGACCGATGCGCGGGCGCACCACGCGGCGGAAGAGCACGCCGTAGGGCTGGGCCTGCAGGCCGACGATCGAGCCGAGGCCGAAGGCGAGGGTCTGCCACGCGAGCAGACCGACCGCCACCGGTGACGGGATCGTCAGCAGCACCAGGCCGAGTACGACGGTGGTCAGGACGGCACCGAACCGCGGGCCGCGGACGTCGACCACGGTGCGGCCGGAGTCGCAGACGACCTCGGGCGCGGCGAGGGCGGGGGCGGCGGGGTCGAGCTGGGTCATCGGAAGCTCCTGACGTGGCGCGGGCTGGGGTCCGGCGGTCCGGACCCTCCGCACGAGGAGCGGGGTCCGGATCAGGGCATGCGACACGTGCAGGAGGCGAGGCGGCCGTAGTCGACCGCGCGCCTCTTGGTGAGCTCCACCGACTGCATGGGGAGAGGGTAGGCAGCCCTGGCCGGCGCCGGCCACCCGTGTCCGGATCCTGGTCGGCTTGCTGCAAGTCGTTCGCAGCTACGCCGGCAGCGCGCTGACCTGCGCAGACGCTCCATGACGCGCTAGACGACCTGGCCGAGGGCGGCGATCACGTCGGCCTTGCGGGGCGCTCCGGCCGCGCGCACCCGCACGAGCCCGGCGCTGTCGAGCACGAGGACGGTCGGCGTGCGTCGCACGTCGAGGCGCCGCACGAGGTCGAGGTGGGACTCGGCGTCGACCTCGACGTGGGTCACGCCCTCGACCATGCCCACGACGTCCTCGAGCACGACACGCGTCGTACGGCAGGGCGCGCAGAAGGCCGAGGAGAACTGCACGAGCGTCGCGCGCTCCCCGAGCGCGACGCCGAGGTCCGAGGCGTCCATCCGATCGCCCTCGTGCGCGTGGCCGCCGCCGTGGCCGGCCCCCGGCACGTGCTGCGACCCCTCGGGGTCGGCCGGGAGCTCGACGGCGCCCGGCTCGACGCGCATGCGGCCGTCGGTCGCGCGCCGCCACAGGCCGAAGGCGGTGGCGGCGACGAGCACGCCGGCCAGGACGAGGACTCCGATCACGTGAGCGTCAACCGCGCAGGAGCCGCGGCTGTTCCGCTGCCGCCCGCGAAGGGCGGGAGCACGTCGACGACGGCTCCGGGCGCGAGCGCGATCTCCGACGGCGGTCGGCGGCCCGGGCTCACCTCGTCGACGAGGTAGGAGCAGCGGCCGAGCACGACGTCGAGCTGCGACCCCGCGCCGTAGCGCTCGGTGATGGCGGCGAGCAGCGCCGCGAGCGTCGGCCGGTGCGGCAGCTCCTCCTCGGGGCGCCCAGCCGCGGCCTTCGCAGCGGCCCAGTAGCGGACCAGGACGACGTCGCTCATGCCTTGTGCTCCAACGGTTCTGCGGGTTGCCTCGCGACGACCGCCTCCAGGGCCCACACGCCGATGCGCCCGACGAGCGCGGAGTCGGTCGCAGACTCGGCGTGGGCGAAGCCTTCGAGCACCCAGGCGGTGGTGCGGTCCTCCACGCCTCGACGCGCCGCGCCCTCGACGGCGCCGGCCTCGATGGTGCGGGCGTGCTCGACCGGGAAGTAGGAGTCCTGGTCGCCGTGCACGACGAGCAGGGGCAGCGGCGGGATGAGCGCAGCCGACTCCGACGGCGAGAGCGGGAACGGCTCGGTCCACTCCTGGTCGGTGACACGGGTGCCGAACGCCGAGCGCAGCACGCCGCGCCCGAGCCGCGTGCCCACCGCCCGGTGGAGCAAGCGCATCGGCGGGGTGCCCTTGTAGAACCAGAATCCCGCCGCGCTCACCGACACGACGGCGTCAGGACGGCTGCGCTCGTCGGCCAGCGCGGCCTGGCGCAGCACGACCGACCCGCCCATGGAGAACCCGACCGTGACCAGGCGGCGGGCACCGAGCCAGCGGGCGTAGCCGAGAGCGGCGTCGAGGTCGAGCACCTCCTGGTCGCCGACCGTCGTGACTCCGGACGACGCCCCGTGCCCGCGGCTGTCGTAGGAGACCACACCGCCGAACTCCGTGAGCGCCACGGCGATCGCGCGGTTGTCGGGACGTCGCCAGCCGCCCGTGAACCCGTGCGACACCACGAAGACCAGGTCCTGCGGCGCGGCGGTCGCGGGTGCGTCGTAGGCCACCGAGATCCGCTCGCCGTCGGCCGCGAGCACGGTGGAGGTGCGGCTCGGGCCGGGGCGACCGCGACCCCACGACGACGGACGGAGATCCACGTCGGCTAGTGTGCCTCGTGAGGGATCCGGGCGACGACGCCCCCGGGTCCCTTCGCGCTTCCAGCACCGGCGTCGTACGGAGGTCCCATGCCGTCGCTGCTGCTGCTCACGAACGACCTGCTGCCCTCGTCCGAGGTCCTCCCCGCGCTCGGCCTGCTCTCGCACCAGATCCGCGTCATGCCCGCGGAGGCCACCGCGCTCCTCGACGCCCCCGCCTGCGACGCGATCCTCGTCGACGGCCGCCGCGACCTGCCGGCCGTCCGCAGCTTCACCCGGCTGCTGCGCACCACCGGCGTCGACGTCCCCGTCCTGCTCGTGACGACCGAGGGCGGCCTGGTCGGCGTCAACGCCGAGTGGGGCGTCGACGACGTCGTGCTCGACACCGCCGGCCCGGCCGAGGTCGACGCGCGGCTGCGCCTGGCGATCGGCCGCCTCGAGCGCCGCACCGACGACGACGCGCCGGACGAGATCCGCTCGGGCGACGTGAGCATCGACGAGGCGACCTACACAGCACGCGTCGGCGGCCGCGTCCTCGACCTCACCTACAAGGAGTTCGAGCTCCTCAAGTTCCTCGCCCAGCACCCGGGCCGGGTGTTCTCCCGCGCGCAGCTGCTGCAGGAGGTCTGGGGCTACGACTACTTCGGCGGCACCCGCACCGTCGACGTCCACGTACGCCGCCTGCGCGCCAAGCTCGGTCCCGAGCACGAGGCGCTGATCGGCACCGTCCGCAACGTCGGCTACCGCTTCGTCGCCGCGCCCGCGCGCACTGACGAGCTCGCGCCGGTGCCCGTGGCCTGACGCCCGACCCGCCGGACGGCACCGCCGGTCGAGGGACGTCGCGTGCATCGCCCCTAGGGTTGCAGGGTGGACGCGATCGACTGGGAGGTGCGGCGACGCCTCGACGACGCCGAGGTCGACGCCGTCTCGCAGCTCGTCGACCGCGTCACCGCCGCCGACGGCATCAACCCGCTCTCCGAGCACGTGGTCCTCCACCTCCGCTACGGCGGCGACAGCGACGTCCGGCACGTGCTCGCCCACGCCGGCGACCGCCTCGTCGGCTACGCGCACCTCGACGTCACCGACCAGGTCGCCGGCTCGAGCGCCGAGGTCGCGGTGGACCCGGCGTACCGCCGCCAGGGGGTCGGCCAGGGGCTGGTCCGCCGCGCGCAGGCAGAGTCGCCCGATGGCCGGCTGCGCCTGTGGTCGCACGGCGAGGAGAGCGGCGCCGCACCCCTCGCGGCGTCCCTCGGCTTCCGTCGCAGCCGCACGCTGTTCCAGATGCGCCGCTCCCTGCTCAGCGCTCTGCCCGAGCCGATGTGGGCCGACGGCGTGCGCCTGCGCTCGTTCCTGCCCGGTCTCGACGACGACGAGTGGGTGGCGCTGAACGCCCGCGCGTTCGTGGACCTGCCCGACCAGGGAAGCTGGACGGTCGACGACCTTCGGCTGCGGATGCGCGAGCCGTGGTTCGATCCGGAGGGCTTCCTCGTCGCGGTCGAGGACGGTCCGGAGGGCGAGCGGATGCTCGGCTTCCACTGGACCAAGGTCCACGGCGCCGACCACCACCACGTCCACGAGCACGGCGCGGACGAGCTCGGCGGGCACCACCATCACGGCGACGAGCCTGCGCACGAGCACCAGCCGGTGGGGTCCGGGCACCACGCGCACGAGCCGATCGGCGAGGTGTACGTCGTCGGCGTCGATCCCTCGCAGCAGGGCCGCGGGCTCGGTCGCGCCCTCACGCTCGCCGGCCTGCAGCACCTGCGCACGCGCGGCCTCCCCGACGCGATGCTGTACGTCGACGCGCTCAACACCTCCGCGATCGCGCTCTACGAGAGCCTCGGCTTCACCCGCTGGGACACCGACGTGGAGTTCAGCAGCTGATCGCGGCGTCCCCGCTGGTCAGAGGGCTGCGGACGGCTCCGACGACCGAGCAGCCGCTGCGCACGTCTGGCAAGGTGGACCCATGAGCGCCGAGCCCCTCGCCCCCGAGCAGCCGCCGGAGCCGGCCCCCCTGCCCGACGACCGCTTCCTGGACCGGGAGCTGTCGTGGCTGGCGTTCAACGCCCGCGTGCTCGAGCTCGCCGAGGACGACGCGCTGCCCATGCTGGAGCGCGCGAAGTTCCTCGCCATCTTCGCCAGCAACCTCGACGAGTTCTTCATGGTGCGCGTGGCCGGCCTCAAGCGCCGCATCGCCACCGGCATCGCCGTGCGCGCGGCCAGCGGCCGCATGCCGCGCGAGGTGCTCGACGCCATCTACACCCGCAGCTCGGAGCTCCAGCAGCGCCAGGCCGAGCTCTTCCACCGCGACATCCAGCCGGCGCTCGAGGCGCAGGACATCCACGTGCTGCGCTGGGACGAGGCCACCGACGCCGAGCGCGACCAGCTGAGCAGCTTCTTCCGCACCAAGGTCTTCCCGGTCCTGACGCCGCTCGCCGTCGACCCCGCGCACCCGTTCCCCTACATCAGCGGTCTCTCGCTCAACCTCGCCGTCGTCGTGCGCAACCCCTCGACCGGCAACGAGCTCTTCGCCCGCGTGAAGGTGCCGCCGATCCTCGACCGGCTCGTGACGGTCGGGTCGAGCAGGTTCGTGGCGCTCGAGGACGTCATCGCCGCGCACCTCGAGGAGCTCTTCCCCGGCATGGAGGTCCTGCAGCACCACGCCTTCCGGGTGACGCGCAACGAGGACCTCGAGGTCGAGGAGGACGACGCCGAGAACCTGCTGCTCGCGCTCGAGCGCGAGCTCATGCGCCGGCGCTTCGGTCCGCCGGTGCGGCTCGAGGTCGAGCGCTCGATCGACCCGCACGTGCTCGACCTCATCGTCCGCGAGCTCGGCATCGGAACCGAGGAGGTCGTCCGCATCCCCGGGCTGCTCGACCTCACCGCGCTGTGGCGGCTCTACGGCCTGCCGCGCGACGACCTCAAGCTGCCGGCGTTCCTGCCCCGCACGAGTCGCGAGCTCACCGACGTCGAGACCGCCTCGGCTCCCGACGTCCTCGAGTCGATGCGCGACCACGAGGTGCTGCTGCACCATCCCTACGACGCGTTCTCGACGAGCGTGCAGCGCTTCCTCGAGCAGGCTGCGGCCGACCCGCACGTCCTCGCGATCAAGCAGACGCTCTACCGCACCAGCGGCGACTCGCCGATCATCGACGCCCTCGTGGCGGCCGCCGAGGCCGGCAAGCAGGTGCTCGCGATCGTCGAGATCAAGGCGCGCTTCGACGAGCAGGCCAACATCGACTGGGCCCGCAAGCTCGAGCAGGCCGGCTGCCACGTCGTCTACGGCCTGGTCGGCCTCAAGACCCACTGCAAGCTCTCGATGGTGGTGCGCGACGACGGCGACCGGCTGCGCCGCTACCTGCACATCGGGACGGGCAACTACCACCCGAAGACCGCCCGGCTGTACGAGGACGTCGGCCTGCTCACCACCGACGAGGAGGTCGGCGAGGACGTCGCCCGCCTCTTCAA
>DASSQW010000342.1:0-7439 GCA_035702165.1 Candidatus Nanopelagicales bacterium
GGGCTCGCTCTGAGCTCGGAACCACGTGGTGGCCGACGGAGCCACCGTGATCCCGCCGCAGCACTGGTCGAGAGCACCCCAGGGCAGCTGGCAGAGATGACCCACGGGGCTCACGACGAGCGCGGTCCCCTCGGCCGTCCCGAGCGGCTCGATCACCAGTGTCCGCAGCTGTTCGCGTGCCGAATCCAAGGTGCCCCGCATCCGGTCCCGCCCCGGTCCGGGTGGGGTCGCCAGCAGCCGGCGCAGAGCGAACACGAGCGTGTCGACATGCTGACCGATCTCGCCGACCGGTGCCAGCGGCAGCAGCTCGGCACCGCTGGCGTCCACGCGTACGGCCCAGTACCGCGCGTCATGCTGGAGCAGCTCGACAAGGGCGCGATGCTCGGCGCAGCGTCGGATGTCGGTCACGGTGGCGACGCGTTCCGCGCGTCCGCCGCCCCTTGCCCGGAGCGAGAGCCGTCGCACCTCAGCTTCATCTCGACGGCGCCGCGCGCGGAAGGCGAGGTCCACGTCACCGTCCTGCAGCGCGTTCTCGTCCAGCATCGCCGACCATCGCAGACGCGCCAGGGCGGAGGCGAGCTCGGGATCCTGCGGTGCGCGCACGACAGGACGCCGGAGGCTGGAGGACCGGCCGCGTTCCGCCCATGCGAAAGCCCGCAGCACGTTGCGCTCACGTACGGCAAGCCCGCAACCCGTGGCGACGATGTCCGACGCATGGGAGGCCGAAGCCGCGCGCAGCTCCGTTGCTCCGCGAAGCGCGGTCTGCTCCTCGGCCAACCGCCACGCGCGCACCAGACTGGCGCTGGCCCCGGCTTCCGACCCAATGGTCTGCAGCAGCGCGCGCGCGTACCAGGCGCGGCTTCGCACCTCGATCTGCCGCGACGTCGACTGGTTCGCGAGCGGACCGAGCATCGTGCGTGCTCTCGCGATGTCGCCCTGGGCCAGGGCACGTCGCCCAGCGGCGACACGCAGATCCGCCGCGTGCGCGTCGCGTCCCCGGTCTCGGAGCAGCGACGCCACCTCGACGGCGCGGTCGAGGTCCGCGGGCCGCCCCGACCTGCGGATGCGCACGACCAGCTCCGCGTGCTGCGCGAGCACCTGCCAGTCCGGTCGGCCCTGATGAGCGAACGCGGTGACGGCGGCGCGCGCCTCCTGCTCGGCGCGCACCAGGTCGGGCGACGGCAGGGTGAGCGACGCGAGGGCCAGCCAGAGACGCGCCTCTGCTTCGGCGTACATCCAGCCGTGCGCCTGCGCCCAGCGGATGCCGTCCGAGGCGAGCTCTGCCGCGTCGGCAGCGAGTCCGGCCTCGAGCAGGACCTCAGCGCGAGCAGTGAACCGCTGCGGCCGATCGACGTCGCCCCACTCGGCATCCGCACGGTCGAACAGCTCCAGCGCGCGCGGAAGGTCCCCCGCGAGCGCGTGGAGCGCCGCCAGGTTCCACAGGTCGTCGGCGGCGTCGATGGTCCGACCCTGCTCGAGCGCGTACCGCCTGGACCACTCCATGTCGGCGACTGCGGACGCGATGTCGCCCTGCTCCGCGGACAGCTGCGCTCGGTTGCCGCGTAGCAGGCGTTCCGAACGACCGTCCTTCGCCCGGCGGATGACGGGGAGTGCCGCGGCGTACTCGTCCATCGCCTCGCGATGCCGACCCGAGCGATGGAGGATCAGCGCCCGGTTCGTGCGCGCCTTCGCCGCCTCGAGGCCGTCGAGCGACCCCAGCGCCTGGTCGATCGTCGCCAGTGCCGCGCGGAGCCGGCCCACCTCGAGCAGCAGGAACGACAGGGTCATGCGGCCCTCGGCTGCCAGGCTCGGGTACCCGAGACGCTCAGCGGTCGAGATGCCTCGGCGTACCTCGACCAGTCCGTCGGTCGTCCGCCCCAGGTTGCGCAACGCCTGTGCCGTCGCCCGACGAGCGGTCACGACGGCGCGCACCTCCTCCTCGCTCCGCGGACGTGGCAATCGGACGAGGACTGCGGCAGCGTCGTCGTACGCGCGTCGCGGATCCTCGCCGACCTCGACGAGTGCACGACGTGCGTCCTCGACCGGGCTCGTCGCCTCGGTCGCCGTGGGCACGGCGGCTAGACGTGGATCCAGGACGTCGTGACGCGACGTCCGTCGGGGGTGGTGAGCTCCAGGCGCAGCGGGCCGGGGGAGATGCCGTCGGCGACGAAGCGCCCGCCGTCGGCGAGGTCCACGCTGCTGCGGTCGTCGGCGCGCACGATCGTCACGGCGCCGACGGCGCCCACCGCGAGTCCCGACAGCCGTACCAGGCGCGAGAGCGGATCGGTCTCGACGTCGAGCTCCACGACGACGTCGCCGCACTCGAAGGAGAGCATGCGCACGTCGGACACGACGGCGCGGGTGAGCACGGCAGGGTCGTCGACGAGGGAGTCGGCGACGAGCTCGGCCAGCTCGGCATCGAGGTCGCGCAGCGAGAACGCGGCGCGCGCCGCCTCGTAGACGAGCGAGGGCGGCGGGTCGGCCTCGGTGGCCATCGCGCGCAGCCGCCGCTCGAAGTCGTCGTCGCGCTGGCTCACGGCTCACCTCCCAGGGAGACGGTGCGGTCGGTGAGGTCGAGGTCGCCCGGGTCCAGCGCGCCGGACTCGACGGCGAGCCGCCGCAACGACGACAGGCAGCGCTGGCGGGTGGGCCCGATGCTCCCGATCGGGAGGTCGAGGGCCTCGGCGACCTCGGCGTACGACGGAGCGGGATCCGCGAGCAGCACGCGGAGCAGCCGGCGGCAGCGGTCGGGCAGCTCGTCGAACACCCGCCACAGCGCCGAGTCGCGCTCGTCGACGAGGAGCGCGCCATCGACCGCGGAGCGCTGGTCGGGGACGGTGTCGAGCCAGCGCTCGTCGCCGACGGGGGGCTCGCGGCGCGACTTCTTCAGCACGACGAGGCACTCGCGGCGAGCGGTCGTCGCGAGCCAGCCGCCGAGACGCTCGGGATCTTGGATGCGCCCGAGGTTCTCGACCAGCCGCAGCCACGTCGTCTGCACGACGTCGGCGGCGTCGGCGGTGGAGAGCCGGTACGCCCGCGCGGTGCCCCACAGCAGCCCGGTGAACCGCGAGACCAGGGAGTCCCAGGCCAGGCTGTCGCCCGCCGCCGCTGCCTCGAGCAGCGGGCCGATGGTGCCCTCGTGCCACGTCGCTGCGGCCATGAGCCCTCCCCGCTTCGTAGTGTGGAGCGCTTGGGGGCGGCTGTCACCGCCTTTGCGCGCAGCCCAGGGCCGGGACGCCGTCTGGCGTCCCGGCCCTGAGCACCGACCCCGTGGGTGGCCTGTCAGCGGTACTCGTGGGTCGGCCGGGTGGTCGTCACGGGGTGGAAGTAGTGCGACTTGATGTAGGGCACCCACTCGGGGTTGTCCGTCGGCGGGACCCAGGGGTCCGCCCACGTCATGTGCAGGGAGCTGAACGGGTAGGTCTGGTGACCGCCGCCGGTCTGCTCCTTCACGAGGTAGCTGTCGTGGTTCGGCGTCCACGCGAACGTGGGCGCCGCGCCACCGATCTGCGCCCGCCCGGCCGTGCCGAACCGGGCGAGCCCCTGCGGTGTGGTGGAGACGCGGTACTGCGAGGCGGCGACGGCCGCCGCCTGCTTGCCGGTCAGGTCGAGGCGCTGCTCGACCGCGGCCGACTGGCGACGCGCTGCCGAGGCGAGCGAGTCGTCGAGCCGGTGCTCGACCGCGTCGTGCTGGGTGATCGTCGGGTAGGTCGTGCTCGTGGTGGTGGTCGTGCTGGTGATCCGCGGGATCACGACGGCACCGGCGGCGACCAGACCGACGACGACGGCGCCGGCCACGAGGATGCGGCGGCCCGAGGCGCGCGGGGTGTCGAACGACGGTGCGGCGGTGGTGATGGTGGACATGGCGAGCTCCTTCGAGGAAGTACGGGGCGGTGCGGGATACGGGGTGGTGGCGCGCAGCGGCGCGGACAGGGGTCGGTGCAGGTAGGCGTCAGGCGAGGACCGGCGTCATGCGGTCGTAGCGCTCGAGCAGGCCGGTCAGCCGCGACGGCGGACGCCACAGCGGCGACTGGCCGGGCAGCACCGCGGTGCGGCTGACGGTCGAGCTCACCGAGGTGCTCCCGGAGCGGCGGCGGCGCGACGTGTCGGACGTCAGGCCGCGACCGAGGGCGGTGAGGGTGGCGGTGGAGAGAGGAAGGCGCATCTCGGCTCCCGGGGTCGGGCCCGGCGCTGCCGGGCTCGCGGTGGTGGACACCGGGAAGAGCCGCGAGCGAGGCGCCTGATACGTCGTCAGGCGCGGGTTCTGCGCTGTGTCAGCGCGATGACGGTCAGACCGTGCTCAGGAGCGGCGCCTGCAGCGGCAGCGCGGGCTCGAGGAGCTCGAGCAGCCAGCCGGGCACGGCGTCGCCGTCCTCCTGCCAGGCGGCGTCGTCGGCGCCGGCCAGCGCGTTCACGTACGACATCGAGCGCGACAGCGGCCCGACGCGGACGGCGAGCTGGGCCTGGCGGCGCAACGTCGCACGGTCGGCGACGTCGGTCCAGGCCTCGAGGTAGGCGTCGGCGATGCGGTCGAGCCGCGGGTCGTCGATCGCCGTGCCGTGGTGGAATGCCACCGACCGCAGCGTGACGAGCAGCGTCGAGAACGGGTGGCTCACGCACGAGTCGCCCCAGTCGATGAAGACGGGTCCGGACACGAGGATGTTGTTGTCGTGCAGGTCGTCGTGGTTGAGCGACGCGGCGACCCCGGCCTCCTCGAGCTCCGCGCAGATCTCGGCGTACGCCGGCAGCACGGCGCGCAGCCGGGCGGCGTCGCCGGGCTCGAGACGCCCGGGCGGCCGCTCGTCGAGCAGCTCGGCGATCCTCTGCTCGAGGCGCCCTGCGAGCGCCCGCGGGCGCAGGTCGTCGGCGCCCGCGGCGATCAGCGCATCGACGTCCGGCTCGAGGCTGCGCTGCAGGGCGGCGTACGCGACGAGCTGGTCGGTGGTGACCTCGATCGGCGTGAGCCCGCCGTGCGCGGTGCGCGAGACGGGACCGCCGTCGGGCATGAGCGTCAGGCCGCGCTGCGCGTCGACCGCGAGCGGGCGAGGGGTGCAGGGTGCGTCGAGGTCTGCGAGGAGCTGCAGGAGCCCGGCCTCGTAGCGGGTGCCGTCGCCGTTCGCCTTGAGCCACACGCGGTCCCGGTCGGTCTCGAGCCGCAGCATCGTCGACCACGGACGCACGTGCGGCTGCGTCCACGCGGTACGCCGCAGGCCGTGGGCCTCGAGCGCGGAGTCCGCCCAGCCGAGGGCGTCCTCCTGCCAGGCGGGGTCGGTCCAGCGCTGCGGTGTCGCGATCACGGCGTCATGCTGCCCGCGCTCACGCCCGTCGGTCATCCCGGTTCTGGCGTGAACGGAAGGACCGTTGCTCTCTCAGCAACGAATGGCACTCTCAGTGAGAACGTCAGAGGCGGGAGGCGGGGGTGATGCTGAGCGACATGCCGGCCAGGCCGCGGGCGCGCGTGCCCAGGCCCTGGGCCAGGTCGCGGAGCACGGTCGACGCCGGTGCGTCGGGGTCCGTCAGGACGATCGGGCGGCCCTCGTCGCCACCCTCGCGCAGCCGGATGTCGAACGGCACCTTCGCCAGCAGCGGGACGTCGTAGCCGAGCTCCTTGGTCAGCGTCTCGCTCACGACGGAGCCACCGCCCGCCCCGAAGAGGTCCATCGGCTCGCCGCAGTGCGGGCAGGGGAACGCCGACATGTTCTCGACGACGCCGGCAACGCGGGTCTTGGTCTGCTGCGCGAGCATGCCCGCGCGGATCGCGACCTCGGCGGCCGCGGTCTGCGGCGTGGTCACCACGATGACCTCGGCGTTGGGCAGCAGCTGCGCGACGGAGATCGCGACGTCGCCGGTGCCGGGCGGCAGGTCGAGCAGCAGGATGTCGAGGTCGCCCCACCACACGTCGGCGAGGAACTGCTGCAGAGCGCGGTGCAGCATCGGTCCGCGGAACGCGACCGGCTGCGAGACGCCGCCGGGCTTGAACGGCAGCATCGAGATGACGCGGACGCCGTAGGCCTGCGGAGGCATGATCATGCCCTCGACCATCGTGGGCGCGTCGGTGGCGCCGAGCAGGCGCGGGATCGAGTGGCCGTAGATGTCGGCATCGACGAGACCGACCGAGAGGCCGGTCGCTGCCAGCTGCACGGCCAGGTTCGCGGTGACCGAGGACTTGCCCACGCCGCCCTTGCCCGACGCGATCGCGTAGACGCGCGTGAGGCTGCCCGGTTTCGTGAAGGGGATCTCCCGCTCGTCGTGTCCGACGAGCTTCTCGCGCAGTGCCTTGCGCTGCTCCTCGTCCATCACGTCGAGCTCCACCTCGACCGACGTGACGCCGGCGACGCGGGACACGGCGTCCGTGACGCGCGAGGTGATGAGGTCGCGCATCGGGCAGCCGACGACCGTGAGGTAGACCGCGATGCGCGCCACACCGTCGACGACGTCGCGCGACTTGACCATCCCGAGCTCGGTGATGGGCCGGTGGATCTCCGGGTCCTCCACGGTCGCGAGGGCGGCGTCGAGCTCGTCGAGGAGGGCCATGCGTCGATCGTACGTCGGTCCCGCAGGGCCGCCGCTCAGAGGTCGGCCTCGGTCCCCGTCGAGCGCCCGGCCCGGCTCGCCGGGTCCTGCGGCACGGCCCGGATCACCTCGGCAAGCGTCGTACGACCCTCCCGCGCCAGCGCGAGCGCGCGGTCGAACAGCGAGGTCGTCCCCGCGGCCCGGGCTGCATGGCGCACGTCGTCCTCGTCGCCGCCGGCGAGCAGCACCTCGCGCACCTCGGGACCGACGGTGAGCAGCTCCATCACGGCGGTGCGACCCAGGTAGCCGGTGTCGTTGCACAGGTGGCAGCCCACGGCGCGCACCCAGGCCCCGTCCTCGGGCCGCAGACCGAGCTCGGCGAGCAGCGCGGGCTCCGGCTCGTCGGCAGCGCTGCAGTCCTGGCACGGCACGCGCACCAGCCGCTGCGACGCGACCAGCGAGAGCGACGACGTCACGAGGTACGGCGGCACGCCCATGTCGACGAGCCGGTTCACGGCGGCGGCGGCATCGAGCGTGTGCAGGGTCGAGAGCACGAGGTGGCCGGTGATGGCCGCCCGTACCGCGAGCTGGGCGGTCTCCTGGTCGCGGATCTCGCCGACGAGGATCACGTCGGGGTCCTGGCGCAGCGCGGCGCGCAGCCCGCGGGCGAACGAGACGCCCGACTTCTCGTCGATGGGCACCTGCGTGGTGCCGGGCAGCTCGATCTCGACCGGGTCCTCGAGCGTGATGACGTTCCGGTCGCTGTCGACGCCCTCGCCGATCGCGGCGTACTGGCTGTTGGTCTTGCCCGAGCCCGTCGGTCCGGTGAACAGGATGAGGCCCTGCGGCTTCGCCGTCGCCGCGAGGAGCACGTCGCGCTGCTCGGGTGTGAGCCCGAGCGGACCGATGCGCGGCAGCTCGGTGGG
>DASSQW010000343.1:0-4686 GCA_035702165.1 Candidatus Nanopelagicales bacterium
GGCGTGCTCGGCGTCCTGTGCGCGTCCATCGGGTCGGTCATGGTCACCGAGGCGATCAAGCTGATCACCGGCATCGGCGACAGCCTGCTCGGGCGGTTGATGATCTACGACGCCCTCGAGATGTCCTACCGCACCGTCAAGCTGCGCAAGGACCCCAACGCGACCAAGGTGACCGAGCTCATCGACTACGACGCGTTCTGCGGCGCGGTGTCCGAGGAGGCCGCCGAGGCAGCGGTGAACTCGACGATCTCGGTCCGGCAGCTCAAGGACATGCTCGACGAGCGCGACCGCGGCGAGCGCGACTTCGTGCTCATCGACGTCCGCGAGCCCAACGAGTGGGACATCGTCCACATCGAGGGCGCCGAGCTGATCCCCAAGGGCGAGTTCCTCTCCGGCCGTGCGCTGGAGAAGCTGCCCAACGACAAGCCGGTCGTGCTGCACTGCAAGGTGGGTGGCCGCTCGGCCGAGGTGCTGGCGATCGTCAAGGGCGCCGGGTACTCCGACGCCGTCCACGTCGGCGGCGGCGTGGTGGCGTGGGTCAACCAGATCGAGCCGGACAAGCCCAACTACTGAGCGCACGCCCCCCACCGCTCGCGCCCGTCTCGACGTCACTGCCCCGCGCGCGGTTTGCTCGCCATCAAGCTGCCCTCGGACCCGATTTGGATGGGTCAGAGGCCGCGGAAGGGGCCTCTGACCCATCCAGAGCGGTGGGTCAGAGGGCTCCGACCTTCTGGAGCCAGTTGAACGACCAGTAGCCGGGGACGGTCGGGATCCAGAAGGTGAGCAGGCGGAAGAGCAGGGTCGCCGACACGGCGATGCCCGAGTCGATGCCGGCCACGGTGAGTCCAGCGACGTAGGCCGCCTCGACGGCGCCGAGGCCGCCGGGGGTGGGCGCTGCCTGACCGAGCGTGGAGCCCGCGAGGTAGACCAGCGCGATGGCGGCGTAGTTCGCGCTGCCGGCGCCGAAGGCCTCGCAGCACGCGATCATGCACAGCGCGAACGCACCGTTGAGCAGCAGGATCCCGCCCATCCCCTCGGCGATCTTCCACGGCCGCTGGGCGATCGTGACCAGGCGCGGTCCGACCTCGTCGAGGATCGGCTTGACCCGGTCGGTGACCGTCTTGCGCACCGGGCCGACGAGCAGCAGCAGACCGAGCACGACGACGACCGCGCCGACGGCGATCACCGCCCACTTCGGCGGCGACACGTGGAACTCCGCGTTCTGGCCGGCGGCGACCGCGGTGATCGCGAGCAGCGAGATGTGGATGAAGAACGCGAACACCTGCGACACGGCGACGCTCGCGGCGGCGAGCGCGGGGTGCAGCCCGGCCTTCTGCAGGTAGCGCACGTTGACGGCGACCGCACCCACCGTGGGCGGCGACACGAGGGTGGCGAAGCCGGCCGCGAGCTGCGCGGCGAAGGTGCGGACGTGCGAGAGCTTCTCGGGCACGAAGCCCGACAGGGACAGCGAGGCGCCGACGAAGGTCAGCGCCGACAGGACGACAGCGAACCCCGCCCAGCGCCAGTCGGCGCTGCGCAGAAGTCCGACGAGATCGACGTTCGCGAGCTGCGAGAGGAGCACGTAGCCGGCGATCGTGCCCGCGATGATCGTGAAGAGCGTGCGCGGCTTCCAGCGGCGCAGCTCGAGCTTCTCCGTCTCGGCGGCGGAGGGCCGCAGGGCGAGGAGCTCGTCGCGCAGCGCGACCATGAGCTCCTTCTCCTTGCGCACCCGGCGTCGCGTCTCCGGTGACAGGGCGACCGCTTGCAGCGCCGGCAGCGCACGGGTGAGCCGGTCGGCGCCGAAGACGCGCGCGCCGGTGGCGACGGCGCGAGGCGCGTCGGTGAGCAGGGCTCCGGTGCACAGCAGCTCGGCGAGGTCGATGCGCTCCTGCACGTCGCTCGCGGCGATCGTGCCGTGCTGGACGCCGGCCAGCCAGATCGATCCGTCGTCGGCCTTGATCAGCTGCTCGTGCGAGAGGGCGCGATGCACGAGCTGCTCGTCGTGCAGGGTGCGCACGGCCCGGAACACGGCGTCGAGGTCGGCGTCCGTCACCTCGCCCTTCGCGAGCTGGTCGAACGTGCGGCCGGGGATGCGCTCGTAGGCGAGCAGCGTCGAGTCGGGGCCGACCTCGACCGCGCCGCGCAGGCGCGGCACGCGGCCGCCCGCGGACTCGGCGGCGTAGGACATCAGGGCGGCGTGCTCGATCTGGGCCCGCATCGAGAAGACGCTGGGGTTGGCCGGGTCGGTGCGCAGCTGCACCTGGCGCCAGGCCGCGCGCGCGATCCCCGCGCCCTCGAAGTCGCGGTCGAAGACGACGACGCGCAGCCGCTCGTCCCGACGCGTGACGGCGTCGTACTCGCGCCCGCGGGTGGTGCTCTTCGTCGCACGCAGGACCGCCACCGACAGGTGCGCCCGCTCGAGCGCCATCGCCACCTCGAGGCCGCTCGGTCGCGTGGTCGGCGTACCGAGCACGTACCGGGTCGCCAGGCCGACCGCCCAGCCGAGCAGGAGCGACAGGGCGACGACGACGATCGACGACGCGCCCGAGGACAGCGGCACGATCGAGATCGCCAGGATGACGACGACGGTGTAGACGGTCCAGCGGCCGCGGCCGACGAGGCGCGCGGTCGTGATGAACGCGACGAGGCCGGCGATCACCGGGTTCACGGCGGCGCGGCCGGCGGGGTCGGACAAGTTCGTGATCGCGATGATGAGCTGCTCGGAGCCGTAGTCGCGGACGACCTGCGCGATGAGCAGCGCGAGCAGCACCGCGACGAGCAGCGCGCCGGTGGCCTCGAGCAGCTGGCGGCCCCGGCGCCGGGCCAGCAGGTCGATCGCGGCCGCGACCGGCAGGGCCAGGACGCCGAGGCCGGCGACGATGTTGAGCGCCAGCAGGAGAAGCGCGGGCAGGTTGGTGCTCGCGTTGGCCAGGTCCTGGTCGATGCCGGCCGACGTGCTGTTGAGGAAGTACGAGACGACCACGATGGCAACGGCGGCGACGAGTGCGAGCGCCATCCGGAGGAGGTCGGCCGGCCGGCGCACGCGGCGGGGGATGACCCCGCCCTCGATCACGACGGTGCCGTCGTCCTGGTCGTCGTACGACAGCGCGGCCCCGGACACCGGAAGATCGTCGCATCCCGTCGCCCGGGCGCGGTGCAGGCGGGCAGGATGCCGGGCGTGACGTCGCCCTCGTCCCGGTCCCGCCGGGCGTCCGCCGAGCCCACGCGCGGCCTGCCCACGCCGTTCGCGGAGGAGGTGCTCGACCTCGTCGAGCGCATCCCGCGAGGCCGGGTGATGGCCTACGGCGACATCGCCGCCGCCCTCGGGAGCGGGGGAGCGCGTGCCGTCGGGACGGTGATGGCGCGGTTCGGGTCGGGCGTGCCGTGGCACCGCGTGCTGCGCTCCGACGGCTCGCCTCCCGCGGGGCACGAGGCCGAGGCGCGGCGCCGCTACCGGACCGAGCGCACTCCGATGGCGCCCGGCGGGTCGCGCGTCGACATGGGCCGCGCCCGGTGGTGGCCGGAGGACGCCGAGCCGCCCGGCTGATCCGCGTGCCGCCGCGCGACGGTGTGGGTGGTCCGTGATGGGATCGGACTCGTGACGGGACCTCGCAGCGCCTCGGGGGCCGACCAGGTCCCCCGCCTCGAGCTCGATCGCACGCCGCCGCTGTCGGCAGCCGCCCCGGAGCTCGACGAGCAGCAGCGCGAGGTGGTCGCCCACCGACGCGGCCCGCTGCTCGTGCTCGCTGGTCCCGGCACCGGCAAGACCACCACGCTCGTCGAGGCGATGGTCGACCGGCTCACCGGTCAGGACCCGTTGCGCCCCGACGAGGTCCTCGGCCTCACCTTCGGACGTCGAGCCGCGCAGGAGTGGCGCGAGCGCGTCGTCGCGCGGGTGGGCGGCGGGCTCTCGCCCACGGTCACCACGTTCCACTCGTTCGCCTACGCGCTGGTGCGCGAGCAGGCCGACCCCGAGGCCTACCTCGAGCCGCTGCGCCTGCTCTCCGGCCCCGAGCAGGAGCTGCGGCTGCGCGAGCTGCTCTCCGGCGCGGTCCGCGACGGCAGGCTGGTGTGGCCCGCGGAGCTCGCACCCGCGCTCGGCACCCGCGGGCTCGCGGCCGAGGTCCGCGCCGTGGTGGCCAAGGCGCGTGCCCTGGGGCTCGACCCGGTCGACCTCGAGGCGCTCGCCCCGCACGCCGGCTCGCTCGGCCCGGCCTGGCGCGCGGTCGGCGAGTTCCTCGGCGACTACCTCGACGTGCTCGACGCCGAGGGCGTCACCGACTACACCGAGATCGTCCACCGCGCCGCGCTGCTCACGCACGACCCCGAGGTGCAGCGGGCGCTGCGCCAGCGCTACCGCGCCGTCTTCGTCGACGAGTACCAGGACACCGACCCCGCGCAGGTGCGACTGCTGCGAGGGCTCGTCGGACCCGACACGCCGTTCGTCGTCGTCGGCGACCCCGACCAGTCGATCTACACCTTCCGCGGCGCCGACCCCGGCGGGATCCTCTCGTTCCGCGAGAGCTTCCGCGCTCCCGACGGCGGCCCCGCGCCCACCGTGGTGCTGCGCTCCACCCGTCGGTTCGGGCCCGTCGTGCGCGACGCCGCGTCGCGGGTGCTGCGTACGGCTTCGCTCGCCCCGCTGCCCGCCGACATCCAGCGCCAGCACCGCACCCCCCGGTGCGA
>DASSQW010000344.1:0-12865 GCA_035702165.1 Candidatus Nanopelagicales bacterium
GTTCCTCACGTTCGGCGGCGTCCAGTGCGGCTTCTGCACGCCGGGCATGCTCGTCTCGGCGACGGCCCTCCTCGAGCGCAACCCCTCGCCGACCGAGGACGAGATCCGCACCGCGGTCTCGGGCAACCTCTGCCGCTGCACGGGCTACGACGGCATCGTGAAGGCCGTCGCGCACGTCGCCGCCCAGGGCACCTCCGCCTGAGTCGACGGTCGCGGGTCGGGTCGGGTCGGCACGCTCCCACCGCGTGAAACCGGGCACCGGACGCGGGGTCCTGCTGCGGGACGCATAATGCCTGCATGACCGTCGTGCGCCGTGCTGATGTCGTCGACGCACCCATGACGGTGCGCGACGTCGAGGAGCTCGTGTCCTCCAGCGCAGCTGGTGCGGTCGTCACCTTCTCCGGCGACGTCCGCGACCACGACCACGGCCGCTTCGTGGCGCACCTCGAGTACGAGGGCCACCCCACGGCTGCAGCCGTCCTCGCCGAGGTCGCGCGCGAGGTGGCCGAGCGCCACGACGTCATCGCCATCGCGGTGATGCACCGGGTCGGCCCGCTGAAGATCGGCGAGTCCGCGCTCGTCGCGGCGGTGAGCGCGGCGCACCGCGGCGAGGCCTTCAAGGCCTGCTCCGACCTCGTCGACGAGACCAAGCACCGGCTCCCGGTGTGGAAGCACCAGGTGTTCACCGACGGCACCGACGAGTGGGTGAACTGCGCATGACCGAGCTCGTCGACACCTACGGCCGGGTGCACCGCGACCTGCGCGTCTCGCTCACCGACCGCTGCAACCTGCGCTGCACCTACTGCATGCCGCACGACTTCGCCGACTGGCTGCCCGGCCCGGAGCTGCTCAGCACCGACGAGCTCATGACGGTGATCCGGATCGCGACCGAGCTCGGGATCACCGGCGTACGCCTGACCGGTGGCGAGCCGCTGATGCGCGCCGACGTCGCCGACGTCGTACGCCGGATCAACGAGCTGCCGCTGCGGCCCGACATCGCCTTGACCACCAACGGGTTGCGGCTCGACAAGCTGGCGCGCCCGCTCGCCGACGCCGGCCTGCAGCGCGTGAACGTCAGCCTCGACACCCTCGACCGCGAACGGTTCGCGAAGCTCACCTTCCGCGACCGGTTCGACGACGTCCTGACCGGCATCCGCGCCGCGCAGGACGCCGGCCTCGAGCCGGTGAAGGTCAACAGCGTGCTCATGCGCGGCATCAACGACGACGAGGGCCCCGCGCTCGTCCGTCGCGCTCTCGACGAAGGCTGGCGCCTGCGGTTCATCGAGCAGATGCCGCTGGACCCGTCGGGCATCTGGAAGCGTTCCGAGATGATCACCGCCGACGACATCTTCGAGATGCTCTCGGAGTACTACACGCTCACGCCGGTACCCACCCGCGGCTCGGCGCCGGCGGAGGAGTTCTACGTCGACGGCGGTCCCGCTCGGGTCGGCATCATCGCCAGCGTCACCCGCCCGTTCTGCGCGGCGTGCGACCGGCTCCGGCTCACGGCCGACGGCCAGCTGCGCAACTGCCTGTTCGCCCGCGACGAGCTCGACCTGCGCCGGGTGCTCCGCGACGAGGCCCTCGACGGCGAGAAGATCGACGAGGAGGTACGCCGGCGGCTGCACGCCGTGGTGGCCGACAAGCTCCCCGGTCACGGGATCAACGACCCGAGCTTCATCCAGCCGGCGCGTCCCATGTCGGCCATCGGCGGCTGACCCCGCCGTCGACGCGTGATGAGCGGACCGTAGAGCATCGGGTCGTCACGCATCGATCGGCCAGTCCCTCGCCGTTGCCGGGCTGGCGGGCAGCTCGGGCCGCATCCTCGGGCCCTGCGGGGATCGGGACCGGCACCTGCGGCCGGCGCTGCGATCGTCCGGGACGCCGTCCGGCTCGCCGAACCTCTGAGTCTGCTGCGGATCCGTCGACTCTGGTGGCAGGGCGGGTCCGGCGGCGTTAGCGTCGCCTCACCTCGTGGCGCGGTCGCATCCGCGCCCCCGACCTGGAGCGTCCATGGAGCTGCAGAACTCGTTCGTCGTCCCCACGGACATCGACACGGCGTGGGCGTCCATGCAGGACGTCGAGGGGCTCGCGCCGTGCATGCCCGGCGCGACGCTCGAGACCCACGAGGGCGACGAGTTCACCGGCAACGTCAAGGTCAAGCTCGGACCGGTGAGCATGGTCTTCGGCGGCGTGGCCCGCTTCGTCAGCAAGGACGAGGCGAGCCACACCCTCGTGATCGAGGGCTCCGGCAAGGACAGCCGCGGCGGCGGCACCGCGAAGGGGCAGGTCACCGCCGTGCTGGTGGCCGAGGGGCCCGATCGCACCCGGGTCGACGTGAGCACCGACCTGACCATCACCGGCAAGGCCGCCCAGTTCGGCCGCGGCGTCATGCAGGACGTCGCCGGGCGCATCGTCGACCAGTTCGCCGGCAACCTCGCCACCCTCCTCACGGCCGGCGCGGCCGCGGAGGCGGGCGGCACCGAGGAGGCTGCGGCCGCCGCCGCACCTGCGCCCACCGTGCACGCCGACGAGAGCATCGACCTGCTCGGTACGGCGGGAGCACCGGTCCTCAAGCGCGCGATCCCCGTGGTGATCGGCGTCGTGGTCGTCATCGGCGTCATCGTCTGGATCGCCCGGCGCAACCGCTGACCCCTGCCCGGCCGCTCGATCTCCGCACGCACTGAACCCGCCCCATCGCAGTCCCGTTCCATGTTCGACGCTCGGCCTCTCGATCCCACGCTCCACCCAGGAACAACGACGTTCTCGTGAGGTGACGGCCATGCAGACACCGGCAGCCATCGACTTCGCGAAGGCGACCTCGGTCGCCGACGCGATAGCGAAGCTCGAGTCGCTCGGGGAGGAGGCCCGGCCCGTCGCCGGCGGCTACAGCCTGCTGCCGATGATGAAGCTGCGGCTCGCGTTCCCGTCCGCGCTCGTCGACGTCCACGACATCCCCGAGCTGCAGGGGGTGAAGGTCGAGGGGGACGAGCTCGTGGTGGGCGCCATGACGCGCCATCGCGACATCCTCTCCTCGGCCGTGCTCTCCGAGCACTATCCGGTCTTCCGCGAGGCCGAGAGGGTCATCGCGGACCCGATCGTGCGTGCCCGCGGCACGATCGGCGGCTCCCTGTGCCAGGCCGACCCCGCGTCGGACCTCTCCGCGGTGGGCTCGGCGCTCAAGGGCACCGCGGTGATCGAGGGGCGCGGCGGACGTCGCAGCGTTCCCCTCCGCGAGTTCCACGAGGGCCCGTACGAGACGGTCGTCGGGCCCGCCGAGCTGCTCGTCGAGCTGCGCTACCCGATCCGTCCGGGCGCGGGGTCGGCGTACGAGAAGGTCGAGCGGCGGGCCGGAGACTGGGGGGTGTGCACCTCCGGCGTCTACGTCGTCGTCAGGGGCGGCGTGGTCGCCGAGTGCGGTATCGGCCTGGCCGCCGTGAACGCTCCGCACTACTGCTCGCCCGCCGCGGAGGCCGCGCTGACCGGACAGGCTCCGACCGAGGAGAACCTGCTCGCCGCCGCTTCCGCCGCTGCCGCGGAGTGCGAGCCGTCGGCCGACCAGCGCGGTCCGGTCGACTACAAGCGCCACCTCGCCCAGGAGCTCACCCTCCGCGCGCTCCGCCGCGCCGTCGCTGCCAGCCAGGGAGTCTGACCATGCAGGTGACCGTCACGATCAACGGCGTCGAGCACCAGCGCGACGTCGAGCCGCGCATGCTGCTCGTGCACTTCCTCCGCGACGATCTCGAGATGCGCGGCACCCACTGGGGCTGCGACACCTCGAACTGCGGCGCGTGCACCGTCTGGGTCGACGGCGACCCGGTGAAGAGCTGCACGTTCCTGGCGGTGCAGGCCGACGGCAAGGAGGTCCGCACCGTCGAGGGACTCGAGCAGGGCGGCGAGCTCGACCCGATCCAGCAGGGCTTCATGGAGTGCCACGGCCTCCAGTGCGGCTACTGCACACCGGGGATGATGATGGTCAGCCGTCATCTCCTCGACCACAACCCGCATCCGACGGAGGAGGAGATCCGCGAGGGCATCTCCGGGAACCTCTGCCGCTGCACGGGGTACAAGAACATCGTGGCCGCCGTCCAGTGGGCTGCGGAGCACCCGAAGAGCGCGGAGGTGACCGCATGACCGCCGTCGAGGAGACCCCGCTCTCTCCCGCGGGCAACCCCATCGGGTTCGGCCGCATGCACCGCAAGGAGGACGTCCGCTTCCTCCGCGGCCAGGGCAACTACGTCGACGACCTGAACCTGCCCGGCATGCTGCACGGCGCGATCCTGCGCAGCCCCTTCGCGCACGCGCGCATCGTGTCGATCGACACCTCCGCGGCCGAGGCGCTGCCCGGCGTGAAGGCCGTGATCACCGGCGAGACGCTCGCCGGCCTCGGCCTCGCGTGGATGCCGACGCTGTCCTACGACACCCAGGCCGTGCTCGCGACGGACAAGGTGCGCTTCCAGGGCCAGGAGGTCGCGTTCGTCGTGGCCGAGTCGCGCTACGTCGCGCGCGACGCGCTGGAGCTCATCGACGTCGAGTACGACCCGCTGCCCGCAGTCGTCGACGCGAAGCGGGCGCTCGACCCCGACGCGCCGATCATCCGCGACGACAAGGAGGGCAAGACCGACAACGTCGTCTACGAGAGCTGGGAGGCCGGCGACAAGGCGGCCACCGACGAGGCGTTCGCGAAGGCAGACGTCGTCGTCTCCGAGCAGATCCTCTACCCGCGCGTGCACCCCGCGCCGATGGAGACCTGCGGCTCGGTCGCGCACATGGACCCGGTCACGGGCAAGCTCACGCTCTGGACGACGACACAGGCGCCGCACGCGCACCGCACCGTCTACGCCCTCGTCGCCGGTCTGCCCGAGCACAAGATCCAGGTGATCAGCCCCGACATCGGCGGCGGCTTCGGCAACAAGGTGCCGATCTACCCCGGCTATGTCTGCTCGATCGTCGGCTCCATCGTCACCGGCAAGCCGGTGAAGTGGATGGAGGACCGCAGCGAGAACCTGATGTCGACCGGCTTCGCCCGCGACTACCACATGGACGCGTCGATCGCGGCGACGAAGGACGGCAAGATCCTCGGCGTCAAGGTCGACGTGCTCGCCGACCACGGAGCGTTCAACGGCACCGCGCAGCCGACGAAGTACCCGGCCGGCTTCTTCCACATCTTCACCGGGTCCTACGACTATCCGGCGGCCTACTGCAACGTGAAGGCCGTCTACACCAACAAGGCGCCGGGCGGTGTCGCCTACGCGTGCTCGTTCCGCATCACCGAGGCGGCGTACGTCATCGAGCGCATCGTCGACTGCCTCGCGGCCGAGCTGAAGATGGACCCCGCGGAGCTGCGGCTCAAGAACCTGCTGCGACCCGAGCAGTTCCCCTACACCACGCCGACCGGCTGGGAGTACGACAGCGGCGACTACGAGAAGACCATGCGCGTCGCCATGGACATCGCCGGCTACGACGAGCTGCGTCGCGAGCAGGCCGAGAAGCGTGCCCGCGGCGAGTACATGGGCATCGGCATCTCGTTCTTCACCGAGGGTGTGGGTGCCGGTCCGCGCAAGCACATGGACATCCTCGGCCTGGGCATGGCCGACGGCTGCGACCTCCGCGTGCACCCCACCGGCAAGGCGCAGGTGCGGCTCTCCGTGCAGACGCAGGGCCAGGGCCACGAGACGACGTTCGCGCAGATCGTCGCCCACGAGCTCGGCATCCCGCCCGAGGACATCGAGGTCATCCACGGCGACACCGACAACACGCCGTTCGGCCTCGGCACCTACGGCTCCCGGTCGACACCGGTGTCCGGTGCGGCCGCCGCCCTCGTCGCGCGCAAGGTGCGCGACAAGGCACGCATCATCGCGGCCGCCGCGCTCGAGTGCTCGGCCGAGGACCTCGAGTGGGAGCTCGGGAAGTGGTACGTCAAGGGCGACCCGGACCGCGGCATGACCATCCAGGACATCGCGATGGCCGCTCACGGCGCGCTCGAGCTGCCCGAGGGCGTCGAGGGCCACCTCGACGCGCAGGTGGTCTACAACCCGCCCAACCTCACCTACCCGTACGGCGCCTACAGCTGCGTCGTCGACGTCGACCCCGGCACCGGCCAGGTCAAGGTGCGACGGTTCATCGCGGTCGACGACTGCGGCACCCGGATCAACCCGATGATCGTCGAGGGCCAGGTGCACGGCGGCCTCGCCGACGGCATCGGCATGGCGCTCATGGAGGTCATCGCGTTCGACGAGGACGGCAACAACCTCGGCGGGTCGTTCATGGACTACCTGCTGCCGACCTCGATGGAGTGCCCCGACTGGGAGCTCGGCGAGACCGTCACGCCCTCGCCGCACCACCCGATCGGCGCCAAGGGCGTCGGCGAGTCCGCCACCGTCGGCTCGCCCGCGGCCGTCGTCAACGCCGTCATGGACGCGATCGCGCCGTTCGGCGTCCGCCACGCCGACATGCCGTTGACGCCGGCGAACGTCTGGCGCGCGATCCAGGGTCGACCGATCCGCACCGACCTGGCGGTGGAGTAGGCATGAGCACGCAGGCGCTGCACGAACGGGCCGAGTCGCTGCGCGCGCACCGGGTCCCGTTCGTGCACGCCCGCGTGGTGCTCGCCGAGCGGCCGACGTCGGCCAAGCCCGGCGACGAGGCGCTGGTGACGGCCGACGGAGCCATCGACGGCTTCGTCGGCGGCCAGTGCGCGGAGTCGACCGTGCGCAGCCAGGCCCTGACCCTGCTGACGTCCGGCGACTCGATGCTGCTGCGCATCGCTCCGAACCCGGAGGCGGAGCAGCCCGGCAAGACGATCGTGCACAACCCGTGCCTGTCGGGCGGGACGCTCGAGATCTTCCTCGAGCCGGTGCTGCCGACCCCCCTCGTGAGCGTGCTCGGCGACAGCCCCATCGCACGGGCGATGCGCCAGGTCGCGGCGGCGCTCGGATACGACGTCGCGGCGTACGACGCGGCGGACCTCGCGGACGCCGACGCCGTGCTCGTGGCGACGCACGGCAAGAACGAGGAGGCGACGCTCGAGGCGGCCGTGCGCGCCGGTGTGCCCTACGTCGGCCTGGTCGCGAGCCCGAAGCGCGGCGCGGCGGTGGTGGGCTCGCTCGACCTCGCCGACGACGAGCGCGCGCGGATCCACTACCCGGCGGGCCTCGACATCGGGGCGCGCACGCCGGCCGAGATCGCGCTGTCGGTGTTCGCGCAGATCGTCGCCGAGCGGCCGCGCGAGCCGCGTCCGCGCCTCGACCCCCAGCACCTCCCCGGCGATCCGCCGATGACCCGCACCGGGCTGCTGACGGTGCTCGCGCCCGAGACGGCGATCGACCCCGTGTGCGGCATGACCGTGGAGATCACCGACGACGCGCTGTTCGCCGACGTCGACGGCGAGCGGGTCTGGTTCTGCTGCCCGGCCTGCCGACGTGCGTACGTCGCCGATCCCGGGAAGTATCCGCGTACGTGAGCCTCGACGAGCTGATCCCCGACGTCGGTGCGCTGACCCGCCGCCTGGCCGAGGTCGGCTACCTCGCCGACCCCTCCCTGTCGACCGCGCTGTTCTGCGCCGTACGGCTGCCGCAGCCGCTGCTGCTCGAGGGGGAGGCAGGGGTCGGCAAGACGCAGGCGGCCAAGGCGCTCGCCGAGCTGCTCGACACCACGCTCGTCCGGCTGCAGTGCTTCGAGGGGATCGACGCCTCCGAGGCGCTCTACGAGTGGAACTACCCGCGTCAGCTGCTCGGCATCCGGCTCGCGGAGACGCGCGGCGAGGCGCTCGAGGAGGAGAGCCTCTTCGGTCCCGACTACCTCATCGAGCGGCCGCTGCTCGCGGCGCTCGAGCACGACGGCCCACGGCCGGCGGTGCTCCTCATCGACGAGATCGACCGCGCCGACGAGGAGTTCGAGGCGTTCCTGTTCGAGCTGCTCGCCGAGTCGTCGGTGACCATCCCCGAGATCGGCACGCTGCACGCCAAGCAGCCGCCCATCGTGATCCTCACGTCGAACCGCACGCGCGACCTGCACGACGCCCTCAAGCGCCGCTGCCTCTACCACTGGATCGACTACCCGCCGCTGGCCCAGGCCGTGGCGATCGTCCGGGCCCGGGTGCCCGAGGCCTCGATCGACCTCGCGACCGAGATCGCGAGCGCCGTGGGCCGGCTGCGCAGCCTCGACGTGCAGAAGCCGCCGGGCGTCGCCGAGGCGATCGACTGGGTGCACGCGGCCAACCTGCTCGGCCTCGACCATCTCGACGAGGACGGCGTCGCGCTCACCCTGGGGTCGGTGCTCAAGTACCGCGAGGACCACGAGGTCGCGCGCGCGGCGACGCTGCGGTGGATCGCCGATCCGGCCCGCGCGCTCCAGCAGGCCACGGACGACGTCGCCGGGCACTGACGTGGCCGACGAGGGGCTCGCCCGCGGTCACGACCTCGCGAAGCTCATCGCAGCGTTCGGCCACCTGCTGCACGAGGCCGGCGTACCCGTGACACCCGAGCGCAGCGCGCGCTTCGCGCAGGTCGTGATGCTGGCCGGGCCGCGGTCGCACGCCGAGCTCGCATCGCTCGGGAGGACGACGCTGCTCAGCTCGCACGACCAGTACGAGGTCTTCGACGCCGTCTTCTCGCAGATCTTCCGCGGCGTCGTCGACTTCGCCGAGTTCCGCGGCGACAGCGCAACGACGCCGCCACCGCCGGCGGCGATCCCGTCCGAGGACCGGGCGCCGTCGGAGTCCGAGCGCGAAGGTGCGGGGGAGTCGCGGCCGCAGGCCTCGCCGGGGATCCCCGGGGAGTCCGAGGCCGAGTCCGAGGACGACGACGAGACGATCCTCGCCGCGGTCAGCACCCAGGAACGCCTGGGCGACAAGGACTTCGCGGCGTGCTCACCGGACGAGCTCGCGCTGCTCAGCGCGCTGATCGAGCGGTTCCCGCTGGTGGCACCGACCCGTCTCGCGCGTCGGGAGAGGCGCCACCCGTCGGGGCGCTCGCTCGACGTGCGCGCGACTCTGCGCGCCGCGCACCGCACGATGGGGGACCCGGTGCGCCGGATCCACCGGCGCCGCACCTCGCGGTCGCGGCGTGTCGTGCTCATCGCCGACGTATCGGGGTCGATGGAGCCCTACGCGCGCGTCTACCTGCACCTGATGCGCAGCGCGGTGCGCGCGCTGCGTGCCGAGGCGTTCGTGTTCGCGACGCGCCTGACCCGCCTCACCCGCCAGCTCGGCGACACGCACCCCGACGTCGCCTACCGCAAGGCAGCGAGCGCCGCGCCCGACTGGTCGGGCGGAACACGCATCGGCACGGCGCTCAAGACCTTCGTCGACGACTACGGCCGCCGCGGGATGGCGCGCGGCGCCGTCGTCGTCATCGTGTCCGATGGCTGGGAGATCGAGGACCCGGCGCTCGTCGGGCAGGCGATGGAGCAGCTCTCCCGCCTGGCGTTCCACGTGATCTGGGTGAACCCGCGCAAGGCTGCCACGGGCTACCGACCGCTCGTCGGCGGCATGGCTGCGGCGCTGCCCTACGTCGACACCTTCGTGAGCGGGCACTCGCTGCGCGCCCTCGGCGAGGTGATGGAGGCCATCCGCGACGCGACCAACGACGGGCGCCACCACGCGTACGCCCCCGTGCACCTGCCCCAGCACGTGACGGCCGCGGTGGAGCAGCCCGAGCCGGTCGCGCCCGACGTAGCGGCCTCGAGCCGCAGCCGCGACATCTTCCCCACCGGCCGCCTCGTCACCTGACCCGTCGCCGGGGTGGTCCTCCCACCATGATCATGTTCGGAGAACTCGACGGGGCGTAGCGCTGCGAGGGGTACGCGGGCGGCCTAGGGTCGGGGTCGTGAGGAGCGTCGAGGAGCATCTGGAGACCGTGCTCGCGGGTGTGGACCCGCTCGAGCACGAGGACGTGGCGCTGCTCGACGCGCTGGGGCAGACCCTCGCCGTCGACGTCGTCGCACCGTGGCCGCTGCCGCCGTTCGACAACTCCTCGATGGACGGCTACGCCGTGCGCGCGGAGGACGTCGCGTGGGCGGCCGCCGATGCTCCCGTCCGCCTGCCGGTCGTCGCCGACCTCGCGGCGGGCACGCGCGAGGACCTCGTCCTGGGTCCCGGCGTCGCGGCGCGGATCATGACCGGCGCCCCGATCCCGCCCGGCGCCGACTGCGTCGTCCCGGTCGAGCGCACCGACGGGGGCACCGAGGTCGTCACGATCACCGAGGGCGTCGACGCCGGAGCGTTCGTCCGTCGCGCCGGCGACGACGTGCCCGAGGGCACCGTCGTCGGTCGTGCCGGCGAGGTCGTGACCGAGCGGAGCATCGCGGTGCTCGCGAGCGTCGGTCGTGGCCGGCTCTCCGTCGTACGCCGTCCCCACGTGGTCGTCATCAGCACGGGCGACGAGCTCGTCGAGCCCGGTGCGCCCATGGTGCGCGGCCAGATCGCCGACTCCAACGGCGTGATGCTCACGGCTCTGGCCCGGGCCGCGGGTGCGAGCGCCTGGAAGGCGCCCCGGGTCCACGACGACGACGGCGAGCTGCGCGCGGTGCTCGACGCCGCGCTGCGCAACGCCGACGTCGTCGTTACCAGCGGCGGCGTCAGCATGGGCGCCTACGACACGGTGAAGTCGCTGCTGTCGGCGTCGGGCGAGGTCGACTTCGTGAAGGTGGCGCAGCACCCGGGGATGCCGCAGGGTGCCGGGCACCTCGGTCCGAACCGCGTGCCGATCGTGACGCTGCCGGGAAACCCCGTGAGCTCGTTCATCTCCTTCGAGCTCTACGTGCGCCCGCTGATCCGTCGCCTCATGGGCAAGCCCGACCTGCTGCGCACCGAGGACCGCGCCACCTGCACGGTGGCGTTCGACTCGCCGACCGGCAAGCGGCAGTTCGTGCGCGCCGTGCTCGACGTGCACGAGGACGGCTCGCGCACGGTGCGACCGGTCGGGGGCCAGGGGTCGCACGTCGTCGGCGGTCTCGCGATGGCCGACGCGCTCGTCGTGGTGCCTCCGGAGGTGGGCCGCGTCGAGGCCGGGGACCAGGTGACCGTGCTCGACCTGCTGCGGTCGCAGCCGTGAGGCGCGCGCTCGTCGTCACGGTCTCGACGCGCGCGTCGGCCGGTGTGTGGGAGGACCGCTCCGGCCCGGTGCTGCGCGAGGGCCTCGCGGCGATGGGCCTCGAGGTCGACGGGCCGGTCGTCGTCGCCGACGGCGAGCCGGTCGAGGCGGCGCTGCGCGACGCCGTGGCTGCGGCGTACGACCTGGCGGTGACCACGGGCGGCACGGGTCTGACGCCCACCGACCTCACTCCGGAGATGACCGCGCGCGTGGTCGACCGCGAGATCCCCGGTGTGGCAGAGGCGATCCGGGCTGCCGGCGTCGCGAAGGGGGTGCCCACCGCGATGCTGTCGCGAGGCATCGCCGGGCAGGCGGGGCGCACGCTGATCATCAACCTCCCGGGTTCGACCGGCGGGGTCCGCGACGCCCTCGCGGTGCTCGCGGACGTGGTGCCGCACGCGCTCGACCAGATCCCGGGCAGCGACCACCCGCGCGGCGACTAGCTAGGCGCTGAACGCGACGTCGCACCGCTCCACGTGCAGCGGCGCGTTGCCGACGCGTGCCCACGGGTCGTGCTCGGTGTCGACCGCGGCGACGAGGGTGAGGTGGCCGCGGTCGCGCGCGAGCAGCTGCGGGACGTCGGGGTCGTCGAACCGCAGGCTCATCGTCCAGCCCTGCGCGAGCGCGTTGCGCGGCACGGTCGCGATCGGCCTGTGGTCGGCGTCGAGGAGCACCGTCTGCGCCTCGCGCCAGGTGACGACGGCATGCGCCCGGCCCTCGCGGTGGTGCGTCGTCGCAGCGCGCACGTGCCCGAGGCGCACCTCGAGGGCGGTGGCGTGCACGAGCGCCTCGGCGTACCGGTCCTCGGCGGTGGGCATCCGGCGCACGGCGAGGAGCGCGACGAGCGACATCGACGCGAGGAGCGCCGTCGCGCGCGCATGGTCGGCGACGCTGTCCGGCGTCCACGCGAGCGGGAGGACCAGGCCGAGGCCGACCGCGCCCGCGACGCGTCGGGCGAGCCGACGAACGGGGTGCTGGGCTGCGGGCATCCGGCCTCCAAGGAGCGGGATGCCGGAAGCGTAGGTCGTCAGACCCCGTGCGCCCCAGGGGTAACGCGCGTTGGCGCGCTCCCGTGACCGAATCGGGACCTGCGGCTCCAGCTTGCCGGCGAGCCGCCGGCGTACGCCGTCTGCTCGTGCGCTCAGTCCGCGCATCTCGGCGTAGGTGCCGAGGACGACCAGGACGGCACCGTTGGCGAGGCCGAGGAAGAACGTCCAGAGGGACGACCAGAGGAGCGACGACGCGTACTCGCCGGACTGGGCCATGAGCATCACGGTGACGATGACGGCGCCGGCGAGCACGAGGTAGCCGAGGATCCGGACGAGAGTGCCGGTCCGCACGAGCAGCGTCGCCGAGCTCTCGACGCGCAGCTCCAGCGTGGCGAGCTCGTGGACGTCGGCGTCCGTGCTGTCGTCGTCGCCATCCAGCGCCAGGTCGTCGCTCTCGTCGTCGTACATGTGCCCCCTGTCGTCGCTTCGGACCTCCAGGGTGCCACCGTGGCCCGCCGGGGTGCGTCAGGCGATGACCGGTCGCGGCTCGGTGTCCTTGGGCTCGCGACCGTCTCCGCTGGAGACGCCGCGCAGCCGGCGCCCGACCCACGGCAGCAGGTGCTCGCGCACCCAGACGGCGTCGGCCGCGAGGTCGTCGCGCCGGGAGCCCGGCGGCTTGGGCGGGAGCGGCTCGCGCCACCAGCCGACCGGACCGCCGAGAATCGCGGGATCGTCGACGTCGAGTGCTTCGAGGACCGCGGCCGCGACCCGCGCGTGCCCGTC
>DASSQW010000345.1:0-12229 GCA_035702165.1 Candidatus Nanopelagicales bacterium
CCGAGCGAGACGAGCGTCGGGATGTGCACGACGTCGAGGAGCAGCATCTTCACGCCGACCCAGACCAGCACGAGCGCGAGCCCGAGCTTGAGGTGGACGAAGCGGTCCATGAGGTCGGCGAGCAGGAAGTACATCGCGCGCAGGCCGAGGATCGCGAAGGCGTTCGACGTGAAGACCACGAACGGCTCCTGCGTCACCGCGAAGATCGCGGGGATCGAGTCGATCGCGAACACGATGTCGGTGATCTCGACGACGACGAGCACGAGCAGCAGCGGCGTCGCGAGGAGCCTTCCCGCGCGGCGTACGACGAACCTCTGGCCGTCGTAGCCGTCGGTCATCGGCACGAACCGGCGGAACAGGCGCACCGTGCGGCTGCTCCCGAGGTCGATGTGGCTGTCGCGCGTGCGCGCCATCCGCCAACCGGTGTAGACGAGCAGGGCGCCGAAGAGGTACAGGATCCAGGCGAAGCTCGCGATCAGCACCGACCCGGCGGCGATGAAGATCGCGCGGAAGACCAGCGCGCCGAGCACGCCGAAGAACAGCACGCGGTGCTGGTACTCACGGGGAACGGCGAACCAGGCGAAGATGATCGCGAAGACGAAGACGTTGTCGACGGCGAGCGACTTCTCGATGACGTAGCCGGCGAAGTACTGCGCGCCGACCTCGCCGCCGTAGACGACCCAGAGCAGTGCGCCGAACGCGACGCCGAGCGCGACCCAGACACCGGTCCAGATGCCCGCCTCGCGCACCGAGACCACGTGCGCGTGGCGGTGGGCGACGAGGTCGACGGCGAGCATCGCGAGGATGACGCCGACGACGGCGAACCAGGCCCAGAGGGGGACGACCATGCACGACCTCCGACTCGCGGGCACGCGTGCCCGACGGATGTCGCAGGTCTCCCGCCACCGCCTCTGACGAGGCGATCGGATGCGCCGGACCCGGATGGCCGGGTCGTGATGACGACGCACCCGCGAGGGGGTACTCCCCATGCGATTGCAGAACCAGTCTTCGGGTGTTCCGGGAGGACTGTCAAGTCGGGCCCCGGAGCCGTGCGGCTCCGGGGCCCGACCAGGGACGAGCTGCGGCTAGCGGTTGAGGATCGACAGGAGGCGCAGGATCTCCATGTAGAGCCAGACGATCGACGACGCCAGCGCCATGCCCAGCGACCACGACCAGCTGCGCGGAGCACCGGTGCGGATCGCCTCGTCGGCCATGCCGACGTCGCGCAGCAGCGACCACGCGGCGATGGCGACGCCGAGGGCGCAGAGCAGCAGGCCGAGCGGGCCGACGCCGTAGAAGCCCCAGCCGCCGCCGACGCCCATCATCACCGCGACCACGTTCGCCAGCGAGATGACGAAGTAGCCGATCATCACGCCGACGAAGAGCTTGCCGCCCTTCGAGGCCTTGCGGCCGAACGGCGTCGCGTAGACGAGCAGGACGCCGACCGCGCCGGCGAACGTGCCGAGCACGGCCTGCGCGATGAGGGCGACGTTGCCGCCCTGACCGACCGCGGCGTGGGTGAAGGCGCCCATGAGGACGCCGAGGAGCAGGCTGTACCCGAGGGCGAGCGGGGCGCTCACCGGCGACTTGCGGGCGACGTAGATCCCCACGCCCATCACCGCGACCATGAGCAGCAGGTAGAGAGCGAAGTTCGTGCCCAGGAACAGATAGCCGGGGATCGCGCCGACGATAGCGACGCCGAGGCAGGCGGCGGTCGTGACGATGACGTCGGGCAGCGCGAGGCGGTCTTCGACCGGTGCGGTCTTGAGCGCCTTCTCGACCTCGGCGAGCATCTGGTTGGCCATCGGGTCTCCGGTGTCTCGTGGGGTCCCCCGTCGCGTCCCACCGCCGGGAGGGCGGTTGCGCCGGGCGTGCGCACCGACGGCTGTCGCCGACGGTGTCTGTCGATAGTAACGACGTCGGAGCGGGTCCACCCGTTCCGGTCCACCGCCCAGGGACGCGGAGAGCCCGCCCCCGGACGGGGACGGGCTCTGCGAGCGTGGGGCTGGTCAGCCGAGCTTGCGGTGCGCGCGGACCATGTCCGCCTCGTGCACCACCGCGGTGGCGAAGCCGTGGGAGAGGCCGTGCTCGTCGCGCAGCCAGTTGACCTTCTCGTCGAACCGGGAGAACGCCGGGCCGTCCTCGAGCGCCCGCATCCATTCCTTGAGGTCGCGGCCGGTGGCCTGAGGGAGACGCTCGACCAGCTGCTGGTGGGTCTCCTCGGAGTGGTGGATCATCGACATCTCCTCAGGTCGTGTCGGCGGTGCGGGCACCACCGTAGCCCGCGCCGGTAGGCCATGGGCAGGCCATCCCAGGGATTGGACCTAGGCTCCGTGCTCGTGGGCGGCAGCAGCGCAGGACGCACCCGGTTCGAGGCCGATCTGCGCCGCACGCTGGACCGCGTCGGCACCCTCGGCCTGCCGCGCCTGGCCGCGTCGTTCGCTCCCGAGCCGACCCGCGCCGACGCCGTACGCGCCCTGGTGCAGCAGCTCGCCGACGCCGCGGCCGACCTGGCGGGCGAGCCGCGCCGGACGGTGCCCCGCCTCGGCGACCAGGCCGTGGGCGACCAGCTCGCCGTGTGCGGCCACGATCTCCTCGCCGCGGCGACCGCCGATGCCCGGGGTGCCGCCTCCGTCGACGCCGTCGACGCGGTGCTCACGACGTACGCCGACCTGCTCCTCGACCTCCGCCGCCGCCTCTGACCGTTGATGTGTGCCCGCGCGACGCTCTGCGCTCGCCTGGACACAGATCAACGGGGAGAAGGGGTTACGGCGCCGGCAGGGCCGGGACGTCGCCGTCGGTCTGGAGGCCGACCGCGCGCAGCACCTCGGGGAGCATCGCGTGCGCGCACGCCTGGTAGCCCACAGCGGAGGGGTGGAACTGGTCGGCGCTGAAGAAGCGCTCGGGCTCGGCCTGGAACGCCTGGCCGAGCAGGGCCGCGAGCGGCACCGGGCGCCCGTCCGCCTCGCGCACGGCGATGTCCTGCGCCGCCGCCAGCTCGCGCGACATCCGCCGCGCGACCTGGCGCAGCGGGGTCGCGAGCGGCCGCACCGTGCCGAGGTCGGGGCAGGTCCCCACGACCACCTCGGTGCCCGCCGCGCGCAGGCGGCGTACGGCGTCGCCGAGCAGCCGGACCGAGTGCTGCGGACGGGTGAGGTGGGTGACGTCGTTGGCGCCGATCATGATGACGGCGACGTGCGGGCGGACGTGGAGCACGCGGTCGACCTGGGCCTCGAGGTCTCGGCTGCGGGCGCCGACGACGGCGGAGTTGGTGAGCAGGACGGTGCGGCCCGAGGCAGCCGCCAGCTCGGCCGCGAGGGTGCCGCCCGGCGTGTTCTGCGGGGTGTCGGCCCCGAGGCCGGCGGCCCCCGAGTCGCCGATGACGGCCAGGCGCAGCGACGTGCCGCGCGAGACGGTCGTGCCGGGCGGGAGGTAGCGGCCGTCGGCGTACGGCGGGACGGTGGTGCGCGGGCCGATCGTGCGGCGCGCGCGGCGGGCCTGGACCGCGAGGACCCCGAGTGCGGCTCCCGCGACGGCCGTGCCCACGCCGAGCAGGCCGCCCCCGCCCTTGGCGGCGGCGACCGCGATCTCGCGCACCCGCTCGTCGCGGATGGGGAGGGTCGGCAGCGCTCGGGCCATGGCCCCATGGTGGCACCGGGCACCGACCCTGCGCCCGACGGTTGCGCGACGGGGGAGTCCGAGGTCACTCCCACCACGTGCACGGGTGCCGCCCTCGGGGCGCGATCCTCCGTGGGCTGCGACCCTCTCGGGCCGGGTGGCGGAGGACCGACCACGACCGCGCGCCGTGCTGCGGCGGCAGGGTGCCGAGGGGTGGTCGGCCGGTGCGGCTGGTCCCGTAGGGTCGCGGCCATGGAGTACTCCGACAGCGTCGTCGACCTCATCGGCAACACACCGCTCGTGCGCCTGCGCTCGCTCACCGCCCACCTCGGGCCCGACGCGCCGACCGTGCTCGCGAAGGTCGAGTACCTCAACCCCGGCGGGTCGGTGAAGGACCGCATCGCCACGCGGATGATCGAGGCTGCCGAGGAGTCCGGCCAGCTCGGCCCCGGCGGCACGATCGTCGAGCCGACGAGCGGCAACACCGGCGTGGGTCTCGCGCTGGTGGCCCAGACCAAGGGCTACCGCTGCGTGTTCGTGTGCCCTGACAAGGTGAGCCAGGACAAGCAGAACGTGCTGCGTGCCTACGGCGCCGAGGTGGTCGTCTGCCCGACCGCCGTCGACCCCGAGGACCCGCGGTCCTACTACTCGGTCTCGGACCGGCTGGTGCGCGAGATCGAGGGCGCCTGGAAGCCCGACCAGTACTCCAACCCCAACAACCCGCGGTCGCACTACGAGACGACAGGCCCCGAGCTGTGGCGCCAGACCGACGGCCGCATCACGCACTTCGTCGCGGGTGTCGGAACCGGCGGAACGATCAGCGGCACGGGCCGCTACCTCAAGGAGGCGAGCAACGGCCGCGTGCGCGTCATCGGCGCCGACCCCGTCGGCTCGGTCTACAGCGGCGGCACCGGCCGGCCCTACCTCGTCGAGGGCGTGGGCGAGGACTTCTGGCCGACGGCGTACGACGCCACGGTGTGCGACGAGATCATCGCCGTCTCCGACGCCGACTCCTTCGACGTCACCCGGCGTCTCGCGCGCGAGGAGGGTCTGCTCGTCGGCGGGTCCTGCGGCATGGCCGTGCAGGCGGCCCTCGAGGTCGCGGAGCGCGCGACCAAGGACGACGTCATCGTGGTGCTGCTGCCCGACGGCGGCCGCGGGTACCTGTCGAAGGTGTTCAACGACGAGTGGCTCGCGTCGTACGGCTTCCTGCAGACGTCGGCCGAGCGCACCGTCGGCGACGTCCTGCGCTCCAAGGGGCCGGGCATCCCCGAGCTCGTGCACACGCACCCGCAGGAGACCGTGCGCGAGGCGATCGACATCCTGCGCGAGTACGGCGTCTCGCAGCTCCCGGTCGTGAAGGCGGAGCCGCCGGTGAAGGTCGCGGAGGTCGTGGGCTCGGTCGTCGAGCGCGACCTGCTCGACGCCCTGTTCGCCGGCCGCGCGCACCTCGCCGACCCGGTCGAGAAGCACATGAGCGCGGCGCTGCCCCTCGTCGGCGCCGGTGAGCCGGTGTCGGTCGCGGTCGAGGCGCTCGAGCAGGCCGACGCCGCGATCGTCGTCGACGACGGCCTCCCCGCAGGCGTCGTCACCCGCCAGGACCTCCTCGGCTACCTCGCCCGCTGACCCCCAGCACGTCACTGCCGCAGTGCAGGGAGAACGACCGGTTCTGCCTGCATTGCGGCAGTGACGTCGAGGTCGAGGGGGAGGTCAGAACGGGTCGTCCTTGACGATCTCGCCGCCCTTCATGACGAAGGGGACGGTCGCGAAGGCGCGCAGGTCGTCGGCGAGCGGGTCGGTGCCGAGCGCGACGAGGTCGGCGTAGCGGCCCGGGCGCAGCGAGCCGACGTCGGAGTCGCGGTCGAGGCACTCGGCAGCGCGGATCGTGGCCGACTGCAGCGCCTGCATCGGCGTCAGGCCGTGGCGGACCATGTACGGCAGCTGGCGGGCGGCGTCGGCCCAGGGGTAGACGCCCGAGTCCGTGCCGTAGGCGATCCTCACGCCCGCCGCGACGGCCTTGCGGAATCCGTCGCGCTGGGTCTGCGTGGTCTCGGCGTTCTTGCGCATCGTCTCGGCCGACCAGCCGTCGCGCTCGCCGGTCTCCTGGATGAAGTCGCCGTTGTAGATGTCGGCCACGAGCCACGTGCCGTGCTCGACCATCAGCGCGATGGCCTCGTCGTCCATGAGCGAGCCGTGCTCGATGCTGCGCACCCCGGCGCGCACCGCGAGCTTGATGCCCTCGGCGCCGTGCGCGTGCGCGGCGACGTGCACGCCGAGGGCGGCCGCCTCCTCGACCGCAGCGCGCAGCTGGGCCTCGTCGAGCTCGACCTCACCCGGAAGCGTGCCCTCGGTGAGGACCGCACCCGTGGCGATCACCTTGATGAAGTCGGCCCCGCCCGCGACGATCCGGCGTACCGCCTCACGTACGTCGTCGACGTCGCGGACGACGCCCACGCGGAGCTCGGCGGGGACGCGCGCGTCGACCTCCGGCGGCAGCCCGGTGATGTCGCCGCCACCGCCGGGGCAGGTGACGTACGCGCCGGCGCAGAGCATGCGCGGACCCGGCACCCAGCCGTCGACGATGGCGTCGCGCAGCGCGACGTCGGTGAACGCGCGGAAGGTGCCGACGTCGCGCACGGTCGTGAATCCGGCGAGCACGGTGTCGCGGGCGTTGCGCACGCCGGTCAGGGCGTCGCGGGCCTGCGACGAGTCGACCACCGAGGCGTAGCCGTGGCCGTTGTCCATGTCGCCGACGAGGTGCGCGTGGCAGTCGATGAGGCCGGGCACGACCCAGCGGTCGGTGAGGTCGACGATCGTCGCGTCGAGGGGCGCGTCGTCCACCGCTACGACGTCGACGACCCGGTCGCCGTAGACGAGGACGGCGCGGTCCTCGAGCACCTCGCCCGCGACGACGTCGACGAGGCGGCCGGCGAGGACGACGGTGGTGACGGGCACGGGGACTCCTCCAGGACGGGTCGGCAGGCGTGGCGACCGTACCGGGCCGAACCCCCGAGAGGCCGGTGATCGGCTCGGCGCGAAGGGCCCCGTCGGGGGCCGGTGCGGGCTAGCCTCGGCGCATGCTGCGGTACTTCGCCTACGGCGCGAACATCGACCAGGAGCGGATGACGGCGCGCGTGCCCGGGGTCACCGTCGTCGGACCGGCGTACGTCGACGGTTTCACGGCCGAGTTCACCGTGCGCGACCGCGACTGGGGCGGCGGTGCGCTCAACGCGCGCGAGCGCGAGGGCGGCAGGCTGTGGGGCGTGCTCTACGAGGCCCCGGCCGAGGCGTTCGCCGTGCTCGACACGTTCCAGGGCGACGCGTCGGTGCTCGAGAAGTCGACGCTCATGGCGATGGGCCCCGACGGCCCGGTGGAGGCGTTCACCTACCGCCTCGTGCAGATCGCGAACTACGTGCGCCCGTCGGACCGCTACCTCACCCACATCACGCGCGCGATGAAGGCGCAGGGACTCCCGCCCGAGGCGGTCGAGGCGGTCCTTCAGGCCGACCGCGACGCCGACGACACCGGTCCGAGCATCTCGTCGTAACGCATCAGAGCGCGGGCTCCTCGCCCGTCATCGCGCGGACGTCGCGGTCGCGGCGCAGCGGCAGCAGGCCCAGCACCATCGAGCACCCGCCGATGATGACCACGCCGCCGACGACCTGCACCCACGACAGCCTCTCGCCGAGGAACGCCGCGCCCACGACGACGGCGATGACGGTGACGAGGAACTCGACGCTCACCGCGATGGTCGCGCCGACCTCCGCGACGAGGCGGAAGTACAGGACGTAGGCCAGCGCGCTGCAGAAGGCGGCGAGCGCGACGAGCCACCCGACGTCGGACAGCCCTGGCGGCTGGGGGAGCGGGACGACGGCGAGCAGCGGGGCGACGATGAGTCCGCCCGCGAGGAACGCGCCGATGGTCTGCTCCCACGAGCCCACCTGCTGCAGGTGCTTGCGCGCGTAGTTGCTGCCGAAGGCCGCGCTGAACGCGCCCAGCACGGAGGCCACGCAGCCGACCACGAAGGAGCCCGTGACGGGCACGGCCGGGAAGCCGACGAGCAGCACGACGCCGACGAAGCCGAGACCGACGCCGATACGGCCGAACCGGTCGACGCTCTCGATGCGCCAGACAAGGCCGATGAGCATGGAGAACAAGGGGATGGTGGCGATGAAGATCGCGGCCATCGCCGTGCCGATCCGCGGCGTCGCGATGTTGAGTCCGACGAGGTTGCCCGCGACCGTCGTGGCGCCGACGACGGCGAGGGGTCGCCACGAACCGAACCGCAGCTCGCGCCGGGTGAGCCGGGCGAGCAGGAGCAGGAGGCCTGCGGCGACGAGGGCGCGGAAGCTGACGCCGCCGGCCCAGCCGAATGCCTGCACGACCTTGAGCACCAGGACGAACGACAGCCCCCAGATGACGGCCAGCAGCAGGTAGTCGAGGACCTGGCGGCGGTGCACGCGCGGAGGCTATCGAACGATCAGAGCCGCTTCGCCATCTGGATCGACGTGACGGTGAAGCCCATCTGCTCGTACAGGGACTGCGCCCCGAGGTTGTCGCCGAAGACGTTGAGGCCGACGGAGACCACACCGAGCCCGCGGCACACCTCCTCTGCGGCCTGCATGATCGCGCGGCCGTAGCCGTGGCGGCGCAGGTCCTCGCGCACCTCGAAGTCGTAGCCGAACGCCGTGCGCCCCTCGCTGGAGTCCGTGAGCGCCAGCCAGAGCATCCCCACCGGCGAGTCGCCGTCGTAGGCCGTCCAGAACAGCTGGTCGGGGGTGTCGAGGCCGTCGGGGAGCAGGCGGGCGAAGTCCTCCACGGACTTCGCCCGTGCCTCCGCCTCGGGCATCGAGCCGGAGCGGGCGATGCTCGCGGCGTAGCCGTCCTCCGCCCTGATGCGGTAGGCGGCGTACTCGTCGGGGGTCATCGGTTCTAGGCGAACGGTCGGCATGGGCGCGACGCTAGCGCCGACCGCCGAAGCCGCCGAAGGGATATCCGGGACGCCTCAGGGTCGGACCAGGGTGCGGCCCCGATGCGGCGCGCCGCAGGGGATCCCTAGCGTCGCAGCCATGGACGCGCTCTACGCCGCCGCCTGGTCGCGGCTCAGCAACGAGGCCGCCGCTCGCGCCCGGGCGGTGTCGTCGCCGGCTCCTATGCTCGCGGGATGGACCTGGAGTTCAGCGGCGAGATCTGGTTCTGGCGGGGGCCCTCGCCCTACCACTTCGTCACCGTCCCCGACGACGAGTGCGGCGCGATCGAGTCGACGGCGTCGAGGGTCAGCTACGGCTGGGGGATGATCCCGGTCTCGGCGACCGTGGGCGGCACCGACTTCACGACCTCGCTCTACCCCAAGGACGGCGGCTACGTCGTGCCGCTCAAGGACAAGGTGCGCACGGCGGAGGACCTCGACGTCGGCGACGTCGTCACGGTCCGGCTCACGATCGACGTCGACCGCCCGCGTCGCGGTCGCTGACCGCAACGTCCGGTGCGTCAGGCGATGATGCGCAGCCGGACGACCCGGCGCAGCGCAACCGCGGAAAGAGCCGGCTCGCCGCTGTCACAGCGGCTCGTAGCAGTCGTAGGTCTCGTGGCGCAGGATGCGACCGTCCTGCACCACCACGAACGCGGCGACGTGCGCGACCATCGTCGTTCCGACGGGGACACGCGGATTCTCGACCCCGACGGTCCCGGTCCACGTCGCTCGGACGGCGGCGCGGTCTCCATCGACGAGCACCTCGTGCACGTCGAACGTCTGCGCGGACAGCAGCGCCTTCCCCGCTCGGAAGCCGGCGAGGGACTCGGCGACGGTGCGCGCGGCGCCATGGGGCGAGATCACGTTGGGGTGCTCGACCACGGTCGCGTCCGGGTGCCACAGCGCCGACAGATCGCTCTCGCTGGAGGACAGGTCACCGACGACGCGGTAGTACGCGCGCACCAGTTCCTCGATGTCGCTTGTCATGACGGCGAGAATACACAACTATGGTTGTGTGTCTACCGCCGAGAACGCACCGTCCGTCCGTATGAGCGACCTGGACCTGCCCACGGCCGTCTCCCTCGTCGGCGCCGCCGTCGACCGACGCGTGCTGGAGTCGCTCTCCGCTGCGGGGCTCCACGGACTGCGTACCGGGCACGGCCACGTGATCCAGCGTCTGATCGCGGGACCCTCCACGGTCGGCGAGATCGCCGACGCTGTGGGAGTGACCCAGCAGGCGGTGTCCAAGACCGTCAAGGAGCTCGTGCTGCTCGGTTACGTCGAGCAGTCGCAGGACCCGTCGGACCGACGTCGTCGCCCTCTCGCGCTGACTCCCGCCGGGCGGAGGGCCGTGACCACGGCACGGCGGTCCCGGACCGCGCTGCAGGACGAGCTCGCCGCGGCGGTGCCGGCCCGCGATCTGGCGGCCGCCGGCCGGGTCCTGCGCCAGCTCGCCCGAGCGCTCGATCTCGACGACCAGGTCGCCCGCCGCTCCGTCCCCGCCCCGCCGGACCGGACCTGACCTGCGGTACGAGGCGCCGCGCTAGGAGATGCGGGTCCAGGGTTGGGAGACCCAGTTGCCCAGGACCGGTCCCGCCTCGTCACCGAGGCCGACGTAGTCGCTGAACATGAGCCCCCGCGGGTCGGCTCGCCACGTCATCCGGTATCCACCCATGGGGCACTGGTGGTTGCAGCCGGTCATCGTCTGTGTCCGCGCCGGGTCGTGGACGAACCACACCGTCGAGCCTGTCCCGCGCACCCAGCCGACCTCGACGAGGACGTTGCCCGGCTCGTCGTCCTGGCCGCAGTCGGTTCCGGCTGCTGTGGTCGGTGCACAGCGCAGGAAGTAGCTGCCCTTCGAGATGGTCAGCGTCCAGGTCCCAGCGTTGCCGGCGTCCTCGATGCCGAGCCTGGTCAGGTCGCTCGCCGTGAGCCTGGTGCGATAGACGCCGTCCGGGATCGTGGACGTGGCCGTCGGTGGCGTCGTGCCCGCAGTGTCGACAGGAGACGGGCTCACAGCGCTCGGCGAAGCAGGAGTCGTGGTGACCGCCGATGCGGTCGGGGTTCCCGCCGCGCCGGACGACCCGCATCCGCTGAGCGCGGCGAGGGGAAGTCCTGCGAGGCACACCACGGCGAGCAGGGCAGGGACTCTGTGCACGACGGCCTCCTCCGGGTCGGCGTCCTGATCGGTGCCCGGAACGCTAGCCGGGCACGCCGCCCGAGGGGCCCGTGCTACCTCGGTGGCGAGGTCACCGCCCGAGAACCGCGAGCACGGCCAGGACGCGCCGGTTCACGTCGGGGTCCGGTTCCAGCCCGAGCTTGCGGAACACCGAGGCGCACAACGATTCGACGGTGCGCTCGCCGATGTCCAGCCGGTGCGCGATGGCGATGTTCGAGCGGCCCTCCGACATGAGCTGGAGGGTCTGTCGCTCGCGTGGTGTGAGCTTGGCCAAGGGAGAGAGCGCGCGCTCCTCGTCCATGAGTCGTTGGACGATCGCCGGGTCGACCACGCACTCGCCGGCGACGACGCGGTCGAGGGCGTCGATGAGGACGGCCACGTCGGTGACTCGCTCCTTGAGGAGGTACCCCAGACCGCCCGGGCGGTCCTCCAGCAGACGTTGTGCGTAGCCCAGCTTCAGGTACTGGCTGAGGACGAGCACCGCCGTGGTCGGGTGCTGCTCCCGGATCGTCCGCGCGGCGACGAGTCCTTCGTCCTTGTGCGTCGGAGGCATGCGGATGTCCACGATGGCGACGTCGGGGGACTCCAGGGCTACGAGCCGCAGGAGCTCGTCGGTGCTGCCAGCGGATCCGACGACGTCGACGCCTGCGGCGCCCAGGAGCTGCTCGACCCCCGACCGCACGATGACGACGTCGTCGGCGATCACCACCCGCACGGCAACCTCACGTTCACCACGGTCCCTCCGCCTGGGGGGCTCCGCAGGACGAACGTGCCTCCCAGCGCTTCCACCCGGTCCGACACCAAGGTGAGACCCGGACCCGGACGTGCTCCCCCTCGTCCGTCATCGCCGACCTCGAGCACGGCCTCGTCGCGCCGCGCGGCCAGGTCCACCCAGGCGCGCGTGGCCCGCGCGTGCGCGTCGGTGTTGGCGAGGCAGACGGCCACCGCCTCCGCGACCGCGCGTTGCACCGACAAGGGCAGATCGTCCCGGTTCAGGTCGAACGTGAGCCGCGTGGTGGTCGTCGTACCGGCCACGGTCTCCTCGACGGCGGCACGCAGGCCCTCGGCCGTCAGCGTCTCCGCGAGGTTGTCGCGCGCCACCTGCCTCAGCCCCGACAAGGCCTGACGCACGGCGTCCTCGGCATCCGCGACCGTCGCCGCCGACGATGGGTCCATCTGGATACGTGCGATGCTCATCTGCACGGCAGCGGCCACGAGACGCTGCTGCGTGCCGTCGTGAAGGTCGCGCTCGAGCCGTAGCCTCTCGCTGTCCGCGGCCGCGACGATGCGCCGCTGCGACTCCCGTGTCTCGCGGACGCGACCTCGGCTGACCGCGCGGAGCCGAGCGGCCTCGAGAGCCCAGCGGTCCTCGGGGCGGATCGCATCGCTGAGGCCCGGGGCTGGCCGGCGCGCCGCGACGACGAGCCGGAGCGCCGCAGGCGTCCCGTCGGCCGCGTCG
>DASSQW010000346.1:0-5426 GCA_035702165.1 Candidatus Nanopelagicales bacterium
GGCGCAGGACCCGCTGCCGGTGTGGCACGGCGACCTCTACCTCGAGACCCACCGCGGCGTGTGGACCTCGCAGCGCGAGACCAAGGCGGGCGACGCGCGCGGCGACGAGGCGCTGCGCGAGACCGAGACCTGGTGCGCGACAGCCGCGGTGCTCACCGGCTCGGCGTACCCGTACGACGAGCTCGACGCGCTGTGGAAGCGCCATCTCGTGCTCGAGTTCCACGACATCCTGCCCGGGTCGTCGATCACGCGCGTGCACCGCGAGGCGGAGCAGGAGCACGCCGCGATCCTCGCGGAGACGTTGGTGCTCAGGGACTCTGCGCTGCGAGCCCTCGGCGCCGCGTCGGCGCCGCGCGAGATCGCGGTCGCCTCGCCGTCCCCGGTCGAGGAGGGCGCCGTGCTCGACAACGGGCTGCTGCGCGTCCGCTTCGACGACCGTGGACGGCTGGTGTCCCTCGTCGACCTGCGTCGTGGTCGCGAGCTCGTCCCGCCGGGTGCGCAGCTGGGCGGCCTGCAGCTGCACCACGACGTCCCGCGCTGGTTCGACGCGTGGAACATCGACCGCGAGGCGATGGACGCTGCCGAGCCGGTGGCCGGTGCTCTCGAGCTCGGCCCCGACATGGTGCGCGTGCGGTACGTGTTCGGCGGTTCGAGCGCGACCGTGGCCTGGCGGCTGCCCGCGCACGAGGCGCGGCTCGACGCCGAGGTCGCGACCGAGTGGCACGAGGACGGTCGGCTGCTCGCGATGACCTGGCCGCTCGACCTGCACGCGCCGCACGTCACCGCGGGCGTGCAGCACGGTCTCGTCGAGCGTCCGCTGCCCGCGCGCACGTCGTGGGAGCTCGCCCGGTACGAGGACTGGTTCCAGCGCTACCTGCACGTCGCCGAGGGCGGGTTCGGCGTCGCGGTCGTGACCGCCGACGCCCACGGCTACGGCGCGACCTCCGAGCCGCGCGACGAGGGCATCACCACCACGCTGCGCACGTCGCTGCTGCGCGCACCGGCGTACCCGGACCCCACGGCCGACCGCGGGACGCACGTGCAGCGGCTGTCGCTTCTGGTCGGGGCCGACCTCGACGCCGCGACCAGGGCCGGGCACGCGATGCGGCGCGCGCTGGTGCCGGGCGCCACCGACGAGGTCTCGGTGCAGCCGGTCGCCGACGTGTCCGGGCCCGGCGTCGTCGTCGACGCCGTCAAGCTCGCCGACGACGGCAGCGGCGACCTCGTCGTCCGCCTGCACGAGGCGCTCGGCGCGCGCTCGGTCGCGTCGCTGCGCGCAGCCGTCGCCTTGTCGGCGTACGCGCTGTGCGACCTGCTCGAGCGGCCCGACGCGATCGGATGGACGCCGCTGGACGACGGCGCGCACGGGCTCGACCTCGCGCTTCCCCCGTTCGCGCTCCGGACCGTGCGCCTGCGCATCTCCCGCTGACCGCGCGCGCACGCGGCGTCACGGCGGTCGACGCGTGCCGTCGGTGATGACAGCATCGACGGATGGATGGCTTCGGTGTCGTGGTCGGCGCGGGCACTCTGCGCAGCGCATCCCCCGTGAGCTCCTTCGCGCACCGCTGGACCGACGAGGGCGTCACCGTCGAGGGTGAGTTCACCGGCGGCCACCTGCTGCACCTCGCGGCGGCCGGCTGCGTGCTCAACGACCTGTACCGCGAGGCGGCCGCGACGGGTGTGCCGCTGCGCGGCGTGCGCGTGGGCGCCGAGGGCGGGTTCGACGCGACCACGTGGCAGTCGACGGGGATCCGGTACTGGGTGGATCTCGACTCCGACGCCGAGCAGTCCGACCTCGACGCCCTGCTGCAGCGGGTGGACGCTGTCGCCGAGATCCCGAAGAGCCTGCGGGCCGGTGCCAGCGTCGAACGGGTCGAACCCCGCTGAGGTCGGCGTCGCGCGTCCAGATCCGGCGGACCGGGTCGGTTCGCGTGCGGAACGTGCGAGGCGCCGACCGAGCGGCGCACGGCGCGAGCTGTCAGCGGCAGAGGCGCTGGTGCCAGGCGACGACAGACCGGTCGGTCAGGCTCGCGACCTGGTCGACGACCACGCGCAGGCGCGCATCGTCGTCGGGTGCGGCGTCGTACGCCGAGCGCAGCACCGGGTCGAGCGACACCGGTGCCGTGAGGCGCACCGCCGCGACGAGCTCCTGCACGATCTCGCGCTGGCCGGTGTAGACCGACTCCGCGCCCTCGCGCTGCATCACCCAGCGGTTGGCGACCGCCTTGAGCAGCGCGACCTCGAGGCGCTGCTCGCGCGGGACGACGAGGTCGGCGCCATAGCGGGTGAGCCGTCCGTCGCCGTGCCGTTGGCGGGTGGCCCTCTCCGCGGCGGTGCAGAACCGGCCGATGAGCTGGGACGTGAGGTTCTTCAGCGCAGCGAGGCTGCGCAGCGAGCCGTCGTACGACGAGGGCCAGAACGGCAGCGACGTGAGGCGGTCCACCGCCGCGCCGAGCTCGTCGCGCTCGACCCCCGGCGCGTAGAGGGAGGCGACGTCGAGGAGTCCCTCGGGGTCCGAAGCGCGGCCGGCGTCGGCGAGCGACCGGAGGTCGAGGTGCCCCGCGACGAGCGCGTCCTCGACGTCGTGGACGGAGTAGGCGACGTCGTCGGCCCAGTCCATCACCTGGGCCTCGAAGCAGGTGCGCCCCTCGGGCGCACCCTCGCGCGCCCAGCCGAACACGTCGAGATCGTCGGCGTACACGCCGAACTTCCGCACGCCCTCGCGCCGCGGCCACGGGTACTTGCCGGCGGCATCGAGCGAGGCGCGGGTGAGGTTGAGACCGACCGGTCCGTCGGGGCGGGGGCCGTCGGGCGGGCTGAACGACTTCGCCTCGAGGCGGGTGAGGATGCGCAGCGACTGGGCGTTGCCCTCGAAGCCGCCGATGCCCGCGGCCACCTCGTCGAGGGCGTCCTCGCCGTTGTGGCCGAAGGGAGGGTGGCCCAGGTCGTGCGCCAGGCACGCGGTCTCCACCAGGTCGGGGTCGCAGCCGAGCGCGGCGCCGAGCTCGCGGCCGACCTGCGCGCACTCGAGCGAGTGCGTGAGCCGGGTGCGCAGGAAGTCGCTCTCCCCCGCGGCCAGCACCTGGGTCTTCGCAGCGAGGCGGCGCAGCGCCGCCGAGTGCAGCACGCGCGCGCGGTCGCGTGAGAACGCGGTCCGCCCGGCGCGCTTGGGGGGCTCCTGCACCCAGCGCGCCTCGTCGTCGGGCGCATACCCGTCCGAGTGCCGGTCGTCGCCGAGGAGGTCCATCGCGCCCGACCCTAGCGACACCCCCGCGGAGCTGTCGGTCAGAGGCGGGCGTGGACGTCGCGGCGCTGGGTGAGCCAGAACGACAGCAGGCCCAGGGTCTCGCGGGCGACGTACTCGGCGGTCACGGAGGATCCCGCTCCGGCGGTCGTGGGAGAGGCGTGGGCGTCGATGCCGAGCGCCCGAGCCATCGCGACGCTGCGCGCCATGTGGGCGGGATCGGTCACGATCGTGGCGCTCGTCCAGCCGCGCTCGGCCATCAGGACGGCCGCGGCCTCGAGGCTCACGAGCGTGTCGTGCCCCTCCGGCACAGGGACGACCGACGACGCCGGGACGCCGTGCGACGTGAGCCACCCGCGACCGGCGTCGGCCTCGGTCGTGTTGTCGCCGGGCTGCTTCGCGCCGACCGTGATCACGTGGTCGGAGACGCCGTCGGCGTACAGGTCGGCCGCATGCTGGAGGCGGGCCTGCAGGACCGGGCTGGGCTTGCCCCAGAACTGCGCGGCTCCGAGCACGATGATCGCGTCGGTGGGCGTCGCGTCGTCGCTGCGCGAGGTGGAGACCACGAGGTACGCCGCGAACGCCGTGAGCCCCGCCGCGAGCAGGACCACGAGCGCGAGGAGCGCCGCGAGCACCCGTCGTACCGGCGAGCGCCGGCGCGCGGGCGCGGCGGGCGTCTCGGTCTCGGTGCTCACGGCCATGCCGATGATTCTCGCCGATCCGGGGCCGTGGTCAGAACATCCGTACAGCATCCGTACGCGGTCGCTGACAGCGCGCTCACACGTTCCGGGAGGAGGTTGAGGGAACCAGGTCCTCCGGGACCCCGATCAAGGGAGCACCGCATGATCGACCACGAGACGACCACCTCCACCAGGAGCTCCGCCAAGCGTTGGGGCAGCGCAGCGGCACTCCTCGCGGCGGGTCTCGCGGGCGGGATCGTCATCGCCGGCACGGTGAGCGCCAACGCCGCGACCAGCAGTCCGAGCCCCTCCGCCTCGTCCGGCTCCACCTCGGGCAGCGCGCCGACCGGTTCCGGCCAGGGCCAGAAGCCCGCCGAGACCGCTCTCACCGGCGACACCGCCGCGAAGGTCAGGGCCGCCGCCCTCGCGAAGTACCCCGGCGCCACCGTCGACCGGGTCGAGACCGACTCCGACGGCGTCTACGAGGCGCACCTCACGACCACCGACGGCACGCACGTCACCGTCGAGGTCGACGCGAGCTTCACCGTCACCGGTACCGAGCAGGGGCATGGCGGCCGGGGCGGCGACGGCGGCCCGGGCAAGGGCGAGACCGCGCTCTCGGGCACCACGGCCGACAAGGTCAAGGCCGCGGCTCTCGCGACGTACCCGGGAGCCACTGTCGAGCGGCTCGAGACCGACTCCGACGGCGTCTACGAGGCCCACCTCACCACGACCGACGGCACGCACGTCATCGTCGCGGTGGGCAAGGACTTCACCGTCACCGGCACGCAGGACATGCCGGCCGGCGGCGGCCACGGCGGACCCGGCGACCAGACCGGCCAGCCGGCCCCGAGCCGGAGCAGCACCGCCTGACCGCGTGCATCGAGCCGATGCAGCACGCGGCGCATCGCTGACGCGCCGCACAGCGCGAGAGGGGCGGGACCATGACGGTCCCGCCCCTCTCACCGCTTCTTGCCCACCGTGCGGTTGCTCTCCGGGCGCGACACGCCGCGGGAACCAACCACGCGGTGGGCAGATCGTGGTTAGCGGGTGTCGGTCGCGTCGCTGCTGATCGCGGCGCGCCCCGCCTCCAGCCGCGCCACCGGCACCCGGAACGGGCTGCAGGAGACGTAGTCGAGACCGACCTTGTGGAAGAAGTGCACGGAGTCGGGGTCGCCGCCGTGCTCTCCGCAGACACCGAGCTTGAGGTCCGGGCGCGTGGCCCGGCCCTCGTCGGCGGCGATCTGCACGAGCCTGCCGACGCCGTCGACGTCGAGGGACTCGAACGGCGACACGGTGAAGACGCCCTTCTCCAGGTAGGACGCGAAGAACTCGGCCTCGACGTCGTCGCGGCTGAAGCCCCAGCCCATCTGGGTGAGGTCGTTGGTGCCGAAGGAGAAGAACTCCGCCGACTGCGCGATCTCCGCGGCGGTCAGCGCGGCCCGCGGGACCTCGATCATCGTCCCGATCAGCGCCTTCACCTCGATGCCGCACGCGGCGAA
>DASSQW010000347.1:0-17763 GCA_035702165.1 Candidatus Nanopelagicales bacterium
AGGACCTTGTGCAGGTCGAGGGCGTCGGCGAGCTCCTCGATGCGTGCCTCGGGGTCGGTCACGCCGAACAGGCGGCCGTGGAAGAGCAGGTTCTGCCGACCGGTGAGGTCGCCGTAGAGGAGACCGTCGTGGGAGACGAAGCCGATCATGCGCCGCAGCCCGGGGCCGGCCTTCTGCAGGTTCACTCCGGCGAGGGTGACCTCGCCCTTCGTCGGCGTGGCCAGACCGGCCGCCAGGCGCAGCAGCGTGGTCTTGCCTGCGCCGTTCGCGCCCATCAGCGCGACGAAGGAGCCCGCGGGGATGTCGAGGTCGACGTGACGGAGCACCTTGTGGTGCCCGTACGTCTTCGCGACGTCGCGGAAGCGGAGGTCACTGGCCATTGCCGGCGCCGCCCGAGGTGGTGCTCGCCTGGAACTTCGACGGGCACTTGGCGAGGAGGACGGTGGAGTGGAAGACGCCGTCGGTGCCGAGGCTGCCCTCGGCGACCATCTGCGTCCCCGGCTGCGACGCGGTCGAGAGGGCCGTCGTCGCGGAGCCCTGGTAGACGACCGACATCACGGTCCTGCCGTCGGTCATCGAGAAGGTCGTCGTACCCGGCTCGGTCTTGACGCTCTCCTTGACCAGCGTGCCCGCGAGGCGCACCTGCTGGCCCTGCAGGGAGAGGACCTCGGTCGGCGTCTTGTAGTAGACGACCGACTTGCCGAGCATCGTCGTCGCGCCGAAGCCGACCGCGATGACGAGCAGCGAGCCGACGAGGATCCACAGCCACGCGCGGCCCTTGCGCTCGAGCGCCACGGGCGCGTCGTCGGTGCCCTCGACCTCGGGAGTCTGCTCGAGCTGTGCCATGGGGACCTCCTGCGGCGGGCGGGAGGCGGCGCGTGCGCTGGTGCTCATGGCGTCCTCCCCTTCTTTCCCAGTGCCTCCATCGTGGTTCTCCGCGGCCTGCCGGCCCATCCGTCGGAGGGCACGTTCAGGGCACATCCCTGCAGGTCGCGGCGTGTGCCCCGTGCCGGAAGGCACAGGCGCGCCTGTACCTTCCGGACGCCGCGGCGGCACGGCCGCCGACGCCGACGCCCGGCCCCGGAGGAGCCCGGGCCGGGCGCGGAGCGGCGGTGCGGTCAGGCGGCTGCGAGGCCCTTCTGGATCATCTGGTCGAGCGTGGCCGCGTCGAGGACGGAGATGTACTTGTCGACGACCGTGCCGTCGGGGCCGATCACGAACGTCTCGGGCAGCCCGGTGACGCCGTACGACGCACCCACGCGCGAGTCGGAGTCGATGACGCTCGCGTACTCCAGGCCGTAGGTCTTGTAGTAGGTGTGCGCGCCCGCCGTGGTGTCGTGGGTGTCGACGCCGATGAAGACGACGCCCTTGTCGCGCCACTTCTTCTCGACGTCGGCGACGGTCTGCGCCTCCTCCTTGCAGGTGCTGCACCAGGAGGCCCAGAAGTTCACGACGACGACCTTGCCCTTGTAGTCGGCCAGCGAGATCGGCGCGTCGGTCGTGACCTGCTGCCCGCTGAAGACGGGCGCCTGCGCCCCGGCCGGGTCGGCGGCCAGCCGCGGACCGGTCACCGTCGCGGTGGCCGTGGAGCTGCGGGGCCACAGGGCGAAGCCGAACAGCACGAGGGCGCCGACGACGAACGCGGCCATGATCGCGATGGCCGGCTTGCGGCTGGTCTTCGGGGGCTCCTCGACGACGCCGTCGTGGTCGTCGGCGTAGGCCAGGCTGCCGGCGTCCTGGATCTCGTTGCCGTCGCTGTCGAAGCGCGTGGTCATGACGTCACCGTCCCGTTCGTCGGCTTGGCAGCCGGGGTGTCGAGCACGTTGCCCTGGTGGCAGGAGGCGCAGAAGACAGGCTGGTGGCAGTAGGCGCAGGCCTTGCCGCCGGTGAGCCGGATCGACTCCGCGTGGTTGTAGAGCATCTGGTCGTGGTCGATCTTGAAGGCGCCTGTCGTGTGGCAGTTCTCGCAGTAGCTGCGCTGGTGGCAGGTGCCGCAGTTCGTGCCCGACGGATCGACGCTGCCGGCCGGCTCGTGCTTGAGGGCGGCGTTGCGCGCGGCGGCCACGGCAGCAGCCGCGGACTTGTGGCTGAACACCCACATCTTGTCGTTGTGCGTCGTGGGGGCGCCCGCCAGCACGAGTCCGGTCACGGTCCCGCCGATCTGCGGGAAGGTGTGGCAGGTGGAGCAGGTCGACGGGATGGTGTCCTTGGACACCTTGCCGTCCACGACCTTGTAGTGGGCGCCGTCGTGGCAGCGGAAGCATCCGGGGCCGCCCTTGTGGCCCAGGTTGTCCGGGTAGGTCTGCGCCTGGACCTTCATGTCCGGCGTCGCGACCCCGGCGTAGATGGTCTTGAGCTCCGCGATCGCGGCCTCGATCTGCGCGCTGTACTTCGTCGCGACCGCCGGGTAGCTCGTGGCGTAGGTCTCGCGCAATGTCTCCATGCCCACGCCCGCGTCCTCGAGGGTCGCGTAGTCGGCGTTCAGCAGGTCGACGGCGTACTTCTTGATGTAGGGGAGGACCGGGCTGATCCTGCCCGACGACATCGCCTCGTCGACCGCGCGCGAGGTGTTCGGCGCCGTGTGACCGATGCGGTTGTGGCAGTCGATGCAGTCCATGCGCCGGGTGCGGGTGTCGGCCTGCAGTTTCGCGATGTCGGGCCCGACGTTGGACGACACGCTCACCTTGTTGGCGGCGATGTACTGCGTCGTCGTCCCGTCGGGGTTGTTCACCGTGACGGTGTCGATGGTCTGCGACCGCGGGTCGGCGCTGGTGAACTCGACGTCCTGCTGCACGTGCCAGTGCACGCCTCGCGGACCGTTCTCGGCGTCGCTCGACGCCGTGGTGGTGACGTCGCTGGTGAGGCCGGCGGGACGCAGCACGATGGCCACGAGGTCGCGGGTGTTCTTCTCGTCGTCCTCGTAGCTGGGGCGGAGCACGAGCTTCACCGGACCGCCGTTGGCCGTGATCGACTCCAGCGAGTGGCAGCGCATGCAGGTGTCCTGCACGGCCGGGAGGTCGGCGTGGTCGGGCGCGGGGATCGGGCGCTCGTAGGTGTTGGTGACGAGCTGGAAGAGCTGCTTGGTGCCGGCCGCCTTCGCCTTCACCCAGCCGAGCGCGCCCGGCTCGACGTGGCACTCGGCGCACGCCAGCTCGGAGTGCGGCGACATCTCGTACGCCTTGTGCTCGGGCGCCATCGTGTGGCACAGCCCGCAGAACGCGGCCGTCTCGCTGAAGCTAACCGCGAAGACCGCGGCCACGGTCAGGATCGAGCCGAGGCCCGCGATCACGAGGAAGCCGAGGAATGCGCCCTTGCGCGTCGTGGGCAGCGGGATCTTGTTGATGAGCGCGCGGGTACGCCGGAACCGCACCTTGCTCGGTGCGTCCACCGAGGAGGTTGCGGCCGGCGTGCCGTGCGACATCTCAGGTCACTTCCCGATCGATCCGCTCACTTGCTGCTGGCGGCAGGGCTCGCGCTCGCGAGGCTGTCGAGGTGCGTCTTCACGTTCTTCGCGATGTCGGAGGTCGGGTCGATGGCGATGACCTTCTGCCACTCGGCCTTGACCTTGGCCATGTCCGGGTTCGCCTGCGAGAGGTAGAGGAAGCCCAGGTCGTAGTGCACCTCGGCGCTCTTGGGGTTCAGTGCGGCGGACTTGATCCAGCTCTTCTCGGCATCGGTGGCCTTGCCCAGGTTGAACTGCGAGGCGCCGAGCGCCAGCCAGCCGGTGGCGTTCTTCGGCTCGATGCTGACGACCTTCTCCGCGAACTTCGCGGCGTTGGCGTAGTCCTGCGCCTGGAAGTACAGCGACGCGAGGTCGGCGTACGACGCGGCGTCCTTCGGGTTCGCACTGATCTTCTGCATGAGGGCGCCGACCTTGGCCATGTCGAGCGCGGGCGCGGTGCTGGAGGGGCTCGCGGTCGCCTCCGGAGCGCCGGAGATCCCGGGTACGGCGTTGGCGCCGGAGATGAGGTGGACGCCGAACGCTGCACCGGCGGCGAGCACGACGCCCGCGACCGCCCACACCATCCATCGGCGCCGCGGAACGGCGGCCGGCGCGTCGACCGGCTCGTCGACCGGCTCGTCGTCGAGGTCGTCGTCGAGGTCGTCGACGCCCTCCGGCACGGCGTCCGCCCCGAGGTCGTCGAGCAGCGACTGCACGGCGGCGATGTCGGCGAGCTGCTCGGCGGCCCACTGCTTCTGGCCGTCGGGCGCCTTGTCGTGGAACGCCTCGGCGGCCCGGCGCACCGTCTCGACGTCGCGGTCGCTGGCGTCCGCGGGGAGCCCGAGGCGGTCGAGCAGCTCCGCGCGCATCGCTGCGGGGTCGGTGATGGTGCCGGCTGAGCTCTTCGGCGACGTCATGGTCGCTCCCTGCTGGTCCGCGGGCCCGTCGGGGCTCGTCGGGTGTCCTCCACCCGCATCAATCGTGGTTCGGCCGCGATGGCGCGACCATCCGTCGGGAGGCACGTTCGGGGTAGAGGCGTGAGCCGTGCCCGGTGTGCCTCCTGCCGTTCGATACAGACCCGCATGTATCCGTCGGACGCAGCGGTCCGCGCCGCGCGCGCAGCGCGGGTCCGGAGCGGGCTGGCGGCCATCAGTTCGAGTACGTCTCGTCGACGTGGTCCTGGCCGTGGCACCGCAGCGTGCAGCTGCCCGAGCCCACGCCGGTCGACCGCCAGGAGATGACGCCGTTGATGGGCTGCACGTTCGGCGAGAACGCGACCAGGTGCGACCACTGGTTCGTCGTGGTCGCTGTCGAGTGCGGGCGGAAGTGGCACTCGGCGCACAGGGCGTTGCCCTGGCCGGCGCCGGCGACGTCGATGTCGCGCCCGCCGTTCCCGTTGCCGCTGATGCCCGCGACGTGCTTGTTGTGCAGGTTGAAGTTGGTCGCGCTCAGGCTGGAGCCGGTGAAGGGCGTGTCGGTGTGGCACAGGAAGCAGAGCGCGAAGTTGCTCTCGATGAACCCGTCGTTCGCGTCGGTGAGCACCCGGTCCTCGTACGTGGCGGCGAGGATGCCGCGGTTCGGTGACGCGTGGACCGCTGCGTCCGCGCCCTGGGCGGCGCCCTGCCCCACCTGGAGAGGGCTGGCGTGGCAGTTGGTGCAGCGCACGGTGCTCGCGGGTGTGAGGCTCCAGAGCTTGTACGCCGACGGCCCGGACAGGCTCAGCGCCATGGCGGGCGTGGTGTTGCGACCGGCCGCCTCGACCGGGTGGAAGGAGAAGTTGGCGGGGTTGAACTCCGCCCCTGCGTCGAGCATGTCGCGCGACGGGTGCAGCGGGTCCTTCGTGAGCAGCGTCGTGTAGCCGGAGTGGCACTTGAGGCAGAGCTGGAACTCGAAGACGACAGGAGAGCTGTTGCCGTTGAGGAAGGTGTAGATCGGCGCAGAGCCGTTGCCGCCGTTGGTCACGCTGACGCCGGACGCGCCCGCGGTGCGACCCGACAGCGACCACGGCGTGTCGGTGGCTGGGCTCGCACCGGCGACCGGGCTGCTGGTCGAGCCGGTCGCGGTACCGGAGTGCGGGTCGTGGCAGTCGCCGCACTCCGCGTGGCGGTTGAGCTGCCCACGGAACTCGTCGTCGGCACCGAGCACGTGCGAGCTCTGGGCACTGACGTCGTGGTAGTAGTACGAGCCTGTCGTCGCGTCGTTCACGGCACCGTTGAGCACGGTGTACTGCGCCAGGACGTTGAGGTTCGAGCCTGTGCCGTCGTGGCAGGTCAGGCACAGCGTGCTCTCCGCCCCGGGGGTCTTGAGCAGCACCTCGCTCTTGGCGGTGTGCGCCCGGTGGCACACCGCGCACGCGTCGGTGGTCATGTCGTACGGGCCGTGCGGGCTGGTCGCGCTGACCGTGCCCCCGGCCGCCTTGAGCCGGGGGAGCTGGTTGCCGGAGGCCGTGGGCACCGGAACGACCGGTACGCCGGTGCTCGTGGGCGCTGGCGATGCGCTGCTGGGCCCCGCCGACGTGGGCGCCGGCGCAGGCGTGCTGGGGGAGGGCGTCATGGGATCGGTCGACGGCGTCGGGTCCGGCGAGGGGGTGCTCGAGCCGGTCGGGCTCGGGCTCGTCACCACTGACGAGGACGAGAGGGAGTCGGACGGGCTCGGCGATGTGTCGGCACGAGCCGTCGCCAGGGGCGAGACGAGGGCGATGGCGGCCGCGGTTGCGGTGAGCAGCGCGAGCCGGGCGAAGGCCGCCCCTGACCCGGCCTTGCTCTGCCGCTCCACGGCGCTGCTCCTACCGAGTGGCCCGGAGCGTCCCCGTGGCAGCCGGCGGACCGGCCGCCACGAGGAGCGCGCCCCGAGCAGGTGTGCTGCTGGTGCTTCTTACAGGCCGTGGCACATGTTGCAGGTGCCGCGGTTGTTCACACGGAGCAGGAAGCTGTCGCCAGCACCCATGCCGCCGTTGGCGCCGGCAACGTCGGACAGCGCGAACTCGGTACCGACATTGCTCGACCAACGGTGGGTCGGGTCGCTGTCGTAGTAGTTCCCGTTCTTGTCCTTGCCGAGCATGCTCGCGGACGTGCCGTGCGCGACGTGGCAGGTGACGCAGTTGGGACTGCCTTCCTTGCCGCTCTGCGAACGGTGCATGACCGTGAACTTCGGGTCGCTCGTGACGTTCTCCCACGCTCCGTTGCCCGCGAAGAGGCGGGTGTGGCACTGGGCGCACCACTGGGAGATGTTGGAGATGAACGCCGTCGGGCCCTTGTTGGCGGCCGTGTTGGTGGCCGACAGGGCACCGGTGAGAGTCGTCCCGGTGTAGTTGTGGTCGTCCGGCTGCCAGTAGTTCCCCGTGGTGTAGATCTTCGACCCCGCGCTCGCGACGTCGGGGATGCCGACGATCTGCGCGTTGCCGGTCCACGGAGAGGTGGCCGTGGTCGCCATGGTGAAGCTGGTCTTGTCGACCACCGTGATGACACCGGTCTGGTCGAAACCAGTGGTGCCCTTCACCGTGACGGTCTGCCCGGTCGCGAGACCGTGCAGGTTCCACGTCCAGTACTTGGCTGTGCCCGCGGTCGGGATGGTGACCTCGGCGATGCCGTTGGACAGCGCGTAGGAGACACGACCGGTGCTCGCCGTCACGTTCAGCGCAGTGCCGCTGTAGACCGTGAACTTGGTGGCGGTGATCGTGGCCTTCGTGTGCCAGTTCGGCTGTGCCGGGTCGCCGGTCCAGAGCGAGACGCCGACGCCGATCATGCCGCTGGTCGTCGCGCCGTCGAGGGCGGTGCCGGTGTCGTAGAACGTGACGCTGTCATCGACCTTGAAGCCGTGGTTGGCCGTCGTGACGACGTCGTAGTAGTAGCGAGTCCGGCCCTCGGAGTTGATCCAGTAGCCGGCCGGCGTGATGGACTGGATGCCCACCACTCCGCCGAGGGTCAGTCCGGCAGCATCGGCAGGGACCGGACGCAGGATCCGGTAGTTGCCGTTGCCGTGCGGGTCGTGGCACGACCCGCACTCGAGGGTGATGGCGGTGCCGTCGGTGCCCGACGCTCCGCCTCCCCACGCTGTCCCGGTCTCGCCGATGTTGTGCGCGGACGTCGTCGCCGCGGAGGATCCCGCGGAGACCGACGCGCCCTTGACGCCGCTGGCGCCGTCGAGGATGGCGTACTGGAAGCCACCCGCACGCAGCGCGGTGTTGCCGCCCTGCGCCGTCATGGCCACGCCGTCGACGACGTCGGTGTTGGCGCCCGTGCCGTTGTGGCACGTCTCGCACAGTGTGGTCTCGGACGCCTTCAGCAAGAAAGCGTCCTTGGCGGTGTGTGCCCGGTGGCATCCTGCGCACCGGTCCACGGTCATATCGCTGCTTGTGGACACGTGTGGTCCATTGTCGGCGAACGCCGGCGCAGCGCCCATCACTCCGAAGCCCAGAATGATCGCACTTCCCACTCCGAGGAAGGCAAGCCGCTTCACCGTCGTCACCTCCTTTCCTGTGTCTCGCCGGCTTCGGCGAGTCATTCCGATGGCCCGTGCGGAGCGATGCACGCTCCCCGCATCACCTCTCTCCCCTCCCGCGTCAGAAGCTCCACACCTGGACGCGGTTGTTCTCCCGGTCGGTCACGTAGACCGTCGACCGGTTGTCGGTGGCGACCCCGTTCGGGTACTCGAACAGGCCGTCGTCGATGCCCTCGTCGCCGAAGAATCCGATGTAGGCGAGAGAGCCGTCGTCGCGGAGCTTGTAGGTCTTCACCATCTGGTTCGTGGTGTCGACGACGTAGATCCGGTCGCCGTTGTCGGCGGCGACGCCGCGCGGCAGGCCGAGATCGCCCTCCGCCACGCCGCGGTTCGCTGAGCCGAGCATCCTGCCGTCCTTGTCGAAGGCGATCAGCCGGCCGTTGTTGCTGTCGGCGACGAACACGTCGCCGTCGGCGTTGACCGCGATCCCGTTGGGGAACGAGAACGCCTGGTCCTCGGGTGCCAGGGTGCGCAGCACCTTGTCCTGCCCGTCGAGCACCAGCACCGCGTGCGTCTTGGCGCCGACGTCGCTCACGAGCAGGTCGCCCTGCGCGTCGTAGGCGAGGCCGAGAGGCGTCCACGCCTTCACACCGGCGGGTCGCACGGTGCGCTTGTAGGTCCCGTTGGCCGTGTACACGTAGACCTGCTTGGCCATCGTGTCGCTCACGGCGACGGTGCCGTCGACGGGGTTGATCGCGATGTACGCCGGCAGGTGGCCGACCGCCTTGTCGGCGGGGGTCTTGAAGGTCGCCACGACGGCACCGCTCGCGTCGAACTCGACGACAGTGCGGGTGCCGCCGCTCTGGGTCACGTAGATGTGCTGCCCGTCGGGCGACACCGCGACGGCGAGCGGCTTGTTGACGCCGTAGATGCTCGACTTGTACGTCGGCATCGGCTCGTGGCCCAGGATCGGCAACGAGGTCAACGGCTTGCGCGTGATGAGGTACCACGCGAACGCCGCCGCCACGAGGAGCAGCAGGACCCCGATGATCGCGAGCACGATCAGCTTGCGCCGGCGCCGCGGGTCCTCGGGCGCGCTGTGGCCGCCACCCTCGGGGGGCTCGACGACCTGGGCGTGGCGGCCGGTGCCGCCGTCGACGGTGCTCATGTCAGCTCGCCTTCGTGGTGGTGGAGCCCGCTGCCGGCGGCTTGACGCCGAGCCGGTCCAGCGACGACAGCACGGTGGTGTCGGTGGGGGCGATGGCGTAGGCCTTGAGGTACCAGGCGCCCGCGGCCGCCTTGTCGCCCTGCTGCTCGGTGATCAGGCCCAGCCCGAGGAGCGCGGGGAGGGCGGCGGGACCGGAGGTCAGCGGCTCGAGCTGGCTGACGGCCGCGCCGGAGTCCTTGCCGCAGAAGGCGTTCATGGCGCCGGCGTACTGCGCCATCTCGTTCTGCTTGAGGTTTCCGTACGACGTCTGCAGCGCGGCCCACGGATCGCACCAACCGGTGGGCACGAAAGCAACGGCACGGGACAGGTTGGCGACTGCGTTCGCGTCGTCGCCCTTCTTGCTCTGCGCGACCCCGAGCAGGTAGAGCACGTCCGCGTCGGAGCCGTCCATCGCCTTCGCCCGAGTCAGCTCGGTGATCGCGGTGTCGTACTGGCCCTGCTTGATGGCGATCGAGCCGAGGTAGTAGTGCGCGGTCTGCGCCTCGGGGTCGACGCGCGCGAACTCGCTGGTCTTCGCGTTGGCGGCCATCGTCGTGAACAGCGCCTTGGCGGTGTCGAGGTCGCCCTTCTGGTAGAGCAGCGTCGCCTTGCCCAGCGCGGCCGTCGAGTTCTTCGGCACGGCGCGCAGCACCTCGTCGTACTGCGCGAGGGCGTCGTCGGTGCGGCCGGCCTTGGTGTAGGCCTCGGCGAGCTTGAGGCGCACCTGGACGTTCTGCGGCGCCTGCTTGACGGCGTCCTCCATCGCGCTGACGTTGCGCTCGACCATCGTGGGCCCGCCGCCGCTGCGCTGGCCCATCACGTACAGCGCGGTGAACGCCGCGAGGAGCACGACGAGGGCGATGACGCCCGCTCTCGTGAGCCTGCGCAGGGTGCGGTCGGTCAACCCGTCGAGGTGTGCGAGCGTCGCCATGAGCTCTCGCCCCCATCTTCCGTGCTCGGGCCCGCTGCCGATCGCGGCGGCGAGCCGGAGGCTGGGCCTCCGCTTGTCATCGTGGTCGCGTCCCCCGTCCCGGCCCATCCGTCGCCGGGCACAGACGGGGTACAAGTCGGGCACATGACCTGGGTCACACGGGCGCGGCGCAGGCCGCGAGGCCGCTCAGCCGGCGGCGGAGTACGCCTGGCCGACGAGGTCGACCAGCATCTCGGTGGCCGGCGCAGCGGCCTGCTCGGGCACGAGCGCGCCGGCCGGTGCGACCGCACCGCTGACGTCGATGAGGCGGGCGTCCGGCGCGAGGCGGGCGAGGTCGGCGAGGTCGAGCTCGGAGGCGTTCTCGTAGATCACGACGCGCGGTGCCAGGGCCAGCGCCGCCGCGACGGCGCGCCGGTCGCGCAGCGGCACGGCCAGGACGTCGATCCCGGTCGTCACGCGGAGGTGGTCGGCGAGGCCGATCCCGAGCAGCGGGTGGACGTAGAGGAGCACCACGGGCGTGTCGGTCGTCCTGGGCACCGGTGGCACCCCCTTCCCGCAGCGTGCACGTCGGGTACGCAACGACGGTAGGGCGCGGGATCGCAGGGCCGGTATCCCCGGTGCGGCACAACTTGTGCGGTGCGGATCTCTACCCTCCCGTACCCATCAGGCACGGGTTGGGGAAACTCCGCGCGCGGTCAGGAGGAGTCGGACGGGCGGCCGAGGCCCTGTCGCACGATGTAGGACGCGGCCTGGATCCGGTTGTCGAGACCGAGCTTCTCCAGCGCGTTGTGCACGTGGTTCTTCACCGTGCCCTCGGTGATCGAGAGCCGGTGGCCGATCTGACGGTTGGACATGCCGTCGGCGACGAGCTGCAGGATCTCGAGCTCGCGTGCGGTGATCGGCGGCGCTTCCTTGGCGGTCGGCGCGTCGACGGTGGTGAGCGTGCCGTTGCGGATCTCCGACAGCAGCATGCCGGCGACGGCCGGCGAGATCGGCGTCTCGCCGCGCATCACCGAGCGGAGCATGTCGAAGAGCTGGTCGGGCCGGAGGTCCTTGAGCAGATAACCCTGCGCGCCGTTGCGGATCGCCTGGAACAGGTGCTCGTCGGACTCCGAGACGGTGAGCATGACGACCTTGATGTCGGGCAGCTGCTCGTGCAGGAGGCGGGTCGCCTCGACGCCGTCCATCACCGGCATCTCGACGTCCATCACGACCAGGTCGGGCCTGAGCTCGTGAGCCTTCTCGACGCCGACGACGCCGTTGTCGGCCTGCCCCACGACCTCCATGTCCGGCTGCCCGGAGAGGAGCGAGGCGATCGCGGTGCGGAACAGCGGCTGGTCGTCGACCAGCAGCACGCGGATCACGTCACTGTCCGGCACGCGCGGCCTCCGTCGGTCGTCCGTTGCGGTTCGGGCTGGGCACGGTGGCCACCACGCGGGTGCCGCGGCCGGGTGCCGAGTCGAGGCTGAGCGTACCTCCGAGCAGCTCCATCCGTTCGCGCATGGAGTGCAGTCCGAAGCCCTCGCGACCGGTGGGGAGCGAGGCGAGGTCGAACCCGTGGCCGTCGTCGGCGACCGTCACCGTGGTGCTCCGCCCGTCGTCGTAGCAGCTGACGACGGCGCTCGTGGCACCGGAGTGCTTGCGCACGTTGGTGAGCGCCTCCTGCACCACCCGGAGCACCTGCACCTGGTAGCGCGTGGGGAGCACGACCTCGCGGTCGGGATCGGCGTCGAGCCGGGTCGGGATCCCGCTCTGCGTGGAGTACTTCTCGATGTAGGCGCGCAGGCTCTCCATCAGCGCGCGGTCGACCCGGCTCGCCTCGTGCAGGCCGAGGATGCTCTCCCGCACGTCGCTGTAGGCCTCGAGGCAGAGGTCGGCGAGGCTGGAGATCTCCTCGTGGACGTCGGAGAGGTCGCGGACGTCGGGCGAGGCCTCGAGCGCGCGCAGCCGCAGGTGCGTGACGCCGAGCACCTGGGCCATGCCGTCGTGCATCTCGCGCGCGATGCGCTCGCGCTCCTCCACGATCGCGCCCTGGCGCTCGCGCTCGAACAGGCGCGCATTGGCGATCGCGATCGACGTGACCTCGCCCATCGTTGCGAGGAACCGGGCGTCCTTCTCGTCGAACTCGCGATCGTCGAGGCGGCCGAGCCACAGGTCGCCGAACGAGCCGTCGGGGCCGCGCACCGCCCCGGAGTAGGTCTCGCGGATCCCCGGATCCGAACGCACGGGGCACACGAGCGCGCCCTCGTGCGCGCCCTCGGCGTGGCTGGGGTCGGCCGTGACGCACATGCTTCCGTCGCCGAGCGGCGTGGCCCCCGAGAGCTCGCCGTCGATCATCAGCGACCGCACCGTCGCCTCGTTCAGCGTGAGCACGGCGGAGTCCGACCGCATGAGCGTGCGGCAGTGCAGCAGGATCGCGGCCATCGTGTCCGGCAGCGGGTTCTGGTTGGAGATCTGCAGCAGCACGTCGTAGAACGCGTGGCCCTCGCGCATCCCCCGCTGCAGGTCGGCGAGCAGCTCCGCGGTCTGGATCGCGCCGGCGAGCTGCTGGGCGATGGTGTCGAGCGTCTCGCTCGACAGCTCGTCGTCGGGATCGGACTGCGCGGCGAACCGCAGCCGCAGCGAGCCCACCGTCGTCGCACCGGTGGTGAGGGGGATCTCACGGGTGCGGCCCGAGAGGTCGGTGTCGCCCGACGACGGGTGCGCAGTACGCCGGCGGACGACGCGGCTCCCGGTGGCCCAGCGAGCGTCGCGGGACGATCGGACGATGGTGGCCTCGGCGGCCCCCGTCGCGGCGAGGACGGCGTCGAGCGACGCGTCCAGAACCTCGTCGAGGTCGAGCGCCCCGCGGACGGCCTGCGAGACGTCGTTCGCCGCGGCGAGCTCGCGGTTGCGGCGCGCCAGCTGGGCCTGGGTGCGTCCGACGATCCGGAAGACCATGGCCGAGAAGGCGACGATGCCGACGAGGAGGACGCCGAGGAGCGCGAGGTCGAGCGCGCGCGCCTGCTGGCTCTCGTCCGCCGCGACCTGGCGCACCAGCTCGAGCGCGAGCAGGAACCCGACGGGCAGGGCGATCGTGAGGATGCGCAGCGTCCGGAGGTCCATCGCCCCGCTGTACCTGTCGGACATGCGGGTCCGGTCCTGGGGCGTGCCGGACATGGGGCCGTCGTCCACCCGGCACCTCCTCCCCGTGCAGCGCCCCGTCGCAGATCCTCGGCAGCATAGGCCGGTCGGATGGCCCGAAGCCCGGTCAGGCGGGCCTCACCTGCGCCGATCGGCGCTGTTTCCCGGCTGCCCCGCGGGGGTATGCCCAGGTGTCCGGTGCGTGCCGGACGGAGGTCCCCGCCCCTCGGGGACGCATGGAGGAACGTCGAACATGAGCAGGAACAGCCGTCGAGCCGCGTTCGCCTCGGCGGCGGCGTCCGCGGGCGCCGAGGGTCCCCGCGGTCTCATGGCCAGGATCAGCGCACTGCCCCGTCTGGTGCGCGACGTGCTGACCGGCCGGTTCGTGGAGGTCAGCCGTGGCCGGCTGCTCCTCATGGCGCTCGCGGTGCTCTACATCGTGTCACCCGTCGACCTCGTCCCCGAGGCGCTCCTCACCATCCCCGGCCTGGTCGACGACGTCGCGGTCGCCGGCTGGCTGATCAGCGCGCTGCTCGGCGCGACCACGGCGTACCTCGCCTGGGAGCGATCTGCGCCCGCCGACCTCGACGCTGAGGACCCGCGCGTGGTCCCCGGCGAGGTCATCACCCACTAGCCCCCCGGTGCCGCTGCCCCTCGCTCCTCGTGGAGCCGAGGGGCAGCGGCGCGTCTGCAGGTCCGCGGGCTACAGGTCTTCGAACGCCGCGACGTCGGCGGTCGAGGACCGCAACCGGTGCGACAGGCTCCGCGCGATGGCCATGACCAGCTCGGCAGCCGACGCCGGGTCGCGGTGGCGCAGCTCGTCGAACGCGTCCGGGCCGAGCACGTAGCAGATGGTCGGCTCGAGGGCGACGATCCGCGTCGAGCGCGTGCTGCCGTCGACCAGCGCCAGCTCGCCGAACGAGGCGCCCGCCGCCATCGTCGAGAGCCGTCGCCGTCCCGACTGGTTCTTCATGCGTACGTCGGAGGCCACCTGTCCTGCGGCGACGAGGTAGAGGCCGTCGGCCGGGTCGCCCTCGTCGAAGACCACGGCGCCGTCGGTGATGACGCGCGTAGTGACGCGCTCCTCGATCGCGCGGACCGCCCAGTCGGGCATCCCGTCGAGCAGGTCGATGCCGGTGAGCGGTACGAGGTCGACCGGCAGGTCGTCGTCGAGCCCTTGCTCGTGGAGCAGCGCCGTCTCGCTCCGCTCCAGAGCGGCGTCCGCGTCGAGGAAGCGGTGCACGGACCCGGGGAGCCAGCGCAGCGCCTGCTTCGGTTGCGGGAGACGGGGTTCCACGACCGACACGGTCACGCCGGACGCCTCGAGCTGCGCGACCAGCGAGGCGAGCAGGGTCTCGGCGGCGGTGTCGATGCGCGTGACGCGCCGCAGGTCGAGGACGCGCCACCGTGCCGGCACCGGGTCCGAGAGCACGGCGCGGACCAGCATCTCCGTGCTCGCGAAGCCCTCGTCGCCGACGAGCTCGTGCACCACGATCGTGGAGGCGTGCGCGTCGAGGACCTCGCGGTGCGCCCGCGGACGCCCGCGCCGCGAGCGGACCGCGTCGGCGCGGTAGGTGCGGCGCAGGCCGCTGCGCTGGCGCTCGGACGGCAGCAGCATGTGCATTCCGAGGCGCTCGCTGAGCAGCTGCGCCGCCGCAACTCCGCGGACGCTGTTGCCCCGGGCGTCGAGCAGCGGGCTGTGCAGCCCGAGGCCGAGCTGGCCGGGCAGCGCGGCCGAGACCCCGCCGCTCACACCGGATTTCGCCGGTAGGCCCACTCGGTAGAGCCACTCGCCGGCGTAGTCGTACATCCCGCACGTCGCCATCACGGTGAGCACGAGAGGTACGACGTGGCGCGGCACCACCTGCTCGCCGGTCACAGGGTTGACGCCGGCGTTGGCGAGGGTTGCGGCCATCACCGCGAGGTCCCGTGCGGTCACGAGCACCGCGCACTGGCGGAAGTAGAGCTCGACCTGCGCGTCGACGTCCTCGTCGAGGAGGCCGGCGGAGCGCATGAAGTAGGCGATGGCACGGTTGCGGTCGCCGGTGTCGCGCTCGGAGACGTAGACCTCCTCGTCGACGAGCAGGTTCCGGCCGGCGAAGGCAGACAGGCCGCCGAGGATGCGTTCGAACTGCGCCGCCCTGTCGGTCCCTCCGACGAGCGACGAGGTCACGATCGCTCCGGCGTTCACCATCGGGTTCGACGCGCGGCCGGTGGTGGCGTCGAGCGCGATGCTGTTGAAGGGGTCGCCGGTGGGCTCGGCGCCCACGCGCTGCTCGACGGCCGCCGTGCCGCGGTCGGCGAGCGCGAGCGCGTAGACGTAGGGCTTGGACACCGACTGGATCGTGAAGGGGACCAGAGTGCCCGCCGTGTAGACCTGGCCGTCAAGCGTCGCGAGCCCGAGCCCGAACACGGCGGGATCGGCCTTCGCCAGCTCCGGGATGTACGTCGCGACCTCGCCGCCGTCGAGCCGGCTCGCCTCGGTCCAGACCTCGTCGAGCAGCTGCTCGATCGGGCCGGTGCTGGTGCCGCCCACGCGCCCTCCCTCGTCGTGGGGCCCAGCGTGCCAGGGCGTTGTTGCTCCCGCGTTTCGAACGATGAGGATCGGCCGCGTCAGAGCAGGACGGGTGCGGGCCGGTCTGCCGCGACCGCGACGAGCTCGCCGCTCAGGTCGACCACGAGGCGCCCCGCGTCGTCGACCGAGCGGACCCTGCCCTCGCGGCCGTCGACGTCGACGAGACGTCCGAGGGTCTGGCACCGGTCCCGGTAGGCGTTCGGAAGGGTCGGGTCGGCGTCGCGCCACTGCGCCACGCGGCGCTCGAGGGCGGGCAGGTAGGTCGCGAGGAGAGCCGTGCGGTCGATGACGCCGCCGTCGGCGTAGATCGACGTGGTGGCCTTCGGCAGCTCGAGCGTCCCGAGGGCGACCAGGACGCCGATCGTCGCGACGACGATGCTGCGCGAGGCGCCGGGACGCACGTCGACGACGCCGACCGAGCGCGTGCCGGCGTCGCCGCCGCACATCGCCCCGGGGACCGACAGCGTGGTGGGCCAGACGATCTCGGCCGGGACGCGGCCCGCGTCGCGCAGCGCGTCGACGGCCGCGAGGGCGACCGCGTGCGTCCGCCAGCCCAGGCGCGCAGGCTCGACGCCGTCGACATCGACAGCGACTGCCGCCCACAGGGCGGCGCCCGGGGGGACGTTCGGGACCGGGCCGAGCCCGGCCGACACCTGCTCGGCCACCGCGACGTGGCCCGTCGAATCGAGCCTTTGGACGAGCGCGTCGACCGTCGGGATCTCCTGCAGCAGAATCGGTTCCGCGCCTGCCCAGGCTGTCGTCCGGGCCGTGGCGGCGCGCAGGGAGCCGGCGCCCAGCGGCGCACGCGACTCCGAGATCTCCATACCCATCAGGGTATGAGCGTGCAGGCGGGCCGCTCGACCGCCGTTCCGCCCTGCCGAACCCCCGTCCTGCTCCCGTCGAGATGTGCTGCGACGCCTCTCACCGGCGTCTGACAGATCTCGACGGTGGGTCAGTCGTGGGGGACGGCTCTCGCGAGGCCGGGGACGCGGCGGGAGAGAACGACGTCGGCGTCCTCGACCGGGCCTTCCACGGAGACTGCGAGAGTGCTGCCGTCGGTCGGGAGCCGGACGTCGACGACGTGCAGCTCGTCGGTGAGGTCGAAGACCTCCTCGCGCGCCTCGAGGAGCTCGGCGCGGGTGTGCGGCGCATCGACGAAGGTGACGTGGACGCCGTCGGGCACGAGATGCGCGACGGCGCCGTCGAAGTCGACGTTCGGGCGCCGGAAGACGACGATCTCGTCCCCGGTCTCGCCGGCCAGGACGCCGGCGAACCAGGGACGGCCGTCGTTGTTGCCGTAGAGGCGTACGACGTCGAGAGCGAGGGCCTGGTCTGGCCCGTCAGGTTCGGCCATGTGCCGGAGTATGCGCCTGGAACGGCGTGGAGCACATGCGCCGCGGAGACATTTCGGCGCTGCGTGATCGCGCGATCACGCAGCGCCGGGGGCCCGAGCAGTCAGGCAGGCCCCCGGATGGTGCACGGTCAGTAGCGGAAGCGGCTGACCATGGTCTGCAGCTCGCCGGACATATGCGCCAGCTCCTGCAAGGCCTCGAGCGACTGGCTGACTCCGGCCGCCGTGGAGAGCGACGACTCGGAGACGCCGCCGATCTCGTTGGCGATGTCGGACGTCGCGGACGCGGCGTCGGCGACGTTGCGCGACATGTCGCTCGTGGTCGCGATCTGCTCGTCGATCGCGGCGGAGATGACGACCTGGTACTCGGCGATGTTCTGCATGGCCTCGCCGATCTGGCCGACGGACGCGACCGCGGTCTGCGCGTCGCCCTGGATCGCGGCGACACGGCGGCTGATGTCCTCGGTGGCCATCGCGGTCTCGCGAGCGAGGTCCTTGACCTCGCCGGCGACGACGGCGAAGCCCTTGCCGAGGTCGCCGGCGCGCGCTGCTTCGATGGTCGCGTTGAGCGCCAGCAGGTTGGTCTGCGCGGCGACGGACGCGATGACGCGGAGCACCTCGCCGATCTCCTGGCTGGAGTCGCCGAGCTGGACCACGGTCTGGTTCGCCGACGCAGCGATGTCGAGACCCTGCT
>DASSQW010000348.1:0-11726 GCA_035702165.1 Candidatus Nanopelagicales bacterium
GGCTGCTGGGACCGGACGAGGCGGGTGTCGGGCTCGAGGGCTGCCCGCCCGGGGCCTGGGCGCTCGAGCACGCGGCGAGCAGTCCGGTCGACAGTGTGCCGACGAGCAGCTCGCGCCGGGTGAGAGCCATGTGGGTGACGACGCCTGGGACCCCCGGAGGATTCCCGCCTGGCCGCCCGTCTGCGGGCGGGCCTACCCTGGCGACGTGCAGTGGATCTTCGGGGCGCTGGCCGTCGTGCCGGTGGTCGCCCTGGTGGTGGCGACGGCGCGCGGGCGTGCGCAGGTGCGCGCGTGCTGCTCGGTGGCGCCCGAGCAGGACGGCCGGATCGCTGCCGCGATCCGCGATCTCGACGCCGCGCCCACTGCGTAGCAGCCGCTCTGCGCGGCGCGGGAGCGCTACCGTCGGCGCATGATCCGGTTCCTCATCCGCACGGCGATCTTCTTCGCCGCCGCCTTCGTGGCGATCATCGTCGCCGACCTCGTCCTGGCCGGCTTCTCCGTCGCCGGTCTCTGGTCCTACATCGTGGTCGCGCTCATCTACGGCGTGATCCAGGGGCTGATGGAGCCGTTCTTCCACCAGGTGACCAAGCGCAGCGCCCCCATGTTCACCGGCGGGGTCGGGATCATCACGGCGTTCGTCGCTCTCGGCATCACCAACCTCATCTCGGGCGCGCTGACGATCGACGGCTTCACCACGTGGCTCGCCGCGGCGGTGATCGTGTGGCTGGCCGGTGCGGTGGCCGCCTTCCTCATCCCCGTCATCTTCGTGAAGAACCGGGTGCAGGAGCGCCGGTCCTGAGCCCGCGCTCGCCACGGACGCCGGTGTCCGGGAGGCTGTCCCCGTGACCGTGCGCAGCTACGACGAGGCTCTTGAGGAGGGGCGGCGCCTCAACCCCGGCATGAAGATCGGGCACCCGGGTCGTTCCCACGCCTGGCCCCTCGCGCAGGTCCTCTTCCAGGCCCTGCGCGTGAAGCTCGCGATCGACCTGCGCGGCTCCGAGGACGTCGCGCCGGGCGCAGCGATCCTGGTGTCGAACCACAAGTCGATGCTCGACCCGCTGGTCACCGTGACCCCGACCCGCTGGCGGGTCTCTGCGTTCACGAAGGCCGAGGCCTACGACAGCGCCGGCGGCTTCTTCTTCCGCGCGCTGGGCCAGATCCCGCTGCGCCGCGGCGACGACGCCGTCACCGACTGGGCGCTGGACATGGCGCACCGCTGCCTGGAGTCGGGGCTCAAGGTCGGGATCTACCCCGAGGGCACCCGCGGTCCGGACCACGGGGCGCTCTACCGCCTCGCGCCGAGGGTGCTGGTGCCCCTGCTCGAGCAGAACCCGGACGTCCCCGTGCACGCCGTCGCGGTCACCTACGACACGAGCCGCTGGCGCACCCGCGTGCGTGTGCGGATCTCGGAGCGGCTCCCGATCGACGCGCGCACGATGTCGGGCCCGGAGATGACGGCGGTGATCCGCGACCGCCTGGTCGAGATCGGCGAGCTCTCCTACGTCGACCAGTACGCCTTCGTCGTGAAGGCCAGGGAGAAGCGGCGCCTCGCCGAGGGCGGCTCGGGTCCGGCGTAGCGGTCTTGCCGTCGCGGCGTATCCTGGGCGCACAACAGCACATCCAGGGGAGCTCGCAGGTACGGCGGGCTGAGAGGGTGGCCGCCGCCACCGACCCTCGAACCTGATCCGGGTAATGCCGGCGGAGGGACGGACTCTCATGGCCCTGTTCTCACCTCGAACCGCTCGACCGCTCGCCGTCGTGGGCGTCCTCGCCGCCGTGCTCTCGGCGTGCGGCGCGACGACCACGTCCGGCTCGACGTCACCGAGCCCGACGCCGTCGACCGTGCCGTCGTCGTTCGCGCCGGTGACGGTCACGCTGCTCGCGCACGACTCCTTCGCGGTGACCAAGTCGCTGCTCGAGGACTTCACCAGGCGCACCGGCATCACGGTCGACGTCGTGACCGGCGGCGACGCCGGGCAGCTCGTGAACAAGGCGGCGCTCACGGCGGGCAACCCAGAGGGCGACGTCCTCTTCGGCGTCGACAACACCCTGCTCTCGCGCGCGCTGTCGGCCGGAGTGTTCGACCCCTACGTGTCGCCGGCGGCGGCCTCGGAGCCGTCGGAGCTGAAGACCGCGACGAAGGACGCCGTGACGCCGATCGACTACGGCGACGTGTGCATCAACGCCGACACCGCCTGGTTCGCGAAGAAGGGCCTTCCGGTCCCGTCGACGCTCGAGCAGCTCGCGGACCCGACGTACAAGGACCTGCTCGTCGTGGAGAACCCGGAGACGTCGTCGCCCGGTCTCGCCTTCCTGCTCGCGACGGTGTCGCGCTTCGGAGAGGACGGCTGGACCGACTACTGGAAGTCGTTGCGCGCCAACGGCGTCAAGGTGGTCGATGGTTGGACCCAGGCCTACGAGGACGAGTACTCCGGCGCCGGGAAGGGCTCGCGCCCGCTCGTCGTGTCGTACGCCTCGAGCCCGCCGGCCGAGGTCGTCTACGCCGCGGACCCCGCCACCGCGAAGCCGGTGAGCGCGGTGATGACCGACGGCTGCTTCCGGCAGGTGGAGTACGCCGGCGTGCTCGCCGGGACGAAGCACCCGCAGGAGGCGCGCGCGGTCGTCGACTGGCTGCTCTCGCCCGCGGTGCAGGCGGACGTGCCGCTGTCGATGTTCGTCTACCCGGCCGTGCCCGGCACTGCGCTCCCGAAGGTCTTCACCGACTACGCCGCGACCGTGAAGCAGCCGCTCACGCTCGATCCGTCGACCATCGACGACAAGCGGGCCGAGTGGCTCGACACGTGGGACCAGGTGACGTTGCGCTGACGATCACCGAGCTGCTCTCGTCGTCGCCACCCGCCCCGGTCGCGACGGGCCGACGCGCGCGCGTGCAGCCTCCGCCGGCGTGGTGGTTCGGCGTCGTTCCCGCAGCGTTCGTGGCGGTCTTCTTCTTCTGGCCGCTGCTCACGATCCTCGCGCGCGGCATGTCGTCGGAGGGGCTGGCGGTGCTGGGACGGACGTCGACGTGGCGCGTCGTCGGGTTCACCACCTGGCAGGCGCTGCTCAGCACGCTGCTCACGGTCGCGGTCGGGCTGCCCGCGGCGTACGCCGTGCACCGGCTGGCCTTCCGCGGACGGCGGCTGCTGCTGGTGCTGCTGACGGTGCCGTTCGTGCTGCCCACCGTCGTGGTGGGCACGGCGTTCCGGGCGCTCCTGCCGCAGTCGTGGTCGGGCACGCTCGGCGCGATCCTGCTCGCGCACGTCTTCTTCAACCTCGCCGTGGTGGTGCGCGTGGTGGGAGGTCTCTGGTCGCACCTCGACGATCGCTACGCCGCGGCGGCGCGCACGCTCGGCGCCTCACCCGTCCTCGTCTGGCGCACGGTGACCTGGCCGCTGCTGCGGCCCGCGGTCCTCGCGGCGTCGGCGCTCGTGTTCCTGTTCACGTTCACGTCCTTCGGAGTGATCGTGGTGCTGGGCGGCCCGGCGACGACGACGATCGAGGTCGAGATCTACCGGCGCACGGTCGCTCTCTTCGACCTGCGCGGAGCGGCGGCGCTGTGCGTGCTGCAGCTGGTCGCGGTCGTCGGCGTGCTGCTCGTGTCGGGGCGGCTGCAGCGCCGCCTCGCCGTGCGGCAGCGGCTCGGGCGCGCCGAGTCGTCGCTGCACCGGCCTCGTTCACGCGGCGACCGCGCCCTGGTGGCGTACGTCGTGGCCCTCGGCGTGCTCGTGGCGCTGCCGATGCTCGCGCTGCTCCACGACTCGCTGCGCGTCGGCGACCGCTGGGGCTTCGACTGGTGGGCGATGCTCGGCCGCGAGGGCACGACCACGCGCGATGTCACGGTGTGGGCCTCGGCCTGGACGAGCCTGTCCTACGCCGTCGTCGCGATGCTGATCGCCGTCGTCGTCGGCGGGCTCGCCGCGTGCGCCATCGCCTACGCACGGCGCGGCGGCGACGCTCTCGACTCCGCGTTCACGCTGCCGCTCGGGACGAGCGCCGTTACCGTCGGGTTCGGTCTGCTCATCACCTTCGCCGTCGCGCCGTTCGACCTGCGCGGCACCTGGATCATCGTCCCGGTCGGCCAGGCGCTGGTCGCCGTACCGCTCGTGGTCCGACTCGTGCTGCCGGTGCTGCGCTCGGTCGACCCGCGCCTGCGCGAGGCCGCGGCGTCGCTCGGGTCGTCGCCGTCGCGCACCTGGCGCACGGTCGACCTGCCCGTGCTCGGTCGGGCGCTCGCGGTCGGAGCGGGCTTCGCGGCGGCGGTGTCGCTGGGCGAGTTCGGTGCGACGTCGTTCCTCGCGCGCACGTCGGCGCCGACCCTGCCGGTCGAGATCGCGCGTCTCATGTCGCGGCCCGGCGACGCGTCGTCCGGTCAGGCCGCGGCGCTCTCGGTCGTGCTCGTCGTCCTCACCGGCGTGGTCGTCTCGCTGGTCGAGCGCTGGCGCCACCCGGGCGGCGGTGCGCTGTGACCCTGGCGGTGGACGGCGTCTCGATCGCGCTCGACGGGTGGCCGGTGCTCGACGACGTGTCGCTCGTGGTCGGCGGGCACGAGTCGGTGGCGCTGCTCGGGCCGAGCGGCGTCGGGAAGTCGACCCTGCTGCGGATCGTCGCGGGCCTCGTCGCGCCCGACGCGGGGCGCGTCCGGTGGGACGGCGACGACATCACCGACGTGCCGCCGCACCTGCGCCGGATCGGGCTCGTCTTCCAGGACGCCGTGCTCTTCCCGCACCGGGACGTGGCGGGCAACGTGGCGTACGGGCTCGAGGCGGCCGGAATGCCTGCGGCGCAACGGGTCTCCGAGGTGGAGCGGCTGCTCGCTCTCGTCGACCTCGACGGCTATGCCGACCGCCACGTCGACACGCTGTCGGGCGGACAGGCGCAGCGCGTGGCGCTCGCCCGAGCCCTCGCCCCCAAGCCGCGGCTGCTGCTGCTCGACGAGCCGTTCGGTGCGCTCGACCGCGACCTGCGCGAGCGTCTCGGTCAGGAGGTGCGCGCCCTGCTGCGCGCACAGGGGATCCCCGCGCTGCACGTCACCCACGACGCCGTCGAGGCAGACGAGGTCGCCGACCGCGTCCTCGTCCTCGAGCCCGGAGACCGCGGAGCCCGCTTCCGTCCCTGACCCGTCGTCCTCCGTCGACGCGTGATGAGGGGACGCTCGAGAGTGCGCTCATCACGCATCGACAGGCGGTTCTCGATCGCGGATCGCGCGCGGGTCGTCCATGCTGCGGCGGTGAGCGACGAGCAGCAGTGGTACGGCGTGCGGTGCATCTTCCGCTGGCGAGGCGGGGACGACGACCGGTTGTACGAGGAGCGGATCACGTTGTGGCGGGCGTCGTCGTTCGAGGAGGCCATCGCCAAGGCCGAGGCTGATGCCGCGGCGTACGTCGGGATCGATGTGCGGAGCGGGCCGCACCGCTACCTCGGTCTGGCCCAGGCGTACCTGATCGACGACGAGCTCGAGGAGGGGACCGAGGTCTTCTCGCTGCTGCGTCGCAGCCGGCTGAAGCGCCGCGCCTACCTCGATAGCTACTTCGTGACCGGAGCCGAGATCGAGGGCCTGATGGACGACGTCCCGGGCGCTTGAATCGCCGTCGACGCGTGATGAGGGGACGCTCGAGAGTGCGCTCATCACGCATCGACGGAGGTTCTCTCAGCGGGTGCACAGGCGGTCGTGGGCTGTGGTCGACGCGGGGTCTCGTAGGGTCGGGAGCATGGGTGGAGCGCGTTCGGGTCGTCGGGGTGTCGTGATCGTGGTGGCGGGGCTCGCGCTCGCAGCCTGCTCGGCGGGCGGGTCGCCGTCGACGTCAGCGTCGGGCTCGGCGTCGATGAGCACGCCGTCGTCCACCTCGACGGCGACCGCGACCGGCAGCGACCAGATCATCCCGAGCACGCCGACCGGCCCGCCCACCGTGCAGACGCCGCCGAAGCAGGTCGCGCCGCCGCCGGGCATCGAGGGGCTGCTCGCGTGGGACACGGCCGGCTACCCGGGCCCGGGCACGCCGGGCGTCGGCACGCTGTCGCACGACCACGTCGACGGACCGGTGCGGTACGCCGTCACTCCTCCGGTCGGCGGGCAGCACGCGCCGATCTGGATGAACGCCGGCGTCTACACCTCGCCGGTGCCGAGCGAGCGCGCGGTGCACGACATGGAGCACGGCGCGATCTGGATCACGTACGACGCGGCGCTGCCGGCCGACCAGGTCGCGGCGCTCACCGCCTTCGTCGCGAAGCAGTCGCTGATCGCCGAGAGCGGCGAGGGCGCTCAGGCCGGGCAGGCGAACCGCTACATCGTCATGAGCCCGTGGGGCGGCACCACCGCGCTGCCGTCGCCGATCGTGATCAGCTCGTGGGGCTACCAGCTGCGTGTGCAGGCGCCCGACGACCCGCGCCTGCAGACCTTCGTCGACACCTTCCGCGCGAGCCAGACCTACAGCCCCGAGGCCGGTTCGCCGGTCGACGGCGTACCCGTCCAGACCGGTGGCCGCGCGGCGAGCAACGGCGGCTCCGTCCCGAACCCCGAGGGCGCCGTCAGCTGACGGACGGCAGGACAGAGACACACTCGCCCTCCCGGAGGTGCGACGGCGGTACCGGTCCGCATGCTGCCCCGCCTGAACGTCGGAAGCCGACGTTCGAAGGGTCTGGACGAGGGCCCGGCTCGGTGGGACGGTCCGCGCATGGATGTTCAGCAGGGGCGATGGACGGCCGAGCTCGACGGCGACTTCGTGGTGTTCCTCATCGGCGCGCTGGTGCACGACCCGGCCGTGGCGCCCGACGCGACGCGGCTGGTCATGCAGATGGGCGACATGCTCGAAGAGCTGATGACCGACCCGTCGAAGGGGCTGCTCGGCGTCACGCGGCACGGCGACCCGGGCCACGGTGTCCTCGTGCAGTACTGGCGATCCTTCGACGCGCTGGAGGCGTACGCGCGCGACCCGGGCGCGAAGCACGCTCCGGTGTGGCGCGAGTGGAACCGGCTCGCGGCCGACGAGCGCAGCGGGGCCGGCATCTGGCACGAGACGTTCAAGGTGCGGGCGGGCGACTACGAGGCGGTCTACCAGAACATGCCGGTCATAGGCCTGCAGCAGGCCGGCCGGCCGCTCACCGTGTCCGAGGCGCGCGACTCCGCCCGCGCGCGGATGGCTCACTGACGAGTCCTGAACCGCCGTGCTGTGGCGTGTCCGGGGCCGGCCGGCCGCTTCCACCCGTCGTCGCCGCGAAACCCGGAAATGCCTTCGCATCTCCGGGAATGCCATCGCAACTCCGGTGATGCGATGGCACTCCTGCCGCCTGCGAGATGGGCGGGCTCGTCAGGTGCTGGACGTATCGAGGGCTTCGAACTCGTCGGGGGTCAGCGCGAGCGAGGCCATCGGCAGCAGGTCCGCGAGCTGCTCGACCGTGCGCGCGCTCGCGATCGGTGCGGCGACGGCGGGACGGGTGCGCAGCCACGCCAGCGCGACGGCTGCCATCGGTACGCCGTGGCCGGCAGCGATCGATTCGAGCGCCGTGAGCACGCGCTCGCCGCGCTCGTCGGCGTAGCGGATCACGCTCTCGCCGCGGACGCTGGCGATGTCGGCGCCCCCGCGGTACTTGCCGGTGAGGAAGCCTCGCGCGAGGCCGTAGTAGGGCAGCGTGCCGATGCCGCGTCCGGTGCACAGGGCGGCGTACTCGGTCTCGTACTCCGCGCGCTCGACGAGGTTGTACTCCGGCTGCAGCGCCACGAACGGCGACCACCCGTGGGCGGCCTGCAGGTCGAGCGCCTCGGCGAGGCGTGCGGCGGTGAAGTTCGACGCCGCGAGGTGGCGGACCTTGCCGGCACGGACCAGCCCGTCGAACGCCTCCAGCGCGGCTGCGAGATCGTCGCCGAGGTGGTCCTGGTGGGCGTAGTAGAGGTCGATGCGGTCGGTGCCCAGGCGCCGCAACGAGTCGTCGCACGCGGCGCGGATGCTGTCGGGCTGCAGGTTGTCGTAGGGCGGGAGCTTGCCCATCTTCGTCGCGACGAGGACCTCGTCGCGGTTGCCGCGGGCCGCCATCCACGCGCCGAGGATCGTCTCCGACTCGCCGCCGCCGTTGCCGAGCCAGCGCGCGTAGGCGTCGGCGGTGTCGACCATCGTGCCGCCGGCTGCGGCGAACGCGTCGAGCACGGCGTACGACGACGCTTCGTCGGCGCTCCAGCCGAAGACGTTGCCGCCCAGCACGAGCGGGAACAGGTCGAGGTCGGTGCCGGGCAAGCGCGTCGTGGTCATGCGCCGAGCCTAGGCGTGGTGGTTGGATCGGCGTCGTCGGAGGTCTGGCGAGGAGGTGCTCGGCGTGCGCGTGCTGGCCATCGACCAGGGCACCTCGGGCACGAAGGCGGTCGTCGTCGACGACGGCGTCGTGATCGCGTCGGCCGACGAGGTCGTGCGTCCGGCCTACCTCGGCGACGGACGAGTCGAGCAGGAGCCGCACGAGCTGCTGAGTTCCGTCCTCTCCGCCGGTCGTCGCGCCGCCGAGCGGGCAGGCGGCCGGCTCGACGCCGTAGCGCTGGCGAACCAGGGCGAGACGGTCCTCTCCTGGGACCGCGTCACGGGTGCCCCGTCCACCACCGCGCTCGTGTGGCAGGACTCGCGTGCGCAGGGCGTCTGCGACGACCTCGCCGAGCACCGCGACCGCATCGCGGAGCTCTCCGGACTCGTCCTCGACCCCTACTTCAGCGCTCCGAAGATGGCGTGGATACGCCGCAACCTCACGCGCGACGGTGTCGTCACGACCACCGACGCGTGGCTGCTGCACGCGCTCACCGGTGAGCTCGTCACCGACGTCACGACCGCGAGCCGCTCGCTCCTGCTCGACCTCGACCGCGTGGCGTGGTCGACCGAGCTGCTCGCGACGTTCGACCTCGGCGAGGAGGAGCTGCCGCGCCTGGTCGCGTGCGACGAGGTGATCGGGACGACGAGCGCGTTCGGGGGCGACGTACCCGTCGTGGGTCTGCTCGTCGACCAGCAGGCCGCGCTGCTCGCGCAGGACTGCCGACGCGCGGGCGAGACGAAGTGCACGTACGGCACCGGTGCATTCCTGCTCGCGTCGACGGGTGACATCGCGCCGCGATCGCGCAGCGGGCTCACGACGTCGGTCGCGTCGCGGCTGCGCGGCGATACTGCGTGGTGCCTCGACGGCCAGGTCTACACCGCTGCCTCGGCCGTGCGCTGGCTCGTCGACCTCGGGCTGCTCGACCGACCCGACGCCGTCGACGCAGCGGCCGCGGGAGCCGACGACAGCCTGCTCTTCGTCCCCGCGCTCGCCGGCCTCGCGGCGCCGTGGTGGCGCTCGGACGCGACCGCCTCCTTCGCCGGCCTCACGCTCGCGAGCTCGCGCGCCGACCTCGTCGCGTCGGTGCTGCGCGGGGTGGCAGCCACCGTCGTCGACCTGCTCGACGTCGTCGCATCCGACCTCGGCGCTCCCGTCACGCGGCTGCGGGTCGACGGAGGCCTGACCCGCTCGCAGGTCCTCATGCAGGCGCAGGCCGACCTCGCGCAGGTGCCGGTCGACGTCTACCCGTACGCCGACGCCACCGCGCTCGGCGCGGCCGCGGCCGCCGTGATCGGCCTCGACCCGACGGCCGAGATCGCCGACGTCGTCGGGGGATGGCAGCCGTCGGCGACCTACGAGCCCCGGTGGTCGGCAGACCGCGCTGCCGAGCACCTCGGCCGCTGGCGCGACGCCGTCGCCCGCTCCTTGGGGTCGGCATGAGTACGTTCGACGTCGCGATCATCGGCGCCGGCATCGTCGGCTGCGCGGTCGCGCGCGAGCTCTCGGGCCTCACCCTGAACGGCAGGTCGCTCACGGTCGGGCTGATCGACGCGCGCGGCGATGTCGGCGACGCCACCAGCAAGGCCAACACCGCCATCCTGCACACGGGTTTCGATGCGACGCCCGGAACGCTCGAGGCCCGGCTCGTGCGCCGCGGCTACGACCTGCTCGCGGCGTACGCCGTGCCCGCGGGGATCCCGGTCGAGCGCGTCGGCGCGGTGCTGGTCGCGTGGACCGACGAGGAGCTGGCCGCGCTGCCGAAGCTGCTCGCGAAGGCGCAGGCCAACGGGTACGAGCACGGCGCGATCATCGACGCCGCCGAGGTCTACACGCGGCTCCCGCACCTCGGGCAGGGCGCTCTCGGTGGCCTCGTCATCCCCGACGAGTCGATCATCTGCTCCTGGACCAGCGCGCTCGCCTTCGCGACCGAGGCGGTCCACCGCGGCACCGACCTGCTGCTCGGGCACTCGGTCACCGAGGTCCGCCGCGGCGACGACGCGACCGAGATCGTCACCGGCCGCGGCACGATCGCCGCGCGCTGGGTGGTCAACGCGGCGGGGCTCGGCGCCGACGTCATCGACCGCGCGTTCGGCCACGACCGCTTCCACGTCGTGCCGCGCAAGGGCGAGCTCCTCGTGTTCGACAAGCTCGCGCGCCGCCTCGTCGACCACATCGTCCTGCCGGTGCCGTCGTCGCGCGGCAAGGGCGTGCTCGTGAGCCCGACCATCTACGGCAACGTCATGCTCGGACCGACGTCGGAGAACATCGAGGACCGCACCGACACGTCGACCACCGAGCACGGCTTCGACTTCCTCCTCGGCAAGGGCCGCAAACTGATGCCCGAGCTGCTCGAGGAGGAGGTGACCACGGCCTACGCCGGACTGCGTGCCGCGACCGAGCACGACGACTACGTCGTCGCCCTCCACCCCGACCAGCGCTACCTCCTGCTCGGGGGGATCCGGTCCACCGGGCTCACGTCGTCCCTCGCCGTCGCCGAGCACGCGGTCGAGCTGCTGCGCGGGGCAGGCCTCGACCTGGCGACGCGCACCGACCTGCCGCCGACCCCGCGGATGCCCAACGTGGGCGAGGCCTTCCCGCGGCCGTACGCCGACGCCGAGGCGATCGCGCGCGACCCGGAGTACGGCCGCGTCGTGTGCTTCTGCGAGCGCGCGACCCGCGGCGAGCTGCGCGACGCGTTCGCCTCGACCATCCCGCCCACCGACCTCGACGGCGTACGCCGGCGCACCCGGGCGCTCATGGGCCGGTGCCAGGGCTTCTTCTGCGGCGCCGAGGTCTCGCGCCTGCTCGAGGAGAGCCTGGGGGAGCGGCCATGACCGCGCCCGACGTCGTCATCGTCGGCGGCGGCCCCGCCGGCCTGACGGCTGCCCGCGAGCTCGCGCGCGACCGCAGCGTGGTCGTGCTCGACCGCGAGCGCGAGGCGGGTGGGATCCCGCGCCACAGCGACCATCTCGGCTACGGCATGCGCGACCTGCGCCGCGTCACGAGCGGGCCGGCGTACGCGCGCCGGCTCGTCGACGCGGCGCTGTCCGCGGGCGCGGAGATACGCACCTAGTCACAGGCGACGGGCTGGGCAGGGGAGCGCACGCTCGAGGTGACGTCGCCGCAGGGCCGCACCGTGATGACCGCTGGCGCGGTGGTCCTCGCGACGGGTGCGCGCGAGCGTCCGCGCGCCGCGCGCCTCGTGCCCGGCGACCGGCCGGCCGGCGTCCTCACGACCGGACAGCTGCAGAACCTCGTGCACCTGCAGCACCGCTCGCCCGGCGCGCGCGCGGTGGTGGTCGGTGCCGAGCTCGTGTCGTGGTCGGCCGTGCTGACGCTGCGCGAGGCCGGCTGCGAGACGGTCCTCATGACGACCGAGCACGCGAGGGGTGAGTCCTATGCCGCGTTCCGCGGGCCCGCACGGGCGGTGCTGCGTACGCCGG
>DASSQW010000349.1:0-10892 GCA_035702165.1 Candidatus Nanopelagicales bacterium
CGAACGTGGTGCTCACGCAGGTGCTGCACTGGTACCCGACCTCGCTGGTCGGGATCCCGACCGAGCGGTTCTCCAACATGGCGCCGCCGACCGTGATCCTGGTGTGCCACTCCGCAGTGCTGTTCGGGCTCTTCGTGCTGCTCGCGCCCTGGATGCGGCGCGCCTTCGCGCGGCCCAAGCCCTACGCCGCCACGGTCCGCGCGGCGATGTTCGCGATGACGGTCTACCTCTGGCACATGCTCGTGCTGGTCTCCCTGCTCGCGCTGCTGCACGCGATCGGCTGGGACCTCCCGGTGCGTGTCGAGAGCAACGGCCAGATCGTGCCGGACGGCCTGACCTACTGGTTGTGGGTGCTGCCCGTCGCGCTCGTGTTCGTCCTTCTCGTCTACTGCGTCGCGCGGTGGCTGTGGCCGATCGAGTTCGTGCACCTGCCGTGGTTCGACGACCCGCCGCGTCGCGCCCCGAGCTCGGAATGGGTCGCGGGACTCGGCGCGGTGCTCGTGGGCGCGGGGCTGCTCGCCGTCGCAGGCGCGGGCTTCTCCGGCTTCCCGGTCGCGGTGCACCCGGCGTACGGCATCCCGGTCTCGACCGCCGCGTCGCTGCTCGCCGTCGGGCTCGGCATCGCCCTGCTGCGCCAGCCCCTCCCGTCCCCGGCACCCGCGGTCGCGCTCGCCTGACGGGGCTGTTCCGGGGGTTCTCGGGCGCCGGTGGGGCGAGCGAGACCGGGTGCGCTCCGCCCGGATGCGGCTGGTTGGATGGCTCGCGTGCTGCGCCTGGTGACCGCGAATGTGAACGGGATCCGGGCTGCGGCCCGGCGCGGTGGACTCGACTGGCTCGCGCGATCCGCTGCGCAGGTGATGTGCCTTCAGGAGGTGCGCGCCACCGACGAGCAGCTCGCCGAGGTCCTCGATGCCGCCGGGCTCGGCCACCTCCACGTCGCGCACACGGAAGCAGCGTCCAAGGGCCGGGCCGGCGTCGCCGTCCTCACGACGATGCCGCACCGCGCGGTCCGCACCGGCGTGGGACCCGGGGAGTTCGCGGAGTCCGGGCGCTGGCTCGAGGTCGACGTCGACACCGAGATCGGGCCGCTGACCGTCGTCAGCACGTACGTGCACACCGGCGAGGCGAGCGACGAGGCGCGGCAGTCGGAGAAGCTCCGCTTCCTCGACGCGATGGAGGAGCGGCTGGTCCAGCTCGGGCGCCCGCGGGTGCGGCGCCAGGCGGTGCTCTGCGGCGATCTCAACGTCGCGCACACCGAGCACGACATCAAGAACTGGCGCGGCAACCGCGGCAAGGCAGGGTTCCTCGAGGACGAGCGCGCCTACCTCACCCGCTGGTTCGACGAGCACGGCTACGTCGACCTCGGTCGGCGCTTCGGCGGCGAGGGACCGGGACCGTACACGTGGTGGTCGTGGCGCGGCCGAGGCTTCGACACCGACGGCGGCTGGCGCATCGACTACGCCATCGCGTCCACGGCGCTGGCGTCGCGCGTCACCGACGTCGTGGTGCACAAGGCCGCGACCTACGCCGAGCGCTGGAGCGATCACGCGGCTCTGACGGTCGACTTCGCGCGCTGACAGCCACGCGCGACCGGCGCGCCGGACCTGGCGTCACGACCGGTCGCATGCCAGGGTCGCAGCGGACGGTCGACGCCGTCCTCGGCAAGCGATGATCCGTCCGGAGCGGTCGCCAGGGAAGGCCGGGCGGGGAGCGCAGAGGCGAGACCCGTGCCGGCCGCTGCCCGCGGTGCCTGGGCCGAGGGCCGTCCCCGTGGGGGTGGGAACGATCGTGCAGCACAGCACCTTGTCCGACGAGCGCAGGAGCTTCGGGCCGTCCGTCCGCCGACTGGTCGTCCTCGGCACCGGGCTGCTCGTCGGGGTGGCCCTCGTCGCCCCGAACGCCGGCGCCGCCAAGGACTCCGGCGCCCCGAAGTCCTCGACCATCTACTCGAGCATCCCGAACCCGCTGAAGGGCAATCAACCCAGCGTGGGGTTCGAGGCGACCCAGACCGCCGAGCTCGGTGACGACGTCGTCTTCCGAGCGGGGGGACGGCGCCTCACGTCGGTCACCGTGGGCCTCAGCTCCTGGGGCTGCGGGTCCGGCTCCTGGTACGGGAAGGACTGCGTCACCACGCCGGGTGCCACGTTCGCCGTGCCCATCACGCTGACCCTGTACCGCGTCGGGTCGGGGGCGACGCCGGGCACGGTCATCGCGTCGACCACGCAGACCTTCGCCATCCCGTACCGCCCGTCGGCGAGCGCACGCTGCACCGGTGACCAGGCCGGCAAGTGGTGGGACAGCAGTCTCAAGGCATGCTTCAACGGCTACGCGACCACGGTGACGTTCCCGTTCGACAACCTGGTGGTGCCGGACACGCTCGTGTGGGGCGTCTCCTACAACACGTCGACCGCCGGGCCGCACCCGATCGGCGACGCGGACTGCCGCGCGAGCAGCGGAGGCTGCGGCTACGACTCGCTCAACGTCCTGACGGTCGCGGCGCCCTTCTACGGGGAGTCCGACGTGACTCCGTTCGTCGACAGCCGCTCGGCCGACAGCTATTGCGACGGCGGTCCCACCGACGTGTTCCGTCACGTCGACGACACCGCGGCGGCACGCGACTGCTGGGCCGGGTACGTCCCCTCGGTGGCCTTCAAGGCCGCCAGCTGACGCGAGCGGCGCGCGGAGGTCGCTGTCGGCCTTCGCGCGCCGCCGTCCGCCGGACGGCGCGCGACGTCCTCGCCTACCGTGGCGCCCATGGACCTCCCTTTCTCGCTGCGCGGGCTCGACGGGATCGTGCACGCGACCCTCGAGCGCAACGACCGTCCCGAGCTCGTCGGGTCCGGTCCCGACTCGGCCGGCTTCCCGTGGTGCCACGCGTCCGTGGACTACCCGGCACGGGGGTACGACGCCGTGCTCGGCTGGGTGCAGCTGGTGCGCTCGGACGACAACGTCAGCGGCGGCCGCGACTTCGAGATCGATCCGCTGGCCTTCCTCGGCGACCTGCCGCACCCGTTCTGCTGGCTGGGGCTGCAGCCCCAGCTGTTCGACGCCCCCTCGCGGAATCCCTTGCAGGACATGGACTGGCTGGCCCACAGCTTCCTGTGCGTTCCGGACGGCGGCGACGACGCCGGGGTGGAGGTCCACGCCCTCACCGGATTCTCGTGGGGCTTCCGGATCCGGGGCGAGACCATCGACCTTGTCCCACCGGCGGCGCTCGGACCCGAGGACTGGGACCTGCACGCCGCGACCCTGTCCTCGACGTACCCGGTCTGGAGGATCGTGCCCGGCTTCCGCACGGGCTGATCGATCGGCGCGCGAGGTCGCCCGGCGATCGCTGACGGAACCGGAGCGAGGGACCTAGGCTCGACGCCATGCGCACGGTCGTCGTCTACATGCTGCTGTCCGTCGACGGGGTGGCCACCGCCCCTGAGGAGTACTTCCTGGACTACTGGGACGCCGAGATGGACGGGAACCTCGCGGCGACCATCGGGACGCAGACCGACGTGATCCTCGGCCGCCGCAGCTACGACGAGTGGGCGGCGTACTGGCCGACGAGCGACGTCGAGCCGTTCGCGTCGTTCATCAACGCCGTGCCCAAGCACGTGGCCACGTCGACGCCGCTGACGCAGGAGTGGGCACCTGCGTCCGTCATCGAGGGCGACCTCGTGGAGTACGTGCGCGACCTGAAGTCGGGCGAGGGCGGCGACATCGGCGTGCACGCCAGCATCACCGTGGCCCGCGCGCTGCTCGCCGGCGGCGTGGTCGACGAGCTGCGCCTGGTCGTCGCGCCGGTGATCCACGGCAGCGGGCGGCGGTTCCTCGACGACCTGCCGAGCACGCGCCTGGAGATGCGGAGCAGCGCGACGTCGCCGGGCGGCTTCCTGCTCGTCACCTACGGAGTGCTGGGCGGCTGATCGTCAGCCGCCGAGCACCCAGTCGACCCAGGCGTCGACACCCTCGCCCGTCTTGGCGCTCACCTCGAGCACGAGGGCGGCGGGGTTCACCCGCGCGAGGTTCGCGCGGAACGCGTCCATGTCGACGTCGAGGAACGGCAGCAGGTCGATCTTGTTGACCACGACCAGCTCGGCGCTGCGGAACATCAGCGGGTACTTCAGCGGCTTCTCCTCGCCCTCGGTGGGCGACCAGACCATCGCCTTGGCGTCCTCGCCCACGTCGAACTCCGCGGGGCACACCAGGTTCCCGACGTTCTCGATGACGAGCAGGTCGAGCTCGTGAAGGGGCACGCGAGGCAGCACGGACCGGATCATCGGTGCGTCGAGATGGCACTCGCCGCCGAACCCGTCGCCGGTGTTCACCAGCGCCACCGAGGCGCCGAGGCCCGCGAGCCGGTCGGCGTCCAGCGAGGTCTCGATGTCGCCCTCGACGATGCCGACCCGTGCCCGTCCCTGCAGTCGCACCAGGGTCTCGCGCAGCAGCGCCGTCTTCCCGGCACCCGGCGACGACATCAGGTTCACGACGCGTACGCCGGCTGCTGCGAAGTCCGCCCGGTTGGCAGCGGCGACGCGGTCGTTCTCGCCGAAGATCGCCTCGAGGACGACGACGCGCTCGGCCCCCGTCTCGTAGCCGGACATGTCGTCGGCGCCGACGGCCTCAGCGTGGCCGCCATCGTGGTCGTGCACGGTGCCGTCGTCATGACGGTGGAACCGACCCATCAGCCCGCCTCCGCCAGCTCGATCGACGTCACCAGCAGCTCCTCGCCCGCGGTCACCCGGACCCTCGTCCCCCCGCACACGCCGCACCTGACGTGCAGCTCCTCCATCGTCGTCCGCGCGCCGCAGTCGTCGCACGTCAGCTGGCCCGGCACGCGGTCGATGTCGAGCACGCTGCCGTCGCACACCGTGCCCTCGTTCACGACCGCCCAGCAGTAGACGAGGGTGTCGGGGACCACTTGGCGCAGCTGGCCGACCGTCAGGTGCACGACCGTCACCTGCCGGTCGACGGCGTGCCGGCGCACGATCGTCGCGATCGACCGGCACAGCGACAGCTCGTGCATGTCAGCAGATCCGCGGCAGCTGCTCGGCCAGCGGCAGGGCGACGACGCGCGTCCCGCCGATGGCCGTTCTCGCGACGACGACGCCGGCGTGCTCCGCGACGACGGTCCCGATCCGTTCGGCGCCGGAACCGAGCTCGTGCCCGCGCAGCGCGTCGAGCGCGGCGTCGGCGTCGGCCTGGGCCACGAACGCGACGAGCTTGCCCTCGTTGGCGACGTAGAGGGGGTCGAGGCCGAGGAAGCCGCACGCGGCCCGGACGTCGTCGGGCACCGGGACGGACCGCTCGACGATCTCGATGCCGGTCTGCGAGGACCGCGCGATCTCGTTGAGCGACGCCGCGACACCGCCGCGGGTGGGGTCGCGCAGCATGTGGACGTCGGGGACGGCCTCGAGCAGACGCTCGACGAGCCCGTTGAGCGGTGCGCAGTCCGAGCGGATCTCCGACCCGAACTCCAACCCCTCACGCACCGACATCACGGCCATCCCGTGCATCCCGATCGGTCCGGACACGAGCACGGCGTCGCCCGGCCGCACGCGATGCGGCCCGAGGTCACGGCTCTCAGGCACCACACCGATCCCGGTCGTGGTGACGAAGACGCCGTCACCGTGCCCGGAGTCGACGACCTTGGTGTCGCCGGTGACGATCCGTACGCCGGCCCGCTGCGCCGCCTCGCCCATCGCCCTCGCGATGAGGCCGAGCTCCGCGAGCGGCAGGCCCTCCTCGAGCACCATCGCGGCGGAGAGGAACAGCGGCCGGCCACCGGCCATCGCGACGTCGTTGACCGTGCCGTTGACGGCGAGGTCGCCGATGTTGCCGCCGGGGAAGAACCGCGGACGCACCACGAACGAGTCGGTGCTCATCGCGATGCGATCACCGCCGGAGGGCACCACGGCGGCGTCGCCGAGCTGCGCGAGCACGCCGTCGTCGTCGCCGTACGCCGGGAGGAACAGGTGCGTGACGAGCTCGCTCGACAGCGCGCCTCCGCCGCCGTGGCCCATCACCACGTTGGGGTGGTCGCGGAGCGGCACCGGGCACGACCACGCCGCGAGGTCGAGGTGCTGCGTCACGTCGTCACCTGCTCGAGGCGGCGGAACTGGTAGTACGCCGCGCACGCGCCCTCGGCCGAGACCATCGGCGCGCCCAGCGGCGAGCGAGGCGTGCACTCGCGGCCGAAGGCAGCGCACTCGACCGGCCGGATGAGGCCCTGGAGCACCTCGCCGGACCGGCAGAGCCCCGACTCCTCGGTCGTGATGCCCGTGACGTCGAACCGCGTCTCGGCGTCGAACCGGGCGTAGGCCGGCGCGAGCCGCCAGCCCGACGACGGGATCGTGCCGATGCCGCGCCAGGCGCGGTCGGTGATCTCGAAGACCTCGCGCACGACCGCCTGCGCTGTCGGGTTGCCCTCCGGCGACACCGCGCGCGGGTAGGCGTTCTCGAGCTCGGCGCGGCCCTCCTCCAGCTGGATCAGCACGCGACGGATGCCCTCGAGGACGTCGAGGGGCTCGAAGCCGGTCACGACGATCGGCACGTGGTAGCGCTCGACGAGAGGCGCGTACTCCGACATCCCCATCACCGTGCAGACGTGGCCGGCGGCGAGGAACCCCTGCACGCGCCGGGTCGGCGACTCCAGGAGCTCGGTGATCGCCGGCGGTACGAGGCTGTGCGAGACGAGCACCGAGAAGTTCGTCAGGCCGAGCTGGTCGGCCATCGTCACGGTCATCGCGTTGGCCGGTGCGGTGGTCTCGAAGCCGACGCCGAAGAAGACGACCTGCTTGTCCGGGTTGTCCTGCGCGAGGCGGACGGCGTCGAGCGGGGAGTAGACGACGCGGACGTCGCCGCCCTCGCTCTTCACGCGGAACAGGTCGCGGCCCGAGCCGGGCACGCGCAGCATGTCGCCGAACGAGCAGAAGATCACGTCGGACCGCGACGCGATCTCCAGCGCGCGGTCGATCGTCTCCAGCGGCGTCACGCACACCGGGCAGCCCGGACCGTGGATGAGGGTGACCTCGGGGGGCAGCAGCTGGTCGATCCCGTTGCGGATGATCGTGTGCGTCTGGCCGCCGCAGACCTCCATGATCGCCCACGGCCGGGTGACCCGGCGGGCGATGTCGTCGAGCAGCGAGCGGGCGAGGCCGGGGTCCCCGAACTCGTCGAGGTACCTCACGGCCGCCGCCCCTCCGCCGTGGCCGGGTCGTCGAGACCGAGCTCGGCGTCGAGAGTGCCGACCGACCGGAACAGCTCGAGGGTCTCGAGCGCCGAGCGCTCGTCGAGCCGGGTGAGCGCGAAGCCCACATGGACGATCGTGTAGTCGCCGACGACGACCTCGGGCACGTACGCCAGGCACACCGTCTTGTGGACGCCGCCGAAGTCGACGTCGGCCATCCGGGTGCCGTCCTGCTGCCAGACCTCGGTGACGCGTCCGGGGACCCCGAGGCACATGTCAGGCGCTCCCTCCTGCGGCAGCCGCTGCCACCTGCCCGAGGGCGAGGCCGCCGTCGTTGGGCGGCACCAGGCGGTGCACCAGGACCCGCATTCCGTACGCCTCCAGTCTGCTCCTGCAGGTGGTGGTGAGTCGCGCGTTCTGGAACACGCCGCCGGTCAGGCCCACCGTCGAGATCCCGTGCGCCGCACGGACGGCGAGCGCTGCGGTGACCACGGAGTCGGCCACCGCGTCGTGGAAGGCGGCCGCGGCGGCCCGGACGGGTGCGCCACCCCTCACGGCGACTGTGGCGGCGGTCACGACCGGCCGCGGGTCGAGCTCGAGCACGCCGTCCCGGTCGCGTACGGGGACCCGCCAGGAGAGCCCGCCGCGGTCGCCCGCCAGCGCCTCGAGCTCCATCGCGGCCTGCCCCTCGTAGTCCACGTCGTGGCGGACGTCGAGCAGGCTCGCGACGGCGTCGAAGAGCCGTCCCATGCTGGTGGTGGGCGTGCAGCCGACGCCCGAGCGCACCATGCTCCCGACCGCGGCGAGCTCGCCCGGCCCGGCCGCGGCGACAGGCGGCAGGTCGGCGTCCCACGCGATGCCGGCCTCGTGCAGATGGGCGAGCGCGGTGCGCGCCGGTCGCCGCACCGCGGCGTCGCCGCCCGGCAGCCGCACCGGCCGCAGGTGCCCCACGCGGTCGACGCCTGCATAGGAGCCGAGGAGCAGCTCGCCGCCCCAGATCGTGGCGTCGTCGCCGTAGCCGGTGCCGTCGAAGACGACACCGAGCACGGGCTCGTCGGGCGGGACCTCGTGCTCGGCCAGCAGCGAGGCGAGGTGCGCGTGGTGGTGCTGCACGAGCACGAGCGGGATCGACCGCTCCTCGGCGTAGCGGGCCGCCCACGACCGCGAGAGGTAGGCCGGATGCGCATCGGCGACGACGAGCTCGGGCTCGACGCGCACCAGCGAGGCGAGCGTGGCCTGCGTGCGGGCGAGCATGGTGAGCGTCTCGAGGTTGCCGACGTCGCCGACGTGCTGGCTCAACCACGCGCGGCGGCCCGAGGCGATGCAGACCGCAGCCTTCAGCTCACCTCCCAGGGCGAGCGACGGCGGTACCTCCAGCGGCAGACGCACCGGCATCGGCGCGTAGCCGCGGCTGCGGCGCACCGGTTGCAGAGCCGAGCCCACGACCCGCACGACCGAGTCGTCGCAGGAGACGTGGATCGGTCGGTCGTGGTGGAGGAACGCGTCGGCGAGGTCGGCCAGCCGCGCGTCGGCCTCGGCCTCGTCGATGCACAGCGGCTCGTCGCTCAGGTTCCCGCTGGTCAGCACGACCGCGCGAAGCCCGTCGCCCTCGAGCATCGGGTGACGTGCCATCACCAGGTGGTGCAGCGGCGAGTACGGCAGCAGCAGGCCGATCGTGGCGGCACCGGGGGCGCAGGCCTCGACGAGCGCTGCCTCGGCGGCGCCGTGCGCCGTCGACGGGACGAGCACGATCGGCGACTCGCGCGACGCGAGCGCCGCGGCGACGGGGCCGTCGACGTTGCCGAGGTCGGCGGCGACCTCGAGGTCGGCCACCATCACGGCGAACGGCTTGTCGCCGCGCTGCTTGCGGCGCCGCAGCTCCGCGACGGCCTCGGGCTGGAACGCGTCGCACGCGAGGTGGTAGCCGCCGACGCCCTTCACCGCCACGATCCCGCCCGCGCGGATCGTCTGGATCGCCTGTGCCAGAGCGTGATCGCCTGTCGAGGTGGGCGCGGCGTCGCCGCGGCGGCGGAACGTCAGCTGCGGGCCGCAGTCCGGGCACGCGGTCGGCTGGGCGTGGAACCGCCGGTCGCCGGGATCGTCGTACTCCGCCTGGCAGCGGGCGCAGAGCGGGAACGCGGCCATCGTGGTGAAGGGCCGGTCGTAGGGGAGGCCGGTCACGATCGTGTAGCGCGGGCCGCAGTAGGTGCACGCCGTGAAGGCGTAGCGGTACCGGCGGTCGGCGGGGTCGAGCACCTCGCGCAGGCAGTCGGAGCAGACGGCGGTGTCGGGCGGGATGAGCGCCACCTCGCCGCCCCCGGCGGCGCGGCTCCCGACGACGACGAACGACGTCGCGCCCGTCGGCTCCTCGTCGAGCGACGTCACGCTCTCGACCGACGCGAGCGGGGGCACCTCCAGCGGCAGCCGTCGCAAGAAGTCCTCGACCGCGGCGGCCGGTCCCTCGACGTCGACGAACACGCCTCGGTCGTCGTTGCCCACGTGGCCGGCGAGCCCGAGCGAGGTGGCGAGCGCGTAGACGTAGGGACGGAAACCGACTCCCTGGACGACGCCGGTGACCCGCACCGATCGCCGCACCGTCGCCCGGGGCGCGGTCCCTCCCGCCGACCGCGTGGAGGAGCCGGTCATCGCAACCGCGTCTCGATGATGCCGGCGACGCGCTCAGCCGCGGCCTCGACCGCGGCGGACAGCGGTGCCCCGAGCTCGAAGCCCGCGCCCTCGACGAGATACACGGTCACCTCGTCGGGATGGTCGTCGGCGAGCAGCCAGCGGGCGAAGCCGAGGGCCTCGTCCCACCGCAGGTGGTGCACGTCGCCGGCGGGCGGAGCGAGTCCGACGAGCTCCTCGGCCGGCACCCGGTGCACGGTCCCCGGGGTGGCGCCCATGCTCGCGGCATCGATGAGGAACACCCGGCGGACGCCGCGCATCGCGAAGGCCACGTCCATCCCGGCCGTGCCGACGTCGAGCAGGCGCACGCCGTCCGGGAGGTCTCGCTCCGCCAGCAGCCGCACGACCGTCGGACCGACGCCGTCGTCGCCCCGCATCAGGTTCCCGCAGCCGACGACCAGCGTGTCGACGCCGGACCGTTCGTCCACCGGACCTCCTCGGGCGTCACGGTCTCCGCGGTCAGCCGATGCGCGGGTCGCGCACGCGCTCGCGGATCGCAGCGGCCTCGGCGTCGTCGGGCGCGGCTTGAGCGTCGAGCTCGGCGGCGACCCGGCGCTGATAGCGCGAGACCTCCTCGGTACGCCGCTCCTCGTCCCAGTCGAGCGCCTCGCCCATGAGGTGCGCGACGACGCGCGACGCGGCCAGGCCGCGGTCGCCCGCCTCGAGGTAGAGGCGCGTGCGCCGCGTCAGCACGTCCTCGACGTGCAGCGCGCCCTCGTGCGTGGCTGCGTGGACGACCTCCACCGCGAGCGTGCCCGCGCCGCCGGGTACCTCCTGCGCGAGGTCGGGCTCGTCGTCGAGGTGCAGCAGCAGTTCCGGCAGCAGGCGGCCGTAGCGGTGCGCGAGCCGCTCGAGGTGCTGCTCGCTGAGGTTCTCGGTGCCGGGCGAGCCCGCGAGCTCGACGAGCAGCTCGGCCGGTTCGCACGCGCCGACGAGCGGCACCTCGGCCGACCGCGAGTCCGGGAGCAGGTCGGGCCGTCCCGGGAACAGGTCCTCGCTGCACGCGTCGACCGTGTCCTCGGCCATCACC
>DASSQW010000350.1:0-4789 GCA_035702165.1 Candidatus Nanopelagicales bacterium
TGGTGGGTCGTGTTCGGCGACGTCGAGCCGACCGCCTGCTCGGCGTTCTCGACGCTGCGCGCGCGGATGCGCCTGGTGGTGCACCGCATCCTCGAGCGCGCCGACGCCGACGGCGTCTCGCCGCGCGCCGCCGCGACCGAGATCTCCCGCGACATCCGCGCCGATCTCGACTCCCGCTACCCCCGATTCGCCACCCTCCCCGTCCCCTGACCACCCGGCGTTGTCGGGGGTTTGCGGCCCAGGAGAGCCCACCCACGCCTGCTACGCGCGCTCGTCGAGCTGGGCGGGGAAGGGCTGGGTGCCGTCGAGGACGAGGTCGGCGACGTCGTGGGGGCGCAGCCGGTCGATGTAGGCCTGCTCTCGGGGCTGCCACACCGTCGTCCAGGCCAGGCGGGCCCGCTCGCCGAGCGCCACCCCGCCGTCGCGCGCCAGCCCTCGGCGCAGGCACTCCTCCGCAGGCGTCTCCACCCAGATCCGCACGTCCCACGGCGCATCGAGACCGAAGCCGAACCAGCGCTCCACGATCAGCCCGCGCTCGACCCGCACCGGCCGTACGCCGCCGAGCCGCCCCGCCGGGAAGTCGAAGGGCTGCACCGGGATCGAGCGCTCTCCTGCGCGGACGCGCGACAGGACGTCGGCAGCGAACCTGTCCTCGTCGAAGTCGCCCCAGGTGAGCGGGTCGTCGTGGGGCGCGAAGTAGTCGTCGCCGTGGACGACGGCGTACCGCTCGAGCCGCTGCGCCAGGAGACCGGCGAGCGTCGTCTTGCCCGAGCCGCCGCGGCCGTCGACGCACACCGTCGGGTACGCCCCGTTGCGCGGCCGGCGCGCCGCCACGGCCAGCAGCTCCTCCACGGCACCCACCCGCCCATCCTTGCCGCAGGCGCACCCGCCCACGCCAGCGCGTTCCCGCTCCTGCGAGGGCGCTCCGGCGTGGCGAGCTGCCGGGCCGCGAGCCGCGGGTCGGGCGGTTGAGGACCGGCGTCCGCGCACAGGAGGGCGACCGAGCGGCTGCCGCGGGCCGGCGCGGGAGGCGCCGGGGGGCGGCCATCGGTCACACTGTCCGGGTGCGCGACGTCGTGATCCTCGGGAGCACCGGGTCCATCGGGACCCAGGCGCTCGACGTCGTACGCCGCAACGCCGGGTCCTTCAGCGTCTCGGCGCTCGCCGCAGGCGGCGCCGACGTCGCTGCGCTCGCCGCCCAGGCGGCCGAGACGGGAGCGCGTGTCGTGGCCGTCGCCGACGCCACCCAGGAGGCGGCGCTGCACGACGCGCTCGCCCGGCAGGGTGTCAGCCCCAAGGTGCTGGTCGGCCCCGAGGCCGCCACCGAGGCTGCCGCGCTGCCGACCGACGTCGTCCTCAACGGCATGACCGGCTCGATCGGCCTGCGCCCGACCCTGGCCGCGCTCCAGGCCGGATCGGTGCTCGCGCTCGCGAACAAGGAGTCGCTGGTCGCGGGCGGACCGCTGGTGAAGGCGCTCGCCGGGCCCGACCAGATCGTTCCCGTCGACTCCGAGCACAGCGCGCTCGCGCAGTGCCTGCGCGGCGGCGCCGCGCGCGAGGTGCGCCGGCTCGTCCTCACCGCGAGCGGCGGGCCGTTCCGCGGCCGGCGTCGCGACGAGCTCCGCGACGTCACGCCCGAGCAGGCGCTCGCGCACCCGACGTGGAGCATGGGCCCGGTGGTGACCACCAACTCCGCGACGATGGTCAACAAGGCCCTGGAGGTGATCGAGGCGCACCTGCTCTTCGACGTACCCATGGACCGCATCGACGTCGTCGTGCACCCGCAGTCGATGGTCCACTCGATGGTGGAGTTCGTCGACGGCTCCACCCTCGCCCAGGTGAGCCCGCCCGACATGCGGCTGCCGATCGCGCTGGGTCTGTCGTGGCCCCACCGGGTCGCCGACGCCGCGCCGCACTGCGACTGGACCACGGCCGCGCAGTGGACCTTCGAGCCGCTGGACGCCGAGGCCTTCCCCGCGGTCGACCTCGCCCGGCGCTGCGGCGTCGCGGGAGGGACGGCGCCCGCCGTGCTCAACGCCGCCAACGAGGAGTTCGTGGCCGCGTTCTTCGAGGGCCGGCTGCCGTTCCTCGGGATCGTCGACTCCCTCTCCCGGGTGGTCGACGAGCACCTCGCCGCCGGGTCCGGGAACCCTCGCACGGTCGAGGACGTCCTTGCGGCGGAGGACTGGGCGCGAGCACGCGCCCGCGAGCTGACGGGGATGCCGACGTGACTTTCGCGCTCGAGGTGCTGGGCTGGCTGATCTTCCTGGCCGGTGTGGGCTTCTCCATCGGCATGCACGAGATCGGCCACCTCGTGCCGGCCAAGATCTTCGGCGTCAAGGTGACCCAGTACATGGTCGGCTTCGGGCCCACGATGTGGTCGCGCCAGAAGGGCGAGACCGAGTACGGCGTCAAGGCGGTGCCCCTCGGCGGCTACATCCGGATGATCGGCATGTACCCGCCCGCCCCGGGCGCCGACGAGACGAAGCTGCGCGCCTCGTCGACCGGTCGCTTCTCCACCCTCATGGACGACGCCCGCAAGCAGTCCATGGACGAGGTCGGTCCCGAGGACCGCGACCGCGTCTTCTACAAGCTGCCGATCCTCAAGCGGATCACGGTCATGCTCGGCGGGCCCACGATGAACCTCGCCCTCGCCTTCATCCTGATGGCGATCGTGGTCTCGATCATCGGCCTCCCGCAGACGACCACCCGCGTGGGCGCGGTCGCGCCCTGCGTGCCGAGCGCCAGCAACGCCACGGGTGCGAAGGCCGACGGCACCTGCACCGGCGGCCCGTCCGCCGCGGTCACGGCCGGCATCCTCGTCGGCGACCGGATCGTCTCGTTCGACGGCGTACCGATCACCACCTGGGGCCAGGCGCAGGCGGCGATCCGCAGCGCGCCCGAGGGGCAGGTGCCCGTCGTCGTCGAGCGCGGTGGCAAGGACGTCACGCTCACCGTCGATCTGAGGTCGATCCAGCTGCCGATCTACGACGAGAACGGCAAGGCCACCGGGCAGATGGGCGCCCGCAACTTCGTCGGGCTCGTGCCCGCTCAGGAGCGCCAGACCGCCTCGCTGGCGACCGTGCCCGGCATCATGGCCGACCAGACCACGCACGCGCTCACGGCGATCGTGACGCTGCCGGCACGCGTCTACGACCTCGTGCGCCAGACCGTCACCGACGAGCCCCGCGACCCGAACGGCATCGTCGGCGTCGTCGGCGTCGGCCGGCTCACCGGCGACGCTGTCGCCCTGGAGGAGACGCCCGCGGCCGACAAGGCGGCGTTCGTGCTGAGCCTGCTCGCCGGCCTGAACCTGTTCCTGTTCCTGTTCAACCTGATCCCGTTGCTGCCCCTCGACGGCGGCCATGTCGCAGGTGCTCTGTGGGAGGGGATCAAGCGCGGCTCGGCCCGCCTGCGCCACCTGCCGACCCCGCCGCCGGTCGACATCGCCAAGGCGCTGCCGCTGACCTACGTCGTATCCGGCCTGCTCCTCGTCCTCGGCGCCGTCACGATCGTCGCCGACCTCGTGAAGCCGCTGACCCTGCAGTAGCTAGGGCGCGAGCACGTCGATCACGAGCCGCGCGGGCGAGCTCAGCGTCGTCACGCGGACGCGTGCCACACCTGCGACGCCGACGCCGTACGACACCACACCCTCGAAGCTCCCGATCAGCTCGACCTCGCGCACTGCGGGGCAACCGGGCAGCAGGTGCGCGGCAGCACCTGCGACCACGGACCCGCGCACCACGACCCGTACGCCGGTGTCGCCCTGCAGCGCCACCGGGAGGTCGCTCGGGTCGCGACGGAACGTCGGGTGCGCCTGCGGCACGACCTCGTACGCCGGCACCGGCCCGGCGGCGAACTCGAGCACGACCCGGTCGTAGCCGTCGTGCGTCCCCACCGCCACGCGCACCAGCTGCGCCTGCGCCTGCCCCGGCCACGTCGTACCGCCCGTGACGACCGACGCCGCGAAGCCGGTGAGGCTCGGCGACGCGCTGCTCGCCGACGGCGTCGTCGGCGAGGCCGACGACGGTGCCGGGGTGCTGCTGGCCGTCGTCGGAGAGGGGCTCGACGGGGTCGGCGACGGGCTCGGGGACGTGGTCGAGCAGCCGACGGCCACGAGGCAGACGAGGAGGGCGAGCCCGCGGGGGAGGATCCTCCCCGGGTGGCGGAGCGCAGCTCCGTACCTCATGGCCCCCAGTCTCCTCCGCGGCGACGGGCGATGCCCGGCAGCGGGAGCGCCTCGACGGGGGGATGATGGGGGCATGGACGTCGCCCTCGGTATGCCCTCCCTGCCTGCGCCCGTGCTCGCCGAGCGGCGTGCCAGCCGCAAGATCCGCCTGGACCACCCCACGCACCCGGTCGAGGTCGGTGGCGACGCCCCGATCTCGGTGCAGTCGATGGCGACCACGCTCACCGCCGACGTCAACTCCACGCTCCAGCAGATCGCCGAGCTCACCGCCGCCGGATGCCAGGTCGTGCGGGTCGCCGTACCGAGCCAGGACGACGCCGACGCGCTGTCGCAGATCGCGAAGAAGTCCGGCATCCCGGTGATCGCCGACATCCACTTCCAGCCCAAGTACGTCTTCGCCGCGATCGAGGCGGGCTGTGCCGGCGTCCGCGTGAACCCGGGCAACATCAAGCAGTTCGACGACAAGGTCGGCGAGATCGCGCGCGCCGCGAAGGACACCGGCACGCCGATCCGCATCGGCGTCAACGCCGGGTCGCTCGACAAGCGGCTGCTCGAGAAGTACGGCAAGGCGACGCCGGAGGCGCTCGTCGAGTCGGCGCT
>DASSQW010000351.1:0-9374 GCA_035702165.1 Candidatus Nanopelagicales bacterium
CGAGGAGCAGCTGCGGATCCTGCGCCGCCTCAACGCCGCCGAGGCGTTCGAGACCTTCCTGCAGACCAAGTACGTCGGCCAGAAGAGGTTCTCCCTCGAGGGCGCCGAGTCGGTCATCCCGTTGATGGACGCCGTCATCACGGCCGCCGCCGAAGCGGGGCTCGACGAGGCCTGCATCGGCATGCCGCACCGCGGGCGCCTCAACGTGCTCGCCAACATCGCGGGCAAGTCCTACGGCCAGATCTTCCGCGAGTTCGAAGGCGACTTCGAGGTCGAGGGCTCCGTGCAGGGGTCCGGCGACGTGAAGTACCACCTCGGCACGAGCGGCACGTTCACGACCGACTTCGGCGAGACCATCCCGGTCTACCTCGCCGCCAACCCCTCGCACCTCGAGGCGGTCAACCCGGTGCTCGAGGGCATCGTGCGCGCCAAGCAGGACGCCCTGCCCCGCGGCAAGGTGTTCTCGGTGCTGCCGATCCTGCTGCACGGCGACGCCGCGTTCGCCGGCCAGGGCGTCGTCACGGAGACGCTCAACCTCTCCCAGCTGCGCGGCTACCGCACCGGCGGCACCGTGCACATCGTCGTCAACAACCAGGTCGGCTTCACGACCGCGCCCGAGGCGTCGCGCTCGTCGGTCTACGCCACCGACGTCGCCCGCATGGTGCAGGCGCCGATCTTCCACGTGAACGGCGACGACCCCGAGGCCGTGGTCCGCATCGCGCGGCTGGCCTTCGAGTTCCGCCAGCAGTTCCACAAGGACGTCGTCATCGACATGATCTGCTACCGCCGTCGCGGCCACAACGAGGCCGACGACCCGTCGCTGACCCAGCCGCTGATGTACAACCTCATCGACGCCAAGCGCTCGACCCGCAAGCTCTACACCGAGGCCCTCATCGGTCGAGGCGACATCAGCCTCGAGGAGGCGGAGGCCGCGCTGCGCGACTACCAGGAGCAGCTCGAGCGCGTCTTCGTCGAGACCCGTGACGCGATGGCGCACCCCAAGGAGGTCACGCACGCGGAGCCGCCGGTCTATCCGGGCACCGCCGAGACCGCGATCTCCGACGAGGTGCTCAAGCGCGTCACCGACTCGCAGGTCACGCTGCCCGACGGCTTCACCGTGCACCCGCGTCTGCAGCCCCAGCTGCAGCGCCGCGTGCAGATGGTGGCCGACGGCACGATCGACTGGGCCATGGGCGAGACGCTCGCGTTCGGCTCGCTGCTGCTCGAGGGGCGCACGATCCGTCTCGCCGGGCAGGACTCGCGCCGCGGCACGTTCGGCCAGCGCCACTCCGTCGTCGTCGACCGCGTCACCGGCGAGGAGTACATCCCGCTGTCCGGCGTCGCGCCGAAGGAGGAGCGCGGTTACTTCTTCGTCTACGACTCGCTGCTCTCCGAGTACGCCGCCATGGGCTTCGAGTACGGCTACTCGGTCGAGAATCCCGAGGCGCTCGTCCTCTGGGAGGCTCAGTTCGGCGACTTCGCCGACGGCGCGCAGACGATCATCGACGAGTTCATCTCCTCCGGCGAGCAGAAGTGGGGCCAGACCTCCGGAGTGGTCCTCCTCCTGCCGCACGGCTACGAGGGCCAGGGTCCGGACCACTCGTCCGCACGCGTCGAGCGCTACCTGCAGATGTGCGCGCAGGACAACATGACCGTCGCGATGCCCTCGACGCCGGCGTCGTACTTCCATCTCCTGCGCTGGCAGGCCAAGGCACCGCACCACAAGCCGCTCATCGTGTTCACGCCCAAGTCGATGCTGCGCCTGAAGGCGGCGACCTCGGCGGCGGAGGACTTCACGAGCGGCACGTTCCGCCCGGTGGTCCCGGACACCGCGGTCGAGGGCGCCGGCGTGAAGCGCGTGCTGCTGTGCAGCGGCAAGGTCTACTACGACCTGCTCGCCGAGCGTCAGCGCAGCGGTCGCACCGACATCGCCATCGTGCGCCTCGAGCGCCTCGCCCCGCTGCCGCTGCGCGAGCTGGTCGACGCGCTGTCGGCGTACGCCGACGACGCGGAGCTGGTCTACGTGCAGGAGGAGCCGGCGAACCAGGGCGCGTGGCCGTTCGTCGCGCTGCACCTGCACGAGCACCTGGCCGGCCGTCCGTTGCGACGGGTGTCGCGCAAGGCGGCGTCGTCGCCCGCGGTGGGCACGCACAAGGTGCACGAGCGGGAGCAGGCCGAGCTGGTCTCGCTCGCGTTCGCCTAGGGGCGCCGGTGTACTTCACCGACCGTGGGATCGAGGAGCTGGAGAACCGGCGCGGCGAGGAGGAGGTCTCCTTCCTCTGGCTCGCCGACCGGCTGCGGACCTTCGTCGACCTCAACCCCGAGTTCGAGATCCCCGTCGAGCGCCTGGCCGTCTACCTCGCCCGCCTCGACGACGACGACCCCGACGACGACTGACCCCACTGAAGGGCACCCTCGTTGCTAAGAGAGCAACAATCCTTCCCCTCACGGCCGTGAGCGTCGGACGGGGCGAGCCGCTCGCGGTCGTCGTCGCGCCCGGTCTCGGGGTGGGGCTGGCGTCGGCGGACGGCTCGTGGGCGATCCCGTCCACCGAACCGGCGACGGTCGTGGCTTCGCTCGAGGGCGAGCACGCGCCACGCTGGGTCTGGTGGAGCGCGCGCGGGTACGCCGTGCCGCTGGTCGCCGAGGGCGTGCGCCCGCGCGCCTGCTGGGACCTCGGCGCCGTCTCCCGGCTGCTGTACGGCTCATGGCGCGAGGACGAGGGCGCGGTATGGGCGCTGCACCGAGGTCTCGACGTGCCGCCTCAGGCCGACGGCGAGCTCTCCCTCCTCGACCTCGCCGGCGAGAGCGACGACGCCGTACGCGGAGACGGGCAGCTCAGCCGCGAGTGGCTGCGCGGTTCCTGGGCGCGCGACCTCGACGCGGCCGAGACGTGGGCGAGGCTCGCGCTCGAGGTGCAGCAGGAGCAGGAGCGCAGCGTCCGGGCCCTGCCCGACCGCAGACGATCGCCGGGGGCGACCCCGCTCCCCTACCTGACAGCGCTGTCGGAGTCGATGGCCGCGCTGCTCGCTGTCGAGCTCGGCCACGACGGCCTGGCCGTCGACCGCGGGGTGCTCGACGAGCTGCTCGTCGCCACGATCGGCTCGCGGCCGAGCACCGACGCCGAGGAGGTGGCAGCCCGCCGCGCCCGTGACCAGATCGTGTGGCAGCACCTGCCCGGCGGCGACCCGATCGACCTGCGCAACCCGGCCACCGTCCGAGAAGCGTTGGCACGCACGGGGATCGACGTACCCGACACCCGGTCCTGGCGGCTCGAGCCGTACGCCGGATCTTCTCCGCTCGTCGCCGCTCTGCTGCGCTGGCGCAAGGCGGAGCGCATCGCGACGACGTACGGCTGGGGCTGGGCGGCGCGCGACATCGGCCCCGACGACCGGCTGCGCGGAGTGTGGGGCGCGAGCGAGGGCGCCGGTCGGATGACGGCGTCCGCGGGGCTGCACAACCTGCCGGCCGAGCTGCGCGTCGCCGTGCGTCCTCCGGACGGACGCGTGCTCGTGCGCTCGGACCTCGGGCAGATCGAGCCCCGGGTGCTCGCCGCCGTGAGCGGCGACACGGGGCTCGCCGCGGCCGCGCGCGAGGACGACATGTACGCACCTGTGGCCGCCGCGCTCCGCAGCGACCGGCCGACAGCCAAGGTCGCGGTGCTCGCGGCGATGTACGGCCAGACCTCGGGACCGGCCGGCGAGGCGCTCAAGGACATGGAGCGCGCCTACCCGGTCGCCCTCGCCTTCCTGCGCGAGGCGGAGGAGCGCGGCCGCCGCGGCGAGGACCTGCGCACCTACGGCGGCCGGCTGCTGCGCCTCTCGACCCTGGCCGACAGCCTCGCCGAAGCAGGCCCCGAGTCGACGGCAGCGCACTCCTACGGCCGCTTCGCGCGCAACGCCGTCGTGCAGGGGGCGGCCGCCGAGCTCTTCAAGGCGTGGGCCGCGACCGTGCGCGCCGGGCTGGCCGGCACCACCGCCCGCATCGTGCTCTGCCTGCACGACGAGCTGCTCGTCGAGTGCGACGCGCCGTCGGGCCAGGATGTCGCCGCGCTCGTCGACACGTCCCTGCAGTCGACCGCCGCCTGGTGGTGCGCAGGCAGCGGCGTACGCCTGGTCAGCGACACGTCGGTCGTCCGCTCCTGGGACGAGGCGCACTGAGCGCCTCCGTTCCCGCGTCCGGGTCAGGAGCGGTCCCTCCGCGAGGACATCGTTGCGCCCCGTCTGGCACGATGCGCGCGGCGGGGGGTCGCTTCCTGGGGCGGGAGACGCCGATGTCGGACGAGAGCACGACGCTCGAGGTGAGGCTGAACGCGCGCCTCCCCTCGGTGCAGCGCGGCGATCGCTACGAGGACCCGCTCGCCTACTGGCTCGAGGACCGCTTCCCGGGCAGCCGGGTCACCGGCGGCGGCACGCTGCGCAGCCGCGAGGGCGAGCCGCTCGTGTGCGGCATCGACGCCGCGGTCGTGGGCGACGCAGACACGATCGAGGACGCCGTCGTCGAGTACCTCGAGGCGCTCGGTGCCCCGCGCGGCTCCACGGTGGCCCTCGCCGGACGTGCGCCGCGCGAGCTCGGCACGGTCGAGGGCGTGGCGCTCTATCTCGACCGCCACCGCCTGCCCGAGGAGGTCTACGCCGAGAACGACGTCAACGAGTTCCTCGACGCCCTGAACGACGCGGTCGACGGCAGCGGTGTGCTGCAGGCGTTCTGGGAGGGTCCGGAGTGGACCGCGGTCTACGTCTACGGCCCGTCGGCCGAGGCGATCAGCGACAGCATGCTCGACCTCGTCGCCGCGCACCCGCTCGCGCACGGTGCCCGCCTCGAGCGCATCGCCTGACCCCGCCCTCCACCCCCACGTCACTGCCCGAACGCACGAAGAACCGCCAGCAATGGCTGCATTGCGGCAGTGACGTCGTCAGGGGTTGGTGAGGACGATCTTGCCGACGACGTCGCCGGACGCCAGGCGCTCGAAGGCGGACCGGGCGTCGCGCAGGCCGTACACGTGGTCGATGGTCGGACGTACGCCGGTGTCGACGAGGAGCTGCACGAGGGACTCGAGCTCGTCGCGCGTGCCCATCGTGGAGCCGACCACGCGCAGCTGCAGGAAGAAGACGCGGGCGAGGTCCGCAGGCGGGTTCGGTCCGCTCGTGGCACCGGAGACGACGACCGTGCCGCCCGGCCGCAGCGAGCGCAGCGAGTGCGCCCAGGTCGCCTCGCCCACCGTCTCGATCACGGCGTCGACCCGCTCGGGCAGCCGCGCGCCGGGCTCGAACGCCTCGGACGCTCCGAGCTCGAGCGCACGGGCGCGCTTGGCCTCGTCGCGGCTGGTGACCCACACCCGGAAGCCGAGGACGTCGGCGAGCTGGATCGCCGCGGTCGCCACCCCGCCTCCGGCGCCCTGCACGAGCACCGTGTCGCCCACGCGCAGCCCGGACTTCGTCGCGAGCATCCGGTACGCCGTGAGCCACGCGGTCGGCAGGCACGACGCCTCCTCGAACGACAGCTCGTCGGGCTTGCGCACCACGTTGCGCTCGGGCACGGCGACGTACTCCGCCAACGTGCCCGGGTGCAGCTCGGAGAGCAGCGTCCGCTTCGGGTCCAGCGTCTCGTCGCCGCCGCCTGCCGCGGGGTCGCCGATGACCTCGTGCACGAGCACCGGGGTGCCGTCGTCGAGCACTCCCGCGGCGTCGCCGCCCAGGATCATCGGCAGCTGCTCGGGCTTGAGCCCGACGCCGCGCAGCGACCAGAGGTCGTGGTGGTTGAGGCTGGCGGCGCGCAGGTTCACGCGCACCCAGCCGTCGGGCACGACGGTGTCGGGCACCTCGCCGAGGGTCAGCCCGGACAGCGGGTCGGCGGCATCGAACGACGTGGCGGTCACAGCGAACATGCCCCGACCCTAACCGGCGTCCCGCGTCCCTCTCCGTCGCCGGAGCGCACTGCTCAGCGGCACCGAGGACCCGGGGCTTGCCTGGGTAGGGTCGCGGGATGGGAGAACCGCTGGATGCGACCGTGCGCGCGATGGACATCGACGACCTCGACGAGGTCCTCGACGTCGTCGGACCGGCGTTCGCCGGCGAGCCGTTCGTCGTCCCCCTGCAGCGCCAGCTCGCCGCGCGTCCCGACAACCACGGGTACGTCGCGGAGCACGACGGACGCATCGTCGGGCACGTCGGCCTCACCCGCTGCTGGATCGACGCGGAGCCCAGGCTCGTCGAGGCCCTCGTGCTCAGCCCCCTGTCGGTCGCGCCGGCGGTGCAGCGCCGCGGTGTCGGGACAGCTCTGCTCCGGGCCGCGATCGCGGGCGCGGACGCGCTCGGCGCCCCCGCGGTGTTCCTCGAGGGCGACCCGGCGTACTACTCGCGGCAGGGCTGGCGCCCCGGCGCGGAGCTGGGCGTCACGCCGGCGTCGCCGCGGATCCCGGCACCCGCCTTCCAGTGCGTGCGGCTGCCGGCGTACGAGGACTGGATGCAGGGTCCGGTCGTCTACCCCGACACCTTCTGGCAGCACGACTGCGTCGGGCTGCGCGGCGAGCGGCTCGAGGGAGCGCGCGCGTTCTTCGGGCTCTGACCAGGTCGCGTCGCGCCTCGAGCTGGTGCTGAGGTGCCCCTTCCGCGTGGTGCGGCAACCGGACGGCGGGGTCAGGCACGCTCGAGGCGCAGGTGCACGACGTCGTCGCCGGCTGCGGTCTCCACGCACCGGTAGCCGTCGGGCCAGGACCCGACGTCGGCGAAGAGCTGCTCGCCCGCCCCGAGCACCGTCGGCACCACCGCGACGTGCAGGTCGTCGACGAGACCGTCGCGCAGCGCCTCGCGCAGGATCGAGACACCGCCCCCGATGCGGACGTCGGCACCCTCGGCCGCGTCCTGGGCCTGCTCCAGTGCTGCGTGCAGCCCGTCGGTGACGAAGTGGAACGTCGTACCTCCGACCATCGCGATCGACGGCCGGCCGAAGCGCGTGACGACGAAGACGGGGTGGCCGAACGGCGGCTCGTCGCCCCACCAGCCCGTCCACGACTCGTCGAGCCACTCGCCGCGCACCGGCCCGAACATGTTGCGGCCCATGACGGTCGCGCCGATGCCGTCGTCGCCGCGGCGCACCCACGCGTCGTCGACCCCGGTGCTTCCGCCGTCGCGGTCCTGCATCGCGCGACCGAACGAGGTGCGGAAGATCCACTCGTGCAGCCGTTCTCCGCCGATCCCGAGCGGCTGCTCCTGCGACTGGTCCGCACCGGCGGCGTAGCCGTCGAGCGACATCGACATGTTGTGCACGCGGACCCGGCCCATGGCGCCTCCTCCACTGCTGCGGATGCCGGGACCCTACGCCCCGCGCACCGGGTCAGACGGCGGTACGCCGGAGGTCGACGGCGGGCTGCGCCGCGGACCGGACGACGCCCTCCGCACGCGCAGCGCGGGCGACCGCGCCCGACACCGCGGGCACGAGCCGCGGGTCGAACGGGTCGGGGACGATCCGGTCGGCCGCGAGGTCGTCACCGACGAGCGCCGCGATGGCGTCGGCGGCAGCGAGCTTCATGCCCTCGGTGATCCGCGTGGCGCCCACGTCGAGCGCCCCGCGGAAGATGCCGGGGAACGCCAGCACGTTGTTGATCTGGTTCGGGAAGTCGCTGCGGCCGGTGGCGACGACCGCCGCTCCAGCGGCGTGCGCGTCGTCCGGGTGGACCTCGGGCGTCGGGTTCGCGAGCGCGAACACGATCGACCCCGGCGCCATCGACGCCACCGCCTCGGTCGCGATCGAGCCGCCCGACACACCGATGAGGACGTCGGCGCCCTGCAGCGCGTTGACCAGCGGACCGCGGATGCCCGCGAGGTTGGTGCGCTCGGCCATGTCGCGCTTGACCGCGCCGAGGTCGTCGCGCTCCGGGACCAGGACGCCGGCGCGGTCGCAGACGGCGATGTCGCCGATGCCCGCCGCCAGCAGCATGTTCGCGACCGCGATCCCCGCGGCGCCTGCGCCGGACACGACGACCCGAAGGTCGGCGAGGGACCTGCCGCCGAGGCGCGCCGCGTTGCGCAGCGCCGCCGTCGCGACGACCGCGGTGCCGTGCTGGTCGTCGTGGAACACCGGGATCTGCAGCCGCTCCTGAAGGCGCCGCTCGATCTCGAAGCATCGAGGGGCGGAGATGTCCTCGAGGTTGATGCCGCCGTACGCCGGCGCGATGCGGACGACCGTCTCGACGATCTCGTCGACGTCGGAGGTGTCGAGGCAGATCGGCACGCAGTCGACCCCGCCGAACTCCTTGAACAGCAGCGACTTGCCCTCCATCACAGGCAGTGCGGCGAGGGGGCCGATGTCGCCGAGCCCGAGCACCGCCGTCCCGTCCGTGACGATGAGGATCGTGTTGGAGCGCCAGGTGAACTGCCAGCCCAGCTCGGGATCGTCGGCGATCGCCTGCGACACGCGCCCGACACCGGGGGTGTACGCGAGCGCGAGCCCGGCGTTGTCGCGGACTCGGACGGTGGGACGCAGCTCCATCTTGCCGTTGCGGTGCAGCGGGAACGCCGGGTCGTCGTCGTAGGGCGAGATGCCGTCGACCGGTTCGTAGCCGGCGGGGATGTCAGGGTTCACGGGACCTCGAGGTCGTAGCAGGGACGCCGGAGGAGCCGGACCGTCCCGCGCGCGAGGTGTGCGCTGCAGGCGGGCTCCGTCACGGGGGTCACCCGTCGGGCCAGCGTGCCACGAGGCAGGACGACTCCACCAGAGACGGGGGTCACAGGTGAGCGACAACCTCCCCCGTGCGGTAGCGGGGTCAGCGGATCCGGCGGGGGCGGGGCCAGTACCGGGCGAGGACGCGAGCGCGGACGAGGCCGTCGGGCACCGGGCCGAACGCGCGCGAGTCGTCGCTCGCGCCGGCGTTGTCGCCCTCGACCCACCAGCCCTGGGGCGTACGCCGTACCGCGCGCTTGACGAGCAGGAAGCCGGGCCGGTCGGGCTGATGGACGACGACGACGTCGCCCTCGCGCACTCCTGCTGCGTCGACCGTGCGGACGACGAGCCAGTCGCCGGCGTCGAGCGTCGGCGCCATCGAGGCGCCGACGACCGCGACGCGCCACAGCCCCGTCACGCCGCCTCCTCGTCGTCGCGCCGCCCCGGTCCGCGGACCGCTGGGTGCTGCGTGCACCGGACGGGGGTAGTGTCGCCGACAAGCACGTGAGCACAGTCCCCAGGCATCGAGAGGTTCCCATGCTGCGTCGTCTGCTGGCCCCCCGCACCACCGTCCACGCGCACTGCGATCTCCCCTGCGGCGTCTACGACCCCGCGCAGGCCAAGATCGAGGCGCAGTAGGTGAAGGCGTGCATCGAGAAGTACCACGGCTCCGACGACGAGGTCTTCAAGGCCCGCGCCGTCGCCATCAAGGA
>DASSQW010000352.1:0-5966 GCA_035702165.1 Candidatus Nanopelagicales bacterium
GAACCGTCTACGCCGCGTGGATGAACGGCTGGGCCATCGTGTTCTCGAAGTCCACCAACCACGGTGCGACCTGGAGCGCGCCCGTCACCGTCGTCGGCAACCTCGCCTGGTCCGACAAGCCGATCATGGTCGCGTCACCGACGGGCAAGGACGTCTTCATCGCGTTCAACAAGAGCGATGCGTACGTCGCCGTGTCGCACGACTCGGGCGGGACCTGGACCCAGGTCGTGAGCCAGGCCAACGGCCGCTATCACTTCGCGAACGGTGGCGCCTACCTGCCCGACGGGACGGTCGCGTTCGGCGAGGTCGCGATGGCGCAGGACTCGACCGGACCGAGCCAGGTCCAGGTCCATCGCTCGACGAACAACGGAACGAGCTGGACGGTCGTCGACGTCGCCACGGCGCAGGAGATGCCGCACTGCGTCTCCGCGGGTTGCAGCATCGACTTCTACGGCCCTCAGGCCGCGCTGGCCGCCGACGCCGGCGGGCGACTCGTGCTCGCCTACAACGCCAACGCGACCGCGCTGGCACCGCAGCGCCTGATGGTCCGGACCTCCAGCGACAAGGGCGTCACGTGGACCTCGCCCACCGACGTCACCGGCATCAGCGGGTCGGGCACGGGCACGGCGGGCGCCGCGTTCCCGGCGGTGACCGCCACCGGCACCGGCGACCTCCGGCTGATGTTCATGGACGATCGGTACGGCGCGACCGGATGGTCGGGCTGGTACACGCGGTCCACGGATGGGGGGAGCACCTGGTCGGCACCGGTGAAGCTGAGCGACGCCACGAGCGGCCCGTCGTACGTGACGGCAGCGGGCTTCGCCCAGCCGTACGGCGACTACGGCCAGATCGCGGTGCGGGCCGACGGCGGCACGATCGCGGCGTGGGCCGAGGGCGCGTCGTACACCGGCCCTGGCGGTACCTGGCTGACGCGAACCACGCCGTGACGCAGGCGGCGCCCGCCGGATCGCGACGCATCGCCACCTAGTCTCGTCCGACGGTTCCCGCGCGAGCGGTGCCGACCGTCGTGCCGACGCCTCTCGCACGCGCCGGAACGGCGAGCATCCGCGCCGACGGTGCGTGCCTTCGCTCAGTCGAGGTAGTCGCGCAGGACCTGCGAGCGGCTCGGGTGGCGCAGCTTAGACATCGTCTTGGACTCGATCTGGCGGATGCGCTCGCGCGTGACGCCGTAGACCTTGCCGATCTCGTCGAGGGTCTTGGGCTGGCCGTCGGTGAGGCCGAAGCGCATCTTCACCACGCCGGCCTCGCGCTCGGACAGGGTGTCGAGCACCGAGTCGAGCTGCTCCTGCAGCAGCGTGAACGACACGGCGTCGGCCGGGACGATCGCCTCGGAGTCCTCGATGAGGTCGCCGAACTCGCTGTCGCCGTCCTCGCCGAGCGGGGTGTGCAGCGAGATCGGCTCGCGACCGTACTTCTGGACCTCGACGACCTTCTCGGGCGTCATGTCGAGCTCCTTGGCCAGCTCCTCCGGGGTGGGCTCGCGCCCGAGGTCCTGGAGCATCTGGCGCTGCACGCGGGCGAGCTTGTTGATGACCTCGACCATGTGCACCGGGATACGGATGGTGCGCGCCTGGTCGGCCATCGCGCGGGTGATCGCCTGGCGGATCCACCAGGTCGCGTACGTCGAGAACTTGTAGCCCTTGGTGTAGTCGAACTTCTCGACGGCGCGGATGAGACCGAGGTTGCCCTCCTGGATCAGGTCCAGGAACAGCATGCCGCGGCCGGTGTAGCGCTTGGCGAGCGAGACGACCAGGCGCAGGTTCGCCTCGAGCAGGTGGTTCTTGGCCCGGCGGCCGTCCTCGGCGATCCACTCGAGGTCGCCGCGCGCCTCCTTGGACAGCTTCTGCCCGGAGTTGAGCTTCTCCTCGGCGAACAGGCCGGCCTCGATGCGCTTGGCGAGCTCGACCTCCTGCTCGGCGTTGAGCAGCGGGACCTTGCCGATCTGCTTGAGGTAGTCCTTGACGGGGTCGGCGGTCGCGCCGGCCACCGTGACGGTCTGGACCGGCTCGTCGGTGTCGTCGACGTCGGAGATGACGAAGGTCTCGGACTCCTCGTCCTCGCCCTCCTTCTTCTCGCCGCCCTCACCGGCCACCTCGGCCAGGTCGTGCTCGATCTCGACCTCGAGCTCGTGCTCGAGCTTCTCCGCCTCGACCAGGTCCGCGGGGTCGGCGTCGGTGATCTCGCCTTCCTCGACCTCGACGACCTCCAGGTCGCCGTCCAGGACCGGCACGACCTCGACGAGCACTTCGCCCGCTGCAGGTGCGGCGCCCTTGGTCGCGGCGGCCTTGGTGGCGGCCTTCGCCGGCGCAGCCTTCGTGGCCGCAGCCTTCGGTGCCTTCTCCGCGGCCTTGGCCGGCGCCGCCTTGGCCGGCGCAGCCTTGGCCGGCGCCGCCTTGGCCGGAGCCGCCTTCGCCGGAGCCGCCTTCGCCGGCGCAGCCTTCGCAGGGGCGGCCTTCGCGGGGACAGCCTTCGCGGGGGCAGCCTTCTTCGCGGGGGCGGCCTTCGTGGCCGGCTTGGCCGGGGCGGCCTTCGCGGGAGCGGCCTTCTTCGCGACGGGCCTCGCGGGAGCGGCCTTGGTGGTCTTGGCGGCGGGCTTCGCCGCGGTCTTGGCGGGAGCGGCCTTCGCGGGGGCCTTGGTGGGCGCAGCCTTCGTGGCGGAGGCGCTCTTCGAGATGGTGGCCTTGGTCGGCTTCGACGGCACGAACGAACCTCTCGCAGACGGACGGGGCGCGCACCGCGGTCACCTGGGCATGGGAGGTGAGGCGGTACGCAAGGGGGCGGACCGGTGCAACATTCTCACACGCCTGCGGCATTCCCCCCGCCACCGGCTCCCCGTGCGGTGGGATCAGGTGGTGCGCGCCTTCGCCGCCTGCTTGAAGCGGCGCACCTCGAGGAGCGTCTCGGTGTCGACGACGTCGGCGACGGAGCGGCGCGAGCCCTCCTCGCCGTAGGGCGCGCAGGCCTCCTGCCAGCCGCGCGGGCGCACCCCGAGCTGCTTGCCGAGGAGCGCGGCCAGGATGCGCGCCTTCTGCTCGCCGTAGCCGGGCAGTGCCAGCAGCCGGTGGTGCAGCGCATCGCCGGTGGGTACCGCGCGCCACACGGCCGCGGCGTCGCCCGCGTACTCGGTGACGACGTGCGAGGCCAGCGCTTGGATCCGGGTGGCCATCGAGCCGGGGAAGCGGTGCACGGCCGGCGGCCGCGCGGCCAGCGCCGCGAACTCCTGCGGGTCGTACGCCGCGATGCGGGCGGGCTCGAGGCGCTGCGGGGTGCCGAGCCGCTCGGCGAGCTTGTACGGCCCGAGGAACGCCCGTTCCATGGGCATCTGCTGGTCGAGCAGCATCCCCACCATGAGGGCGAACGGGTCGCGCTCGAGGAGTGCGTCGCCGTGCGCGTCGAAGCAGAGGTGCAGGGTCGGTCTCGCGGTCGCCGCGGTCGAGGTCGCCACGTCGACACGCTAACCCTCCCCCGCCACCTATGCCCGGTGGTCGGGGTCGCCGGCAGTGGCGCGGGAGACCTCGGTCAGGCCTTGACGGCGAGGACCGGGCAGCTCGCGTCGAGCAGCACCTGCTGGGCGTTGCTGCCCATGATCAGCTTGCCGACCGGCGTGCGGCGGCGAAGACCGATGACGATGAGGTCGGCGTCGACCTCCTCGGCCACCGAGATCAGGTCGTCGGCCGGGTCGGAGCCGCGGACGAGGTGGCGCACCTCGTGCTCGACGCCGGCCCCCTCGAGACGCGAGCGCACGCCGTCGAGGGTCTCGCTGATCTCCACGGCCTCGTTCTTGTCGAGGCTGGATCCGCCCTTGTGCGAGCTGATCACGACGACGCGCGCGCCGCGCTGACCGGCCTCGAGGATGGCCCGGTCGAGGGCCGCCTCGCCCTCGGGCGTGTCGACGTAACCGACCACGATCGGGCTGCCGATGGCACCCATCGATCCTCCTGGAGTCGCACCTGGCGGGGCGACCGGCGTCGTCCCGGAGGGGAACCTAGCGCCTGCGGGGCGGATGTGGCTCAAGACGCACGGGATGGTGCCGATGCCGAACCCGTGAGCATCGCTGCCCCGCGCCCCTCGGACGCCCTCTCGGCGGATCTGGACCGGACGCGCCGGACGCGCTCCCAGGTGGAGGCGCTCATCGCCGACCCCTCCTTGCTCGGGCCGGACTTCGCGCCGATCCGTCGGCTCGACGCCGCGGCCCCCGGGCTCGCGCCCCTGCTGGGCTGGAAGGCGACCGGACGCGGGGCACCCGGCAGCGGGATCTCCGACACCCTCACCCTGCTCGAGCAGGCGCAGTCGCTCGGCCTCGTCGAGCGGCTGGACTGGGCCTTCCGCGCGCACACGTTCGACGTGGCCATCGAGGCCGGCCTGGTCGGAGAGCTGCACCTCACCCCTGAGCCCGAGACCTTCGGCGCGCCGTGCCCGCCTCGGCTCGCCGTGTCGGTGCTGCGCGGGCGCCGCGCCCTCACGGTCTGCGCCGAGCTGCACGCCGACGGCTTCGCCGACGAGGCGCGCCTGCTGGCCGCCGCCGACGAGATGACCGGCTGGGGCTGGCACCTCGTGTACGCCGACGTGGTCGGCACCCCGGCGCAGGAGGTGGCCGGGCGCCTCGCCGACCGGCTGCGACCGGCGTACGTGCAGGTCGACCTCGCAGCCGGCCGCGCCGCCGACCCGCGCACCGCCGCCTGGCTCGGGACTGCGCGCGAGGCGGGCGCCAGCGTGCTGGCTCTCGGCATCGACACGCAGGCTGCCCTGGAGACGGCGATCGCGCTCGGGGCCGACTACGGCCGCGGGACCCTCGTGGGCCGCCCGTCGCCGCGCCCGTTCTGACGCCTACCCCACGAGCCGCGCGCGCGCCTCGCGCACGACGACCGGCAGCGTCTGCTGCTGCTCGAGCGGGGCGCCAGGCACAGCGAACGGCCCGAGCCCCTCGACGGTGAACTCGGCGCGCCAGACAGCGGTGACGGTCGCCGTGAGCGACGCCGCCCGGCGGTAGACGTGGCTCACCGAGGTGTCGGGCCAGCGGCCGCCGGGTGCGGTCGACCACGACCGCGTGCCGTCGCCGTAGGACCACAGCCAGCGGGCGCGCGCGTCGAGGGTGACGGCGAGACCGAGCACCGAGAGATCGGCGCCGCGGACGCCACCGACGGGCTGCCCCGACCGGAAGACGGCCGGAAGGCTCACCAGCGTGCCGTCGGCCGGCTGCACCCCGGCCGCCAGCGGTGGCAGGACGGCGACCGCGCGGTCGCGGACGGCGCTTGCGACGTCGACGACGGTGATCGGCGGTCGCGGGCCCTGGCACGCCTCCCCCACGACCGCCCAGTCCTGCCCGGGACGCAGCAGCCAGATGCGCACGGGCACGTAGCCCACTGGGCAGCCGATGCGGATGGCGAGGCACCCGCCGTTCGCGAACTCCTCCTTGGTGCACAACCGCGAGACGCGCCACTGGCAGTCGGCGCATCCGGCCGCGTCCGCGCGCCCTCCACCGCTTCGCCAGTCGTGCTCGGGGACCACGAGACCACCCGTGCCGACGTACATGTCGTGGGCGGGATCGGGCGAGACCACGACGTCCGCGGGGTGCGTGGCCGCAGTCGCACGGACCGTCGCGGTCGTGGTGGACATCGGGGTGGCAGCTGCCGCGGGCAGACCGGCGCCGAGGATCGCCGACACGGCAGCGCACAGCACAACGAGGCGTAGGACGGGGGTCACCCGTCGACGGTAGGCAGGCCACCTGCGCCGAGGCCAACCCCGGTGAGCGCCTGTGGAGGAGACGCGGACCGCGCGACGAGGATGCTCCCCCACACGCGTCCCCCGCGTCACACCGCCCGACCGCTCCACGGCTCGTCGCCCTCGCTGCCGCGGGCGCACTCGCAGGCGGCGCAGCCGGGGTCGGAGCACGTCTCGTCGCGCTCGTCGCCCTCGTCGCTGTAGAGCGCGTCGATGTCGAGGTC
>DASSQW010000353.1:0-2710 GCA_035702165.1 Candidatus Nanopelagicales bacterium
CCAGACCACCGGCAACAGCGTCGTGAGCACGGCGTACGCCGCGACCGGGGCGAAGCTGCTCATCACCTACGTGTCGACGACGGACTCCGGCGCCTACCGGTCGACGGCGGTCCAGAACTCCACGATCGGCTACACGCACGAGTCGTGGCTGATCTACGGCGGCGACTACAACATGCTGTCGAAGGCGTCGATCCAGCTCGAGTACGACTGGCTCGCCACCGCGTCCGAGACCGACCGCTACAACCTGCTCTTCCACGAGTTCGGCCACGCTCTGGGCCTCACCCACGTCTCGGACACCAGCCAGGTGATGAACCCCTTCATCTCCTCGCAGGACCTGTTCCGGCTCGGCGACCGCACCGGCCTCTGGCAGCTCGCGCAGCAGCCCTGCCACTGATCCGCTAGATCGCGCGGGCAAGCCTCGCGGCGTCGAGCATCGCGGCGTGCACGCTGCGGCTGGACACCGCGTCGCCCACCCGGAAGAGCTGATAGCTCCCGTCGGGGTTCGACACCGAGGTCTGCGGCCGCAGCTCGAGGAGCGCATCGAGGTCCACCCGCCCCGCGTTCGTCGAACCCGGCAGCAGCGCCTCGTAGAGGTCGGCGACCGGCGAGGTCCCGACCACGGCGACGACCGCGTCGACCTCGCGCACCTCGACGTACTCCGACCCGTCGACCCCGAGCTCGACCTCGAGGCATCCGGAGGAGCCGCGCCGGATCGAGCGCAGCCGACGCAGCACCGTGACGGTGGCACCGCCCTCCGCGAGCGCCGTCAGGTAGCCGGTCGACACGATGCCGCCGACCAGCGGGGCGACCATCCGTTCCGGGGTCACGACCTCGACCGACGACACGGACCCGTTGCGCAGCACGGCTTCTGCGACGTCGAGCGGTGCGTTGTCGCCCTGGTCGTCGTAGACGATGACCCGCCCGGTGAGGCGCGCAGCCCCGGTCATGACGTCCCATCCGTCGATCGCGAGGGAGCCGCCGTCGACGTCGGGCTGCAGCGGCAGGCCGCCGGTGGCGACCACGACGACCTCGTACCCGTCGAGGTCGCCCGCCTCGACGAACGTGTCGAGCCGCACGTCGACGCCGAGGCGTGCGAGCTCCTGCGCCCGCCAATCGATGATGCCCTGCAGGTCGCGGCGGCGGGGCGAGAGCGCGGCGATCGCGAGCTGCCCGCCGAGGTGCGAGCCCGCCTCGAACACCGTGACGTCGTGACCGCGCTCGCCGAGCACGCGCGCGGTCTCGAGCCCGCCCGGACCGCCGCCCACGACGGCGACCCGCTTCACGACGTCGGACTTCGCGATCTCGTGCGGCAGCTCCCGCTCGCGACCGGTCGACGGGTTGTGGATGCAGTACGCCGCACCGATGTCGTAGATGCCGTCGATGCACATCGAGGCGCCGACGCACGGCCGGATGCGGTCCTCCTGCCCCGCTGCCACCTTGCGCGGCAGCGCCGGGTCGGCCATGAGCGCCCGGGTCATCCCGACGAGGTCCAGCAGCCCGGCCTCGATCGCGTAGCGCGCGGTGGCGACGTCGGCGATGCGGGCCGCGTGCATCACGGGGACGTCGAGCGCAGCCTTCACCCGGCCGGCGAGGTCGAGGTAGGGCGCCGACGGCGTACCCATCGGCGGGATGTTGTAGGCGATCGCGGAGTCGGTCTCGATCGAGCCCTGCGTGGCGCTGACGAAGTCCAACCCGTGCGTGACGAGGTCCTTCGCGGTGGCGAACGCCTCGGCCTGGTCCTGCCCGCCCTCCCGCCGCTCGTCGAACGAGAGCCGCGCGCCGACGAGGAAGTCGTCGGGCACCGCAGCCTTGATCGCGGTGAGGACCTGCAGCGGGAACCGCATCCGGTTCTCGTAGCTCCCGCCGAACTCGTCGTCGCGGTGGTTCCAGTAGGGCGTGATGAACGAGTCGAGGAAGTGGCCGTACATCATCAGCTCGATGCCGTCGAGGCCCGCCGCGACGCAGCGCTGCGCGGCGTCGACGAAGTCCTGCGTGATGTCGTCGAGCTCCCAGCGCTCCGCCGCCTTGGTGAACGTGCGGTGCGACGGCTCGCGCACGTTGCTGGCCGAGATCGCGGGGAGCCCTTCGTGGGTGAGGCTGCTCGAGCGGTGGCCCATGTGCGTGAGCTGGATCATCACCGCGGTGTCGAGCGCGTGGACGTCGTCGGAGAGCCGCCGAAGCCACGCGACGATCTCGTCCTTCCACAGCAGCAGGTTGCCGAAGGCCGGGGCGCTCCCCCGGCTCACGATCGCGCTGCCGCCGATCATGGTGAGGCCGACGCCGCCGCGCGCCTTCTCGACGTGGTAGGCGCGGTAGCGGTCGGTCGGCATGCCGTCCTCGCTGTACGCCGGCTCGTGCGAGGTGCTCACGATGCGGTTGCGCAGCGTCAGGTTCTTCATCGTGAACGGCGTGAAGAGCGGATCGGTCGACATCGCTGCTCCTGCGGTGCGGCTGCGGCCTCGGGCGAGGAGGTCAGGCTGCCCGCGCGGGCGGTCACGGCGCGAGGATGAGACCCGAAGTCGACGGTCTCCGAGTCGTCGAGTCAGAAGTGTCTAGGCTGCTGCCGTGACGGAGGAGCGCGAGGTGCGGGCGCTGCGCCGTCTCGCATCGGCAGACCCCGACCCGAGGGTGCGACGCCGGGCCGCGCTCGTGCTCGCGTCGGTGCAGGGCCCAGGCTCCGTGGCGGCCACGACCTGGCGAGCACGGTGGG
>DASSQW010000354.1:0-3367 GCA_035702165.1 Candidatus Nanopelagicales bacterium
CTCGCTCGGGGACCCGGAGCGCGTGGCCGGATTCGTGGCCCCGGGGTCGACCGTCGCCATCTTCGTGAGCGGCACCGGGACGACGACCACAGGAAGCCAGGCGGCTCTGCCCTCGGTCAAGCTTCTGCTGCAGAACATCACGGTGCTCGCCGTCGGTCCGACCACCCTGGTCAACTCCTCGACTGGCCAGTCGACCGCAAGCAACCAGCAGATCACCGCCGCCATCCTCACTCTGGCAGTCACGCAGGACGAGGCTCAGAAGATCATCTACGCCACCGGTGCTCCGGGCGGCGGCTACAAGGGCCTGTACTTCGCGCTGATGGACCCCACCACGAAGCTGGTCATCGGCGGTACCGGCGCCAACGCGACGAACCTGTTCACGCCCGGTCGGTAGCCGAGCGTGTCCGAGCCAGACCGCCTCCCGAGCCAAGGACAGCCCTGACATGACCGCGATCGTCGAGTTCGACCCCATCGGCGCCGAGTCGATCAAGGCTGCCCTCGGCCCGGACTCGGGCATCCTGCCCACGCTCGACGCCCTCCGGGCCCACCTCGACGTGCAGATGTCCGAGGACTGCGTGGTGCTCGGGCCGAGCGTCGACCAGCAGGACGTGTTCGCCCTCGCCGAGGAGATGCGCCTCAAGCGCCCCAGCCTTGGGGTGGTCATGGTCCGCCGACGGATCGACACGGCGGTGCTGTCCGACGCGCTGCGCTCCGGTGTCCGCGAGGTCGTTCAGGAGCGCGACCTCGCGGGCCTGTCGACCGCTGTCCGCCGTCAGCGCGAGATCGCGGCGCGGCTGCGCGAGCAGATCGACCCCGGCGCAGAGAGCGAGAGCGTCCAGCGGAGGGGCCAGGTCGTCACGGTCTTCTCCGCCAAGGGCGGCTGCGGGAAGACGACGCTCGCCACCAACATCGCGACGTCGCTGGCGGAGTCGGGCAAGGGTTCGGTGGCGCTCGTCGACCTCGACCTCGCGTTCGGCGACGTCGCGATCGCGCTGCAGCTGTTCCCGACGCACACGATCGCCGACGCCGTGGCGATCGGCGAGGATCTCGACGGCCCGGCGCTCGCCTCGCTGATGACCAACCACCGCTCGGGCCTGCAGGCGCTGGTCGCGCCGATGGAACCGAGCCTGGCCGACACCATCACCACGCCGCTCATCGTCCGGATCCTCGACATCCTGCGCGACGACTTCGACTACGTCATCGTCGACACCCCGCCGGCGCTCGACGACCACGTGCTGTCGGCGTTCGACCACAGCAACGTGGTCGCGCTGCTGGCGACGCTCGACATCCCCGCGCTGAAGAACCTCAAGTTCACGCTGGAGACCCTCGACCTGATCGGCTTCCCGCGCGACCGGCTCAAGATCGTGCTCAACCGGTCGGACTCCAAGGTCGGCCTGTCGCTCTCCGAGGTGGAGAAGACGCTGCGCGCGCCGATCGTGGCCCAGATCCCGTCGAGCCGCGACGTGCCGGCCTCGACCAACCGCGGCGTCGCGATCGTCTCCGACGACCCCAAGTCCCCCGTCAGCGTCGCGATCCGCGGCTTCATCGACACCTTCGTCACCGCGCAGTCGTCCGACGACGCGATCCCGGCGCAGATGCGCACCGACCGGCGTGCCACCCGCCGATGGAGGAGGAACGCATGAGCCTCTCCGACCGCCTCGCCCAGGCCCGTCGCGGCCGCTCGGGCACCGCACCCGAGCAGCAGGCCGACCCCGGCCCGCGCAAGCACCGCGCGACCACCACGGACCCGTACGCCGAGCTCAAGCGCACGGTGCACCAGGCCCTGCTCGAGAACCTCGGCCCGCAGCTCTACGACTCGCGGCTGACGGAGGAGGACCTCGAGTCCAAGGTCCGCATCACGCTGCAGGACGTCCTCTCGCACGAGGAGACGCCGCTCACCGTCACCGACCGCGCCCGCCTCACCCAGGAGATCGCGGACGACATCCTCGGCTACGGGCCGCTCGAGCCGTTCCTCCGCGACCCCGAGGTCACCGAGGTCATGGTCAACGGCGCCACCACGATCTACATCGAGCGCGGCGGCCAGATCTTCCCGGCCGACGGCCGGTTCACCGACGACGCCCACCTGCGGCGCACCATCGACAAGATCGTCGGCCGCGTGGGGCGCCGCGTCGACGAGTCCTCCCCCATGGTCGATGCCCGCCTGCCCGACGGCAGCCGTGTCAACGCCGTGATCCCGCCGCTCTCGGTCGACGGCCCGACGCTCACGATCCGCAAGTTCGCCACCGACCCGTACGAGACCGAGGACCTCATCACGTTCGGCACGATGACCACGACGGTCGCCGAGTTCCTCTCCCAGTGCGTGATCGGCCGCCTCAACATCCTGGTCTCGGGCGGCACGGGCGCCGGCAAGACGACGACCCTGAACGTGCTGTCGTCGTTCATCCCCGAGGACGAGCGCATCATCACCATCGAGGACGCCGCCGAGCTCCAGCTCCACCAGGAGCACGTGGTGCGTCTCGAGTCGCGCCCGCCGAACATCGAGGGCAAGGGCGAGGTCAAGATCCGCGACCTGGTCCGCAACTCGCTGCGCATGCGCCCCGACCGCATCGTCGTCGGCGAGGTCCGCGACGCCGCTGCCCTGGACATGCTCCAGGCCATGAACACCGGCCACGACGGCTCGATCACCACGGCGCACTCCAACGGCCCGCGCGACAGCCTGGCCCGCATCGAGACCATGGTGCTCATGGCGGGCGCCGAGCTGCCGCTCAAGGCGATCCGCGAGCAGACGTCGTCGGCGTTCGACCTCATCGTGCACCAGTCGCGCTTCCGCGACGGCTCGCGGCGCATCACCCACGTCACGGAGGTGGTGGGCATGGAGGGCGACGTCATCACGCTGCAGGACATCTTCCTGTTCGACTACGCCGCCGGCTACGACGAGGAGGGCGCCCCGCTCGGCACGCTGCGCTCCACCGGACTGCGCCCGAAGTTCCTCGACAAGCTCGCCGCGCACGGCATCCACGTGGACCCGGTGATCTTCGCGTTCGAGAAGTTCGGGGGCTGAGGTGGACCACCGGCGGATGCTCGCCCGGCTCGGCCTCGGCGCTGCGGCGCTCGCGGTCGGGCTGTCGGCGACCGCCCCGGCGTTCGCCGCCGCCAGCGGCCGCATCGACAAGGTGGATCAGGCCGGTGCGGGTCACATGAAGGTGGCGTTCTCCGCCGTCGGGCTCGGTTCGGGCGAGTCGATCGACCTCGCGTCGGTGAAGGCCACGATCGACGGAACACCGACGGATGTCGTCGCGACCAAGGCGAACGCCGCGAACACACCGGATCGCAAGACGATGCTCACGATCGACATCAGCGGCAGCATGTCGCAGAAGATCGGCACCACGCAGCAGACCCGCATCGA
>DASSQW010000355.1:0-5194 GCA_035702165.1 Candidatus Nanopelagicales bacterium
GCGCGTCCTGCCCGGTGACGTCGTACTGCCGCGCGGCGAGGTCGGGGCGATCGGCGAGCTGCAGCGCCCGCGCGAAGAACGGCGGCTCGAGGGCGCCGATCGCGATCTCGCGACCGTCGGCGCAGCCGTAGACGCCGTAGCAGGCGAGACCGCCGGTCAGCACGTCCGGCGTCGGCGGGGTCGAACCCGTCGCGACCGCGGTGCCCTGCGCGAGGCCGGTGAGCGAGAGCGCGGAGTCCAGCATCGTCACGTCGGCGCGCATCGGGACACCGCGCTCGGCGAGGCGCAGGCCGCTCACGACGGCGAGCGCGGCCTGCAGACCTGTGGCCATGTCGGCGACCGGCTGCGCCGGCATCCCGACCGCGCCGTCGGTCCCGCGCGCGAGACCGAGGATGCCGGCGTAGCCCTCCGCGTTGAGGTCGTGGCCGGGCAGGGCGCGGCGAGCGCCGTCGCCGTACGCCGTCATGGAGACGTGGACGAGCGCCGGGTTCGCCTCCTCGAGCACGTCGGCGCCGAGACCGAGGCGGTCGAGCACGCCCGGGCGGAACGAGTCGACGAGCGCGTCCGCCTGCGCGACGAGCTCGAGGAGGACCGCTCGGCCTGTGTCGTTCTTGAGGTCGAGGGTGATCGACCGCTTCCCGCGGCAGAGCGCCACGAGGACGCCCGACTCCCCCGACGAGGTGTAGGGCGGGGTGAGACGCAGACCGTCGCCCCCGCGCGGGTCCTCCACCTTCACGACGTCGGCGCCGAGCCCGACGAGCAGCGAGGTCGCGTACGCGCCCGGCAGCAGACGCGTCAGGTCCAGGACCGTGACGCCGTCGAGCGGCAGCACGACGGCTCAGCCGTCCTGGCGCGCGTCGTCGGCCTCGGGCCGCGGCACGAGCTCGACCACCGAGCCGTCGCCGCACCACCGGCACGCGACCGACTCGACGGTCTCGCTCATCGTCTCGGTCTCCTCGACGAGCGGGGCGCCGGCGAGGTCGAGGTGCCAGAACTCGCGCACGCGGCTGGTCCGGACGACGTCGAAGCGGGTGAGGTTGCCGCAGCGCCCGCACCGCCAGCGCGTGCTCTCGTCGGGCATCTCGGGGATGGCGGTCATGGTCGTCCTCTCCTCCGGGCCGCAGCGCCGGCTGCTCGCGCCGACCCGGTGACGAATGTAGGCGGCGCGCCTGCGCCGGGCCGTCGTACCCCCCGCCTACCGTCGATCGCATGAGCACGGCAGAGCCCTCGTCGCGGCCCGCGGTCCGCCACGGGCGCTCGCTCGCGCGCCGCGCCGCCCCCGGTCCCGCTTCGCGCATCGAGCCCGAGCGCCTCGCGCGCCTCGCGCCGGCGCAGCCGACGTTCGACGACCTCGGCACCCCGCTGGCCGAGGTCACGTTCGTGGTCGTCGACCTCGAGACGACGGGCGGCTCACCGGGCGACGCCGGGATCACCGAGATCGGTGCGGTGAAGGTGCGCGGTGGCGACGTGATCGGCGAGTTCCAGACCCTCGTGCAGCCGGGCGTCCCCGTCCCGCCGTTCATCGCCGTCCTCACCGGCATCACCGACTCGATGCTCGTCGGGGCGCCCCCGCTGTCGGCCGTGGTGCCGGCGTTCCTCGACTTCATGGCCGGTTGCGTCATCGTCGCCCACAACGCGCCGTACGACGTCGGCTTCCTCAAGGGCGCGTGCGCGCGCATCGGCCGGGCCTGGCCCGAGACGACCGTCGTCGACACCGCCCGCCTGGCCCGTGCGGTGCTGCTGCGCGACGAGGTCCGCAACTGCAAGCTCTCGACCCTCGCGGCGCACTTCGGAGCGGGCACCACCCCCAACCACCGTGCCCTCGCCGACGCCCGCGCCACGGTCGACGTCCTGCACGGGCTCATCGGCCGCGTCGGGTCGCTCGGTGTGCACTCGCTGGAGGAGCTCGCCACCTACACCTCGCGCGTCGCGCCGGCGCAGCGCCGCAAGCGCCACCTCGCCGAGCCGCTGCCCGACACGCCCGGTGTCTACCTCTTCCGCGACGCGCAGGGCCGCGCGCTCTACGTCGGCAAGTCGCAGCGCATCCGGTCGCGCGTCCGCACCTACTTCACCGCGTCCGAGACGCGCACACGCATGGCCGAGATGGTCGGCCTCGCCGAGCGGGTCGACGCCGTGCCCTGCGCCACCCCGCTCGAGGCCGAGGTGCGCGAGCTGCGCCTCATCGCCGAGCTCGCACCGCGCTACAACCGGCGCAGCCGACATCCCGAGAAGGCGGTGTGGGTCAAGCTCACCGCCGAGGCGTTCCCACGGCTGTCCGTGGTGCGCCAGGTGCGCGACGACCTCGACGCCGGGGCCGCCTACCTCGGCCCGTTCGGCAGCAGGCGCACGGCACTCGAGGCGGTCGAGGCGCTGCAGGCAGCGGTCGCGCTGCGCACGTGCACCCCGCGCATCGGCCCCCGCGGCCTGGGGTCGGCGTGCGTCCTCGCGGAGATGGGCCGGTGCAGCGCGCCGTGCATCGGCGAGGTCGACCGCGAGGGCTACGCACCGCTCGCGGAGGCCGCGCGCCGCGCGCTGCTCGACGACGCCCGCCTCGTCGAGGCTGCTCTGCTTGCGCGGCTCGGCGCGCTCGCCGCCGACCTGCGCTACGAGGAGGCGGCGCTGTGGCGCGACCGGCTCGAGGCGTTCGCCCGCGGCGCCGCACGCGCGCAGGAGATCTCCTCGCTCGCCGCGCTCCCCGAGCTGGTCGCCGCCCGGCCCACCGCCGACCGCGGCTGGGAGATCCACCTGGTGCGCCACGGCCGGCTCGCTGCAGCCACCGTCGTCGCGCGCGGCATCGACCCGCGTCCCGCCGTCGATGCGCTGCTCGCCACCGGCGAGGTCGTCGCGGCGCCCGAGGGCCCAGCACCCGCGGCGCTCGTCGAGGAGACGGTGCGCGTGCTGCGCTGGCTCGAGTCCGACGGCGTGCGCCTGGTCCCCGGACCGACCCCTGTCGCCTGGTCGCTGCCCGCGCACGGCGCGGCGGGTCTGCTCTCCCGGCTCCAGTCGGCGTCGCGCAGCGGCGTCGTGGCCGCGCCTGCTCCCGAGCGGTTCCTCCGCCCCGCGGGCTGACGCCGCGCGCTCCGGCACCTCGCGACGACCGAGCCCATCCGGGCCCGACGCGCCCTAGGGTGGCGGCCATGGTCACCGCTCTCGTCTTCATCCGGACCGACGTCGACACCGTGAACGGAGTCGCCGAGACCATCGCCGCGATCGACGGCGTGAGCGAGGTCTACTCGGTCACCGGCGACCTCGACCTCGTCGCGCTCGTCCGGGTCCGCCAGCTCGACGACGTCAGCGCCGTGGTCACCGACGGCATAGCGCTGGTGCCCGGCATCCTCGCGACGGAGACGCACATCGCGTTCCGGACCTACAGCAAGCACGACCTCGAGAGCGCCTTCGCCATCGGCCTGGACTGAGCTCCTGGTTCCCCAGACATGATCATGTTCGGGGAACCACGGGGTCAGCGGGCGGCGAGGCGCTGCGAGACCTCGACCCATCGGTCGAGCAGCGCGCCGGCCGCACCGTCGTCGATCGCGGCCGCGGCCCGCGGCAGCGCCGCCGCGAGCCGGTCCCCCACCGAGCCGGTCGGCTCCGCGCCGAGCGCCGCATCGTGCGCCACGAGCGCCGCGGCCGCGCCGAGCAGCACGGCGTCGCGCACCGGGTCGAGCACGGCCGAGCGCTCGCCCGAGAGGACCGCGCGCGCGACGCCGGCGTTGTACGCCGCGTCCTGACCGCGGAGCGCGCCCTCGGCCGGACGCGCGATCCCGAGATCGAGCGCGTCCATGACCGACTCCTGCACGGAGCCGCTCGTCGCGTCCCACACCGTCGTCGGAGCGAGGGTCGAGAGCTCGTCGAGGCCGTCGGTGCCGCGCACCACCAGCGCCCGCGTCCCGCGGCCCTGGAGCGTCGCGGCCATCACGGGCGCGAGCCGCAGGTCGGCGCAGCCGACCACTTGCGCCGCCGGGCGAGCGGGGTTGGCCAGCGGGCCGAGCACGTTGAACACCGTGCCCACGCCGAGCTCGCGCCGGGCCACGGCCGCGTGACGCATGCCCGGGTGGAAGACCGGCGCGAAGCAGAAGACGATGCCGGCCTCGCTCAGGCACTCCCCCGCGACGGCCGGTGCCAGGTCGACAGCGACGCCGAGCGCCTCGAGCACGTCCGCCGAGCCCGCGGCCGAGCTCGCCGCCCGCCCGCCGTGCTTCACCACCGGGGCTCCGGCAGCCGCGACGACGACGGCGGCCATCGTCGAGATGTTGACGGTGTGGGAGCGGTCGCCGCCCGTGCCGCAGGTGTCGACCGTGGGGCCGAGCGCCGGGTCGACCTCGACGGTGGCCGCGCGGTCGAGCATCGCCGACACCAGGCCCGCCACCTCGTCGTGCGTCTCGCCCTTGGCGCGCAGCGCGACCAGGAAGCCGGCGAGCTGGGCAGGGGTGGCGTCGCCCTCCATCACCCGGCCCATCGCCCACGAGGTGTCGTCGGCGCCGAGGTCCTCGCGGCGCAGCAGCGCGGCGATGAGGTCGGGCCAGTCGCGGGACGACGGGTCTTCGGCGGCGGACGTCGCGGGAGTGCTCACGCGGGAACCCTAGTCAGGCGTGCCCGCGCTCGGCCCCGAGGTTGCCGCCCGCACAGGAGCAGAGAGAAGAAGGAGAGCCGCCGCGCCGGTCAGGCGGAGGTGACGGCGACCCGCGGCCGCAGCAGCGACGCGGCGGTGCGCGCGAGCACGAGCGGGTCGATCGGGTGCGGGACCACGCCCTCGGCCTGCGACCAGGTGGCCAGCCAGGCGTCCTGCGGGCGACCCGTGAGCAGCAGGACCGGCGGCGCGTTGTGGATCTCGCGGCGCATGCGCATCGAGATGCCCATCCCGCCGGCGGGGGCGGCCTCGCCGTCGAGCACGGCGAGGTCGACGCCGCCCGCTGCGATCCGACGGATCAGGGCCGCCTCGGTCGCGAACTCCTCGTACTGGACGAGCGGGAGGTCGGCGGCCGGGCGCCGGCCCAGCGCGGTGCGCACGGCGGTCCTGACGGTGACGTCGTCGCTGTAGACCAGGACGGTGAGGGGACGCTCGGCGACCTCGCTGCTCATGGCGCCATCGGAGCCACGCCGGACCGTCGTGCCCGGCGTGGGCGGGGTCCGCAGAGGTGAGGGGCGCCTCACCCCGCGGCCGCCCCGGACGCCATCCGCACAGGGGCCTGGA
>DASSQW010000356.1:0-5088 GCA_035702165.1 Candidatus Nanopelagicales bacterium
CGACGGATGCGCGCGTTCGCCGCCGTACTCGTGCCGAGGTCGGCCGGATCGTCCGGCAGGTCGGTCAGCTCGTGGAGCACGACGTCCGGCGCGCTCTCGCCGACGACCTCGACCAGCCGGGGCAGGTCGAAGACGTCGCACACGACCGGCTCGGCCCCGATATCCCGCAGCTGGTCCAGCTTCGCGGGCGTCCGGGTCATGCCCACCACGTGATGACCGGCCGCGACGAGCAGCGGCACCAGTCGCACCCCGATCACGCCAGTGGCCCCGGCCAGGAACACGCGCATGCCGTCAGAGTAGGCCCGCCTCCGTCTGGTGCTGAGATTGCTTGTGGCTCAGTGCATCTGGCGTCGTCGTGGCCAGCCCGGATGAGAGCGGTCGCGAAGCCCGCGCCAGCTGGCCGGGTGTCAGAAGGCGCCGTCCCGCCGCTCACGGCGGCTTCGTGCGTCGGGGTCGTAGGCGACGTCGTACAGCCAGCGGGCCCAGCGACGGGTCGAGGTCGGGAGCGGGTCGTGCCGATAGGGACGCAGCCGGCCGGGCGGCCGCGATCCGTGGGCGCCGCTGCGGTGCCAGGCATCGAGAGCCTCCGCCGACGAGGTCAGCGCGTCGAACCACGACACCGGGTCGCGCAGGACGTCGCCGTCGCCACCCTCGAGGTGCTCGCGCGCCAGACGCAGCCGCAGCCGCTGCACGGCACCGCCGTCGGGATCGTCGACGAACGCGGCGCTGAGCTCGCTGTCGTGGGTCCACGAGCGACGATTCACGTTGTCCGACCCGACGCACGCCCACTCGTCGTCGATCACGCTGACCTTCGCGTGCACGTAGACCGGCGTACCGTCGCGGTTCTCCGGCGAGAGCACGGCGACGCGGTCGCCGCCGGCCTCGCTCAGCAGGCGCAGGACCGGATCGCGGCCCGCGACGTTCGGCGGACCGCTGATCCTGCCGTCCTGGTCCGGGTACGCCGGCACCACGATCACCATGCGCAGCAACGGTTCTCGGGCGAGCGCGTCGGAGAGCACATGAGCGACCTCGGGCGACCAGAGGTACTGGTCCTCGAGGTAGACCAGCCTCCGTGCCAGCGACAGCGCCTTGAGGTAGGCCCGCGCGATGCTGCGCTCACCGCGCCGCGCGAACGGGTACGCCGGCCTCCGTCGCGGATACGTGCGCAGCACCTGCACAGCGAGGTCGCCGCGCCGCTCGGGCTGCGCCGACGGCGCCGGCAGCGGACGCCCGCGGAGCTGCTCGCGGTGCAGCACCTCGCCGGCGAGGTGCACCGGGTTGAGCGAGAGCGGCCACGGGTCGTCCCACCGCTCCCGGAACGTGTGCTCGAGGTCGGCGACGGCGGGGCCACGCACCTCGAGCTGCACGTCGTGCCAGGGCGGCCGTCGGCCGTAGACCGGCGCCATCCGCACCGCCTGCGGGTCGCCGTCGTGCGACGCGTCGTCGCGACGGCTGTGGCACAGGTCGATGCCGCCGACGAACGCGACGTCGTCCTGCGGGCTCGCGGCGTAGCGCACCACGACGAGCTTCTGGTGGTGCGAGCCGAGGAACCGCACGCGCTGGTCGAGCAGGCACTGCCCGCCGGCGTCCTCGATCGCCTCGCCGATGTGCCGGTTCTCCGCCGCCGAGAAGGCGAACCGGTCGAGGTGCGAGCGCCACACCAGTCCGCGTACGTCGGCACCGCGGCGCGCCGCGGCCGTGAGCGCCTCGGACACCGACGGCCCGTCGGGCGTGAGCAGCTCGTCGGGGTCGCCGCGCCAGTCGGTGAACAGCACCAGGTCGCCTGCCCCGACGAGCGCGAGCTCACGGGCGAGGGCGGCGAAGTAGTCGGCCCCGTGGACGTGCACGGTGATGTCGTTCCCGGTCGTCCACGCGGTGCCGTCGGGGCGCCGGCCGTCGATGGCGGTGTCGGGGTTGCCGCGCTCGGACGCGGACAGGAACCACCGGGCCGCACGAGCGTGGTCCTGGTCGTCGATCGCATGCTGGTGGAGGAGATCGCTCACACCCGGGTCTTGGCCCGTGGTCGCGGTCTCAACCCTCGACCTGGCCGGTCCCTCCCCCCTCGCAGCTGCGCCGATCTGCGCGAAGCGCCTTCCCCGCGGGCTCCCGGCTCGCGATGATCGGTGCGTGGGAGCTCCGGGGGGAGCGGAGGAGCGCTGGGCGCTCTTCCGACCGACGCGCGAGCGCGCCCTCGCCGGCGCGTGGCTCGCGGCTGTCTGGGTCGCCTCGATGGCTGTCGATGCCGCCCGCACCCGGCCGCTCGGCCACGACGCCCACGCGTACTGGCTCGCGACGCTCGATCCATCGGTCTACGGCCGCCTCCCTGGTGAGCCGGACGCGTTCCTCTACTCACCCCCGGTAGCGCAGGTGCTCGCGGCCATCACCTGGATCCCGTGGCCGTTGTTCGTGGCCGTGTGGACCTCGGCCGCGATCACCGCGTACGTGTGGCTGGTGCGTCCGCTCCGCTGGATATGGGCGGTCCCCCTGCTCGCCCTCGCGATCGAGGACACGACGCTCGGCAACGTCACCTGGCTCACGGCCCTGCTGGTCGTGGTCGGCATGCGCCGCTCCATCGCCTGGGTGCCGCTGGCGTTCACCAAGGTGACGGCCGGCGTGGGGCTCCTCTGGTACGTCGTCCGCCGGGATTGGCGCGCCGTCGGCGTGGCGCTCGGGACCGGCGTCGCGGTGCTCGTCGTGTCGTTCCTCGCGAGTCCCGGGCTCTGGCGTGCCTATGCCACCTTCATGGTCGGCCTGGGCGGGTCGGGCGTGCTGCTACGCACGGTCGCAGCGTCCGCCCTCGTGGTGTTCGCCGCGCGCACCGATCGCCCGTGGCTCGTGCCGGTGGCCGTCGTCGTCTGCGCGCCGCTGGCCCTGGCGTACACCTGGGCCGCGCTTCTGGCCGTGCCGAGGCTGCTCCGGCCCGAGACGCTCACGGCCCTCAATGCGCCGTTCGGCGGGATCCGCGTCGGGCTGCGTCGAGCGCTCGACCTGCAGCCACGCGATCAGTCGGTCGGGACAGCGATGGTGTCGGCGCCGTCGGGAGAGGCGTCGTAGTCGACGAGGGCGTCGTCGCGGAACTTCACCACCGCATGGGATCCGTCGCAGAACGGCTTGTTCTTCGACTCGCCGCACCGGCACAGCGCCATCCGGTTGCGTACGGGGTACGGCGTACCGTCCTCGCTCGTCACCGCGATGCCGCCGCGGAGCCACAGCCCGCCGCTGATGTGGGCGGCGGGATCCTCGATGACGGCGATGCACGGGGCCAGGTCCGGCTCGATCTCGGCGCCGCCCTTGTCGAGCAGCACGAGCCGCCCGGCCGGGCAGTGCGACACCTCGTGGAGCGCGATTGCGCGCTTCTCGTCGTCGTCGGAGTTCTCCGTCGCGCTCCACGCGTCGCCGTGGCCGTCGCAGAACCGGCCGTGCGCGCAGAGCCCGTAGACGTCGCGCATGGACAGCTCGGGGCCCTCGATCAGCTTCGCCTGGTCCGCGTGCGTCGCCCGGCTGGCGGTCTCGGTGCCGTCGAACCCGTTCTCGAGGTGGCTGTCGTCGCAGAACGGCTTGGTCGACGACCTCCCGCACCGGCACAGCGAGAACTTCCTCCCGGCGGGGATCGTGGTGCCGCGCTTCCAGGTCCAGCTCGCGCGGGTGTCGTCGGTGCAGATCACCTGGTACTCCAGGGTGACCGGGCCGGTGACGAGATACGGGCCGTCCTCGCTCACGACGATCGACGGCGTACCGCTGGGCTGCTCATCGCTCACGAGGACTCCTTCGTCCGAGGCGGTAGACGAAGCATGCGCTCACGAGCGCCCAGATTCAGCCGCTTTGGAGGTCTGAGAGTGCTCTCTAGATGACTCTCAGACCTCCAGAGCGGGGGGTCAGGAGGAGGCGGGGACGGCGCTCGGGGAGCCGACAGCGTCGATGATCGCCTGCTTCAAGGCCTCGAGCGTCGCCTGCGCCTCGGCGATCGCGGCGGCCGCCTTCTCGATGGCGTCGGCCCGGGCGGCGTCCTCGGCCGATTCCGCGGCCTTCGCCGCGTCGACGGCGGCCTTCGCGTCGGCGACCGCCTTCTCCGCGGCAGCCTTCTCGGTGGCGACCTTGTCGCCGGCTGCGTCGGCGGTGGCCCGCGCCTGGTTCCACTGCTGCTCGAGCGCGTCCATCTGCACCTGCAGCGCCTCCTGGTACTGCGTCGGTGCCGCCTCGATGGCCTTGCGGCCCACCACCTCCAGCCACGCGACGCGCGACTCCAGCGAGGCCACCCGCTCCTGCAGCCCCTGGATCTGCTTCTCCATGACCAGGTTCCGGTCGTTCGCAGAACCGCTCGAGGAGCTGCAGGCCGTGGTTCCGAGGACTGCGGCGACCACGACGACGAGGGCGAGGGCACGGGACCGGCGCATGGTGCACTCCTAGGGCGACAGGGACGGGGACCGCCAGGTGCTGTCGCACCCATGGTGGCCCTCGTGACGGCTGGCCGCGCCGCGCCTCGCCGAGGGCGGAGCGGGCAACCCGGTGCGTGGTGACGCCGTCGCCTCCTCTACGGTCGGCGCCTGGCCCGCGGTCGCGGGCACCGGGACGAGAGGGCTGGACATGAGCGAGAACGAGCAGGGCAGCGAGCCCACGGTCGAGGGCGTCGCGCTGGTCGACGTCGACGGCGACGGCGCGGTCGACGCGGTCATCGCGGTCGAGTCCGACGGGTCGACCGTGACCTACGTCGACGTCGACGGCGACGGCACCGTCGACGCGGTCATCGGGCAGGCGGTCGACGGCGGGACCATCGTGGCCGTCGACGAGGACGGCGACGGCGAGGCCGACGTCCTCCTCGTGGACGTCGACGGTGACGGGACCATCGACGCCGTCATCACCACCACGGAGGACGGCGCGACCGTCATCGCCGTCGACGAGGACGGCGACGGCACGCCCGACGTCCTGCTCGTCGACGTCGACGGCGACGGCACCATCGATGCGGTGGCGGCCCTCGACGAGAACGGCGAGGTCGAGGCGATCGGCGTGGTCGAGAAGGACGCCGACCAGCAGTAGCCCCGGCACGGCACGAGGCCCCGCGGAGCACAGGTCCGCGGGGCCTCGTCGTAC
>DASSQW010000357.1:0-2245 GCA_035702165.1 Candidatus Nanopelagicales bacterium
CTCGGCGCGGTCCTCGTCACCGGCGACGCCGCCGGCGCTCTGCTCGTCGTCGACGAGGTGCAGTCGGGCATCGGACGCGCAGGCGAGTGGCTGATGTCCACCGCGCAGGGCGTCGTGCCCGACGTCGTCACGCTGGCGAAAGGGCTCGCGGGCGGCCTGCCGCTCGGCGCGGTCCTCGTCACCGGCGACGCCGCCGACGTCCTCGTCCCCGGTGACCACGGCTCGACGTTCGGCGGCAACCCGGTCTCCTGCGCGGCAGCGCTCACGGTCCTCGACGTCATCGAGCGCGACGGACTCCTCGACCACGTGCGTTCGCTCGGCGACCACTGGGCGGCGGCGTTCGACGCCGTCGAGCACCGGCTCCTCGCATCGCACCGCGGCATCGGGCTGTGGCGCGCGCTCGAGCTCGCCGAGCCGGTGGCTCTCGACGTGGAGGCCTCGGCGCGGCGCCACGGCTACCTCGTGAACGCCGTGCGCCCCACCACGATCCGGCTGGCGCCGCCGCTCGTCCTCACCGTCGGGCAGGCCGACGCGTTCTCGGCCGCGCTTCCCGCGATCCTCGACGGTGCCCGATGACCGCGCCGCACACGAAGGCCGCACGCCACGCGCGCATCGTCGACCTGCTCGAGCACCACGAGGTGCCCAGCCAGGCGCGGCTCGCGGAGCTGCTCGCCGACGACGGGCACGCGGTAGCCCAGGCGACGCTGTCGCGCGACCTCGACGAGCTCGGCGCCGTGAAGGTCGCGCGCGACGACGGCTCCTCGGTCTACGCCGTCCCGGGGGAGGGCGGGGACACGCGCCCTGTCGCCGGCGTCGCCTACGAGGCCGCTCTCACGCGGCTCACCAGGGTGGCCGGAGAGGTCCTCGTGTCGGCCGAGAGCTCGGCCAACCTCGTCGTGCTGCGCACCCCTCCGGGCGCTGCGCAGTTCCTCGCGTCGGCGATCGACCACACCGTCCTCCCGACGGTGCTCGGCACCGTCGCCGGCGACGACACGGTGCTGCTCGTGGCGCGGGACCCCGACGGCGGATCCGAGGTCGCCGCTGCGATGCTGGCCCTCGCAGAGAAGAACCGATGACGACGTACCACGAGAGGCGGTCGCGGGAGCGTGGCTGACGAGCAGGGTTCCCAGCGCCTCTGGGGCGGTCGGTTCGAGGGCGGCCCGTCCGACGCGATGGCGGCGCTGTCGCTGTCGGTGCACTTCGACTGGCGGCTCGCGCCGTACGACCTCGCCCAGAGCCGGGCGCACGCGCGCGTGCTGCACCGCGCCGGACTGCTGACCGATGACGAGGTCGAGCAGATGCTCGGCGCGCTGGACGGACTCGAGGCCGACGTGCTCAGCGGCGCGTTCGTGCCGGTCGCCGCTGACGAGGACGTGCACACAGCCCTCGAGCGCGGCCTGACCGAGCGCCTCGGCGTGCTCGGCGGCAAGCTGCGCGCCGGACGCTCGCGCAACGACCAGGTCGCGACCGACCTCCGACTCTTCCTGCGCGCCCACGCGCGGCTCGTCGCAGGTGCTGTCATCGACCTCCAGCGCGCGCTGCTCGCACAGGCCGAGGCACATGTCGACACGGCGTCCCCCGGGTTCACGCACCTGCAGCACGCGCAGCCCGTGTCGTTCGGGCACGAGCTCGCCAAGCATGTGCACGCGTTCGCCCGCGACGTCGACCGGCTGCGCGACTGGGACGACCGAACCGCGCTCTCGCCCATGGGCGCAGGTGCTCTCGCGGGTTCCTCTCTCCCTCTCGACCCGCAGGCGGTCGCGCGCGAGCTCGGGTTCCGCGACGCCGTCGCCAACTCGATCGACGCCGTGAGCGATCGCGACTTCGTCGCCGAGCTGCTCTTCACGACCGCGATGGCGGGCGTCCACCTCTCGCGCCTCGGCGAGGAGATCTGCCTCTGGACGTCGCGCGAGTTCGCGTGGGCCCGCCTCGACGACGCGTGGTCGACCGGCTCGTCGATCATGCCGCAGAAGAAGAATCCCGACGTCGCCGAGCTCGCACGCGGCAAGGCCGGTCGGCTCATCGGCGACCTCACGGCGATCCTCACGGTGCTCAAGGGCCTGCCGTTCGCCTACAACCGCGACCTGCAGGAGGACAAGGAGGCGGCGTTCGACGCGATCGACACGCTCCTCCTCGTCCTGCCGGCGATGACGGGCTGCGTCGCGACGTTGCAGTTCGACGTCGAGCGGATGGAGGCCTCGGCGCCGCAGGGCTTCGCGCTCGCGACCGACATCGCCGAGTGGCT
>DASSQW010000358.1:0-10008 GCA_035702165.1 Candidatus Nanopelagicales bacterium
CGGCGGCCTGCTCGAGACCCGAGAGCCACGCGTCGAGCACGGCCCGGTAGCGGTCGACGGAGAAGATCAGCGTGACGTTGACGCTGATGCCCTCCGCGAGCACCGCGGTGATCGCGGGCAGGCCCTCTACCGTCGCCGGGATCTTGATGAGCACGTTGGGGCGGTCGACCGCCCAGTGCAGCGCCTTCGCCTCCGCCACCGTCGCCGCCGTGTTGCGCGCGAGTCGCGGGTCGACCTCGATGCTCACGCGTCCGTCGACGCCGCCGGAGCTCTCGTGGACCGGTGCCAGCACGTCGCAGGCCCAGCGCACGTCGTAGGTCGTGAGCGCGCGGACCGCTTCGCCGAGGTCGACGCCGCGCACCGCGAGGTCCTCCACCTGGGCGGCGTACTCGGAGGCGCCGCTGGTGATCGCCTTGTCGAAGATCGACGGGTTCGTCGTGACCCCGACGACGTGCGACCCCTCGACGAGGGCGGCGAGACCGCCCGACTCGAGGCGACCTCGATCGAGGTCGTCGAGCCAGATGGAGACTCCGGCGGCGGACAGGTCGGCGAGACGGTCGGCAGACATGTCTCGACCCTAACCACGACGGGGCCGGCGCGCCCGTAGGACGGCGGGCCTGCGCGCGTCAGCCGCGGACCGCGGCCAGCGACTCCCTGGCCGCCGCCACGACGGCGTCGGACGTGATGCCGAACTGCTCGAACAGCACCGGGGCCGCCGCCGACGCGCCGAAGTGCTCGAGCGACACGGCGCGGCCGTGGTCGCCGAGGTACTTCCACCAGCCCTGGGCGATGCCGGCCTCGACGCTCACGCGCGCGCGGACGGCCGAGGGGAGGACGCTCTCGCGGTAGTCGGCGTCCTGCTCCTCGAACCATTCGAGGCAGGGCAGCGACACGACCTGGGTCGAGATGCCCTCGCCCTCGAGGACCTCGTGAGCCGCGACGGCGAGCTGCACCTCGGAGCCGGTGGCCAGCAGGACGACGTCGGGCGTCCCGCCGCCCGAGGGCGCGCACAGGACGTAGCCGCCGCGGGCGGCTCCCTGAGCCGACCCGCAGGCGGTGCGGTCGAAGGTGGGCACGTTCTGGCGGGTGAGCGCGAGGCCGGTCGGCTTGCGGCGGCGCAGGATCTCGTGCCACACCACCGAGGTCTCGTTGGCGTCGGCCGGGCGCACCATCGCCAGTCCCGGGATGGCGCGCAGCGCCCAGAGGTGCTCCACAGGCTGGTGGGTCGGGCCGTCCTCGCCGAGCCCGATCGAGTCGTGGGACCAGACGTAGGTGACACCCACGCCCATGATCGAGGCGACGCGCACCGCGCCGCGCATGTAGTCGGAGAACACCAGGAACGTGCCACCGAACGGTCGCAGCAGGTCGCTGTCGGCGAGGCCGGAGAGGATCGCGCCCATGGCGTGCTCCCGGACGCCGAAGTGCAGCACCCGGCCGTACGGCGACTGGCTCTTGCCGAAGGGGGAGTCCGGCTTGACCACGGTGCCGTCCGGCAGGAACGACGGCGCGCCCTCGATGGTGGTGTTGTTCGACTCGGCGAGGTCGGCGCTGCCGCCGACGAACTCGGGCAGCCTCGAGGCGATCGCCTGGATGACCTCGCCGCTGGCCTTGCGGGTCGAGACGTCCTTGCCCGCGGGGAACTCGGGCAGCTCGAGATCGGCGGGGAGACCGCCCGCCTGCAGGCGCTCGAGCAGGGCGCCGCGCTCGGGATCGTCCGCGCGCCACTTCTCGAACGCGACGTCCCACTCGGCGCGCAGCGCGGCGGCCCGAGCCTTGACCTCGCGGGCGTGCGCGAGCACCTCGGGCTCGACGACGAAGGACTGCGAGGGGTCGAAGCCGAGGATCTCCTTGACCTTCGCGACCTCCTCGGCCCCCAGGGCGCTGCCGTGCGCCTTGAACGTGTTCTTCAGCGTCGGCGCCGGCCACCCGATGATGCTGTGCATACGGATGAGCGAGGGCCGGTCGGTGACGGCGACCGCGTTCTGCAGCGCGGTCGCGAGCGCCAGGACGTCGACGCGGCCGTCGGGCAGGTGCTCGACGGTCTGGACGTGCCAGCCGTAGGCCTCGTAGCGCAGGGCCACGTCCTCGTGGAAGGCGATCGCGGTGTCGTCCTCGATCGAGATGTGGTTGTCGTCGTAGATCGCGATGAGGTTGCCCAGCTTCTGGACGCCCGCGAGCGACGACGCCTCGGACGTGACGCCCTCCTCGAGGTCGCCGTCGCCGCAGATCACGTAGACGTGGCGGTCGAAGATGCTCTCGCCCAGCGGAGCCGTGGGATCGAGCAGGCCGTGCTCGTAGCGGGCGCCCATGGCCATGCCGACCGCCGTCGCGAGCCCCTGGCCCAGCGGGCCCGTCGTGGTCTCGACCCCGGCGGTGTGGCCGCGCTCGGGGTGGCCCGGGGTCAGCGACCCCCACGTGCGGAACGACTCGAGGTCGGACAGCTCCAGTCCGTAGCCGGACAGGTACAGCTGGATGTAGAGGGTGAGGGAGGAGTGACCGGCCGAGAGCACGAAGCGGTCGCGCCCGATCCACCCCGGGTCGGCGGGGTCGTGGGTCAGGAAGTGCTGGAACAGCAGGTACGCCGCGGGCGCCAGGCTCATCGCGGTGCCGGGGTGGCCGTTGCCGACCTTCTGCACGGAGTCGGCGGCCAGCACGCGGATCGTGTCGACGGTGCGCTCGTCGAGGTCGGTCCATGTGGCGCCGCGGAAGAGGTCGGGGGAGTCCGGGAAGATCGTCACGGCGCCGAGCCTAGCCCGGTCCTCTCGGCGCGCGGCGGCCGCGGCTACACTCGCGGAGCGCCTCCGTCCGAGGCCGCCCCGCCCACCGCCGTCGCACCCCGGAGCTGCCCGTGACCGCCGTCGACCCCCGGTCGGCCCACGGCCACGGACCGTCCGTCGAGGGCGTCCGCAGCGGCGACGCCGAGGTGCGGCAGCGCTCCAAGGCCGCGGCGTACGTCGCCCTCACCAAGCCCCGCATCATCGAGCTGCTGCTGGTCACGACGGTCCCGACGATGATCCTCGCCTCGGGCGGGTTCCCGTCGCTGATGCTGGTGGCGGCAACCCTCGTCGGAGGATTCCTCGCGGCCGGCGGCGCGAACGCCCTCAACATGTACATCGACCGTGACATCGACAGCCTCATGGTGCGCACCGGCCACCGGCCCATCGTCACCGGCGAGGTGAGCCCGAACGGCGCGCTGGCCTTCGGCCTGCTGCTCGCGGTGTCGTCGGTCGGCTGGTTCGCGGCTACCACCAACGGGCTCGCGGCCGCGCTCACGGCAGCGGCGATCCTGATGTACGTCGTGGGCTACACCCTGCTCCTCAAGCGCCGGACGCCGCAGAACATCGTCTGGGGCGGCGCCGCAGGCTGCATGCAGATCCTCATCGGCTGGGCCGCAGTGACCGGATCGCTGTCCTGGGCACCTGTCGTGCTCTTCGGCGTGGTCTTCTTCTGGACCCCGCCGCACTACTGGCCGCTCTCGCTGCGCTTCAAGGACGACTACGCCGCGACCGGAGTGCCGATGCTTCCCGTCGTCGCGCCGCTGTCGAAGGTGGCTCGCGAGATCATCGGCTACTCCTGGGCGATGGTGCTCACGTCCCTCCTGCTCGTGCCCGCGGGCGGCATGACGCCGTTCTACGCCGTCGCCGCCGCGGCCCTGGGCGGCTGGTTCCTGTGGGAGGCGCACGCTCTTCTGCGCCGGGTCCGGCGGGGCGACAAGGACGTCAGGGCGATGCGCCTGTTCCACGGCTCGATCAGCTACCTGGCGCTGCTCTTCCTCGTCGTCGCGATCGACGCCTTCCTGCCCTTCTAGGGCTTCACCGCGCGAGCAGCCTGCGCAGCTCCGCGACGAGATCGTCGACATCGCGCCGGGCGTCGAGCTCGAGATCCGCCCCGCGCCGCAGCAGCGGCACGACCTCCGCGGCGTCACGGGCGATCTTCGTCCGCTGCTCGGGCGTGCTGCCGAAGGGGTTGTCGGTCCGCCGCTGCACCCGCTCGAGGAGGACGTCGACCGGTGCGTCGAGAAGCACGACGTGCTCGAACCGGTCGTAGAACCGGCCCTGGTTGGCCGAGCAGCCGGCCACGACCAGCGTGCCGTGCGCGTCGAGCAGCCGCGCCATCGACGACTCGTCCCACATCCAGTCGGGCTCGCCGTCGGGGCCGGGCTGCCAGCGGCTCCAGGCGTCGTCGTCGGCGTCGACGACCGTCACGCCGTACGCCGCGAGGGTCCGCAGGAGCGTCGACTTCCCGCTGCCCGACATCCCGGTCAGGAGGACTCGCGGCACCCGGACCTCACGCCGCGAGGGGGACGACGCCGCGCGTCCGCGTGCTGAGCAGCAGCCGGATCGTGGCCCACCAGATCACCGTGGCCAGCAGGACGTGGCAGGCCACGAGCACCCACGGCTCTCCGGTGAAGTACTGCACGTAGCCCACCAGCCCCTGCGCGAGGAACGCCACGAGCAGGTGGGTCGCCGCACGGGTCGTGCGCTCGGGCGCCCCCGTGGCGCGCAGCGCGATGAGCAGCCCGATCAGCAGGCCCACGCACAGGACCACGAGGTCGGCGTGCAGCCAGCTGATCATGCGCGGGTCGAGGCCGAGGCGCGTCGTGCGCTCGTCGCCGGCGTGCGGGCCGCTCGCCGTCACCAGCATCCCTACCGCGAGCACCACGCCCATGAGCGCAGTCAGGAGCTTCGTGCCGAGCCGGACCTCGCGGCGGACCACGACGACGACAGGCTGGTCTCCCGGCTCGTCGGCGCGGGCGACCAGCACCGTCGTGAGCGCCACGATGGCCAGCGAGAGCAGCAGGTGCGAGCCGACCATCACCGGGTTCAGCTTCGTGAGCACGGTGATGCCGCCGAGGGGGATCTGCAGCAGGGTGCCGATCATCGGCACCGCGGCGAGCCAGGTCAGCGCGGGTCGGGGCACGAGTCCGTCGCCGCGGCGGCGGCGTGCGTCGACCGCGGCGGCCACGAGAGCAACGAGCGCGAGGACCAGCAGCACGCCGGTCAGCGTGCGGTTCCCGAACTCGATCAGCTTGTGCCACTGCTCGGCCTGGTTCGCGACAGGGGTCAACGAGCCCTGCGCGCAGGTGGGCCAGTCCGGGCAGCCGAGGCCGGACCCGGTGAGGCGCACGAGCGCACCGGTCACGACGATGGCCATCTGGGCCACGAGGTTCGCGACGTAGACGCGCCGGGCCCACTGCGGAGCGCGGCCATCGGCCTCGGCGACCGCTTCGGCGGTCGCGGGGTCGGGCAGGTGCGTCGTCACGTCGGCAAGGCTAGGCGACCGCCGTACGCCGGAGTCGCGCCGGACGGGCGAGCCTCATCACACCGGTCAGGACCAGCGGAAGGTCCGTGCGGTGGCGACCCCGGCGACCACCGCCCACAGCACGAGCACGGCGCAGGCGCCGAGCGGCAGGGCCAGCCCGTGCAACAGGACGTCGCGCAGGCCTTGGCCGAGAGCGGCCGACGGCAGCAGCGGGACGATCGCGGCGAGCGGGCCGGGCAGCCGGTCGGCCGGGATCACGACGCCGCCGACGGCGAGCAGCAGGAGGTAGAGGCCGTTGGCCACGGCGAGGGTCGCCTCGGCGCGCAGCGTGCCCGCGAGCAGGAGGCCGAGCGCGCTGAACGCCGCGGTCCCGAGGACGAGCAGGACCGCCGCGTAGGTCCAGGAGCCGACCGGGTGCCAGCCCAGGGCGTAGGCCAGCGCCGCGATGAGCAGCACCTGCACCACCTCGACCACGAGGACGGCGGCGGTCTTGGCGAGCAGCAGCCCGGATCGGCCGAGCGGCGTGGAGCCCAGCAGCCGCAGGACGCCGTACCGCCGCTCGAAGCCGGTCGCGATGGCCTGCCCGGTGAACGCGGTCGACATGACGGCCAGCGCCAGCACGCCCGGTGCGACCGCGTCGATGGCCGGCGCGTGCCCGACGACGTCGGCGGGCAGCTTGGCGAGCACCACCAGCAGGACCAGCGGGATCACCAGCGTGAGCAGAAGCTGCTCGCCGTTGCGCAGCGTCATGCGCACCTCGGTCGCCGTCTGCGCCAGGAGGATCCGCGCGCGCGGAGCAGCGCCGGGCGCAGGGGCGAGACCGCCGGCGGCGGTGCTGGGGGTGGTCACGGGCGCAGCTCCCGTCCGGTGAGGTCGAGGAAGACGTCCTCGAGGCTGCGACGGCCCGTGGACAGCTCGCGGGGGAGCACGCCCTGGTCGGCGCACCAGGTGGTGACCAGCGCGAGCAGGTCGGGGCCGATGTCGCCCTCCACCCGGTAGGTGCCCGCGGGCACCTCCGACACCGAGGCCCCCCGGGGGAGCCGGCCGCCGAGGGCGGAGAGGTCGAGTCCGGGCGTGGCCGTGAAGGTCAGCACCTCGGCGCCACCGGTGAGCTCGTCGGTGGGCCCGGCCGCCACGACCCGGCCGTGATCGATGATCACGACGTCGTCGGCGAGACGCTCGGCCTCGTCCATGAGGTGCGTCGTGAGCACGACGGTGACGCCGTCACGGCGCAGCTGCTCGACGAGGTCCCAGGCCGCGAGGCGGGTCTGCGGGTCCATGCCCGCGCTCGGTTCGTCGAGGAAGACCAGGTCGGGGCGTCCGACGACGGCGCACGCCAGCGCCAGGCGCTGCTTCTCGCCGCCGGACATCCGCCGGTAGGTGGCCCGCACGGAGTCCAGGCCGAGGCGGCCGGCGAGATCGTCGACGTCGAGCGGGTCGGCGTAGAACGACGCGAGGTGGCGCAGCATCGGCAGCGCGCGCAACGAGGCGTAGATGCCGCCCTCCTGCAGCATGACGCCGACGCGCGCCCGGAGCTCGCGGGACTCCGGCGAGAGGCCCCACACCCGCGCCGCCCCGGAATCCGGACGGCGGTAGCCCTCGCAGACCTCGACGGTGCTGGTCTTGCCGGCGCCGTTGGGTCCCAGCAGGGCCGTGATCCGCCCGGCGGGGACGGTGAACGACAGCCCGTCGAGCGCCTGCACCGCGCCGTACGCCAGCCGCAGCCCCTCGACCTCGACGGCGGCGTCGGGGGAGGTCACGAGCGCGATCCTAGGTCGGGCCCGCGTGCCGCCCGACGGCGGACCCGGACCCCCCGTTCGCGCCGTCGCGGCAATTAGGCAACAATGGGGTTGTGAAATCGACCGGACGACTGACCGGCGCCCCCGCACGGGTGGCCCGGGCGCTGCTCGAGGGCGGGCCGCAGACCGCGGCCGCGCTCGCCGAGCGCCTCGACCTGTCGACCACCGCCGTGCGTCGCCACCTCGACGCGCTCGTGGAGGACGGCCTGGCCGAGTCCGGCGAGCGCGCGCCGTACGGCCCCGCGGCCGCCACCGACCGTCCTCGTGGCGCCGGCCGTCCCGCCAAGGTCTTCACCCTCACCGCTGCCGGCCGCGACGCGTTCGAGCAGCAGTACGACGACCTCGCGGTGCAGGCGCTGCGCTACCTCGCCGACACGGCGGGGCAGGACGCCGTCGACGACTTCGCCCGGCGTCGCGTGGCCGTCCTCGAGGACCGGTTCGGCGCGACCGTCGGGTCCGCGTGCCCGGAGGAGCGCCCCGCCCTGCTCGTCGAGGCGCTCAACGACGAGGGCTACGCCGCGTCGCTCGTCGACAGCCCCGGCGGCCCCGCCGTCCAGCTCTGCCAGCACCACTGCCCGGTGAGCCACGTCGCCGCCGAGTTCCCGGTGCTGTGCGAGGCCGAGACCGAGGCGTTCTCGCGCCTGCTCGGCATCCACGTCACCCGCCTCGCGACGCTCGCCCACGGCGACGGCGTCTGCACCACGCTCGTCCCTCGACCCGCCACCGCACGCCAGGAGGTCAGCCCATGACGACCGAGATCCACGACGAGCTCGAAGGCCTGGGTCGCTACGACTTCGGCTGGGCCGACAAGGACGTCGCGGGCGCCAACGCGCGCCGCGGCCTGAACGAGGATGTCGTGCGCGACATCAGCGCGAAGAAGAACGAGCCCGCGTGGATGCTCGAGACGCGTCTGAAGGCTCTGCGCCTGTTCCAGAAGAAGCCGATGCCGAACTGGGGCTCGGACCTGTCGGGCATCGACTTCGACAACATCAAGTACTTCGTCCGCTCCACGGAGAAGCAGGCGGCGTCGTGGGAGGACCTCCCCGACGACATCAAGAACACCTACGACCGCCTCGGCATCCCCGAGGCCGAGAAGCAGCGCCTCGTCGCCGGCGTCGCCGCGCAGTACGAGTCGGAGGTCGTCTACCACAAGATCCGCGAGGACCTCGAGGAGCAGGGCGTCATCTTCCTCGACACCGACACCGGCCTGCGCGAGCACGAGGACGTGTTCCGCGAGTACTTCGCCACGGTCATCCCGTCCGGCGACAACAAGTTCTCGGCGCTGAACACGGCCGTGTGGTCGGGCGGCTCGTTCATCTACGTCCCCAAGGGCGTGCACGTCGAGATCCCGCTGCAGGCCTACTTCCGCATCAACACCGAGAACATGGGCCAGTTCGAGCGGACGCTGATCATCGTCGACGAGGACGCCTACGTGCACTACGTCGAGGGCTGCACCGCGCCGATCTACTCCAGCGACTCGCTGCACTCCGCAGTCGTCGAGATCATCGTGAAGAAGGGCGCGCGCTGCCGGTACACGACGATCCAGAACTGGTCGAACAACGTCTACAACCTCGTCACCAAGCGCGCGGTCGCGCAGGCCGGCGCCACGATGGAGTGGATCGACGGAAACATCGGCTCGAAGGTCACGATGAAGTACCCCGCCGTCTGGATGGTGGGCGAGCACGCCAAGGGCGAGACGCTGTCGATCGCGTTCGCCGGCGAGGGCCAGCACCAGGACGCCGGCTCGAAGATGGTGCACGCCGCGCCGAACACGTCGTCGACCATCGTGTCGAAGTCGGTGGCGCGCGGTGGTGGCCGCACGTCGTACCGCGGCCTGGTCCAGATCAACGAGGACGCCCACGGCTCGCGCTCGACCGTGAAGTGCGACGCGCTGCTCGTCGACGACATCAGCCGGTCCGACACCTACCCCTACGTCGACGTCCGCACCGACGACGTCTCGATGGGCCACGAGGCGACCGTCTCCAAGGTGAGCGCCGACCAGCTCTTCTACCTGATGTCGCGCGGCCTCACCGAGGACGAGGCGATGGCGATGATCGTGCGCGGCTTCATCGAGCCCATCGCTCGCGAGCTGCCCATGGAGTACGCGCTCGAGCTCAACCGGCTCATCGAGCTGCAGATGGAAGGAGCGGTGGGCTGAGTGTCCGCCAGCACTGAGACCCGCGTCCGCGAGGCCGCGGGCACGTCACCGGCCGCCGACCTCGCCCCCCGGGTGCTGTCGCGCGACCCCGCCGACTTCGCGATGCCCACCGGTCGCGAGGAGTCCTGGCGCTTCACGCCGCTCCGGCGGTTCGCGGCGCTGCTCGACGGCGCGCCGTCGTCGGCGCGCCTGACCTGGGACACCTCGCTCCCGGCCGGGGTCGTCCTCGACGAGCTGCCCGCCGACGATCCCTTCCTCGCCACCCTGCCGCTGCCGGTCGACCGTCTGTCCGCGATCGCCGTCGGCAACGCGGGCGCGGCGGTGCGCATCACCGTGCCCGAGTCGTCGCCCGCCGAGCCGGTCGTCCTGCGCCTGCGCGGCGACGATGACGCAGCCGTGGTGCAGGGGCACGTCATCCTCGACGTCCGCCCCTTCGCGCAGGCCACCGTGGTGCTCGAGCACAGCGGCGCCGCGCAGTACGCCGAGCACCTGAGCGTCCTGGTCGGCGAGGGCGCAACCCTGCGCATGGTCCACGTCCAGACCTGGGACCCCGGCACCGTGCACGCGGCCCACGTGGCGGTGCGGCTCGGCCGCGACGCCACGCTGCGCTCGTTCCAGGCGACGCTCGGAGGCAGCGCGGTGCGCGTCCTCGAGACCGTCGAGTACGCCGGCCCCGGCGCCGACGCCGAGCTGCTGGGTATCTTCTTCGGCCAGGCCGGGCAGCACCTCGAGCACCGGATCCTCGTCGACCACGCCGTGCCGCACTGCCGCAGCAACGTGCTCTACAAG
>DASSQW010000359.1:0-3842 GCA_035702165.1 Candidatus Nanopelagicales bacterium
AGCCGCGGCTGGGGCGCCGCGCTCGCTCCGCCGGCGGGACCGTCGGCGAGCTGCTCGGCCAGCACGCCGGACAGGGCGGACAGCGCGTTCGTGTCCTCGCCGACGGCGGTGCGGAAGTGCTCCTGCGACACCCGCAGCAACCGGCTGTCGCGGCGCGCCTTCACCGACGCCGAGCGGGTGCCCCCGGTGAGGAGAGCGAGCTCGCCGAGCACCGCGCCGGCACCGAGCTCGCGGACCGTCCGGCCGCCGGTCTCGACCTCGAGGCGTCCGGCCTTCACGACGTACATGTCCGACGCGGCGTCGCCCTCGTGGAACAGGTACTCGCCGGCAGCCAGGTCGACCGGTGCCGCGCCCTGCTCGAGACGGTCGCGCGCGGACGCGGGGAGCCGCGACAGCAGCGGCGCCGCCGCGAGCGCGCCCGCGGCTATGTCGGCGGACCGCGGCGCCGGGAGCCGCACCGCCGCCGGCAGCGCCGGATCGGCGTCCTCCTCCTCGGCGGTCGCCGCACGCACGCGGCCGAGGAACAGTGCGACGACCGCGGTGACGACGAAGCAGATCGACGAGAAGACCCAGCCGTGGCGCAGCACGTCGACCGTCGTCGTCGCCGACGGCGTACCGATGATGACGACGAGGACGGCGATGCCGAGCGCAGCCCCGATCTGACGGGCGCTGGAGTTGACCGCCGAGGCGGTGGCGAACCGACCGCCGGGCACAGCCGCGAGGGCCGCGCTGCCCAGCACCGGGAGGGTCGCCCCGACGCCGATGCCCGAGAGGATCTGGCCCGGCATCCAGGCGCCCCAGAAGTCGGGCGTGACCTCGACCCGGGTGGCGTACCAGACGTAGGCGAGGGCCCAGACGATCGCGCCCGGGACGATGATCCAGCGGAAGCCTCGCCGCTCCGCGACCGGGCCGAGCAACGACGCGAGCACGGCGGCGACGAGCGCACCCGGCACGACGGCGAGGCCCGACACGAGGATCGAGTACTTCCAGACCAGCTGCAGCCAGAGGATGTTGGTGAGCAGATAGGCGTAGAAGCCCATACCCGCGACGATCGTCGCCGTGTTGCCGACGGAGAACGCGCGGATGCGCAACAGCGCCGGGTCCAGCAGCGGCGAACGAGACCGGTGCGACGACATCAGGAACCCGACGAGCAGCAGCGACGCGCCGACGAAGCACGCGATCGTGGCGACGCTCGTCCAACCCCAGTCCTGGCCCTTGACCAGGCCGAGGGTGAGCAGGCCGAGCATGAAGGCCGAGAGCCCCGCACCGACGAGGTCGGGCATCCGACGACGGCCGGGCGCACGGCTCTCGACGAGCAGCCGGCGACCCGCCCACAGGGCGGCGATGCCGAACGGCAGGTTGACGAGGAACGCCCAGCGCCAGCTGCCCCACTCGACGAGCGCGCCGCCGATCGGCGGGCCGAGGCCCGACGCAAGGGCTGCCGACGCCCCCCACAGGCCGACGGCGTGGGACCGCCGCGCGGTCGGGAACGCCTCCACCACCAGCGCGAGCGAGGCTGGCACGAGCACAGCCGCTCCGAGGGCCTGGATGATGCGCGCGCCCACCAGGAAGCCGACCGACGGGGCGAGAGCGCAGACGACCGACGCGAGGGTGAAGACCAGGACGCCGGTGGTGAACGCGCGACGGCGGCCGAGGAGGTCGGCGATCCGCCCGCTGACGATGAGGAACGCGGCGAACACGATGCTGTAGGCGTTGAGGATCCACGACAGCGACGAGATGGTGCTGTCGGGGAACGAGTCGCGGATGTTGGGGAACGCGACGTTGACGACGGTCGCGTCGAGGAACGCCAGGAACGCCCCGAAGGAGGCGACCAGCAGGACCGTGCGGTCCGCCACCCGACCCCGCAGCACGACCGACGTCGACACCGTGGTTCCCCTCCTCCGCCTCCCCGCGCCCGGGCAGCGTGCCACGCGTGCGGAGGTCGAGGTGCGGACACGCCCCAACTGATGATCGATCTCGCGGTTCATCCCGGTTCGGTTGATCCGGGCGCGTGCTTGTCGGGCGTAGGGTCGCATGCGGAGAGCGGGGTCGCGCCCCGGCACGTGCCGCGACGCCGGGTGGTGTCCGGTGTTCGTACCGCCAGGGCCTAGGCTCTCCCCCGGAACACCTGGTCCGTCGGCAGACGGACCGCCAGCCAACCGCCGGCGGGCCAGGTATCAATCCCTAGTGGGAGGTTTGCTCCGTGAGCACCTTGGCAGAGTTCGGCACCGGCGAGGTCCTGTGGTCCATCGTCTGGTTCACCCTGTTCTTCTTGTGGATCTGGGTCCTGATGTCGGTCTTCGCCGACATCTTCCGCAGCGACGACCTGGGTGGTTGGGGCAAGGCCCTGTGGATCATCTTCATCGTCATCGCGTGGTGGCTCGGCGTCCTGGTCTACCTGATCGCGCGCGGCAAGGGGATGCAGCAGCGCTCGATCGACGCCATGAGGGCGGCCGAATCGGCGCAGCGCGAGTACATCCAGAACGTCGCGAGCTCGTCGTCGGCGACCGAGGAGATCGCGAAGGCGGCCCAGCTCAAGGAGCAGGGCGTCATCTCCGACGAGGAGTTCGCGGCCATCAAGGCCAAGGCCCTCGGCTGATCCACTGATCGACCTGCGGAGCGGGTGGCCCGGTACGCCGGTGCCACCCGCTCCGTCATGTCCGGACCCGTCCCGCCACGCGTCAGGCGTCCAGGCGCACGATGACCGTCCGTTCCTCTGCACCTGGACGGGTGACGTCAGGGCTCTCCCACGCAGCACCCCCGGAACCCCGTGGCGCGGCCTGTGACCGAGAAGCCGGACGAGCCGGTCTGCTCGTGGTGGCGGTCTGCGCCCCCGACGTACCCCTGGCGGGCACCGGTCGCGTCGCCTAGCGTCGATCCGTGGCCTCGACCGTGCGCGTGATGCTCGAGACCGGTGCGAAGAAGCGCGCGGTCGCGTGCGCGTTCGACTGGCCAGGTTGGGACCGCAGCGCGCGACTGGGCCACGATCCGATGGTCGTGCTCGAGGCGTACCGCCCTCGGTACGCGCGCGTCGCGGAGCTCGCAGGGTACGGCGAGAGCTTCGCGGCCCTCGGTCGGCTGCGCGTCGTCGAGGAGCTCGAGGGCACCGGCATGACCGACTACTACGGCGTGTCGGGTCGTGCCGCCTCCGGCGAGGTCGGGGCGATGTCCGACGCCGAGTGCGACCGCAAGGTCGCGCTGCTGGAGGCCGCCTGGCGCACCTTCGACGAGACGGCCGCGCGCGTCTCCGCCGAGCTGCGGCTCGGTCCTCGCGGGGGCGGACGAAGCCGCGACGAGATCGTCGGGCACGTGAACCGCGCCGAGATCGGCGAGTTCGCACGCAAGGTCGGCGTGACGGAGCCGGTCGAGATCTGGGAGGACGCCGACGCGCTCGCGGCGTACCGGGTCTCGGTGGTCGACGCGATCCGCGACCACCACGCGCGCGCGGCGAAGGCGCGGACGTGGGAGCTGCAGACGCTGATCCGACGACTCGCCTGGCACATGCTCGACCACGCCTGGGAGCTCGAGGACCGCGACCTCACCGACGAGCCGTAGGCGTTCGGCGTATCCGCGGCGGGATCGCGCGGCACACTGGCATGAGCGGCGACGGACGGGGTGGGCATGTCGGACCTGATGGACGCGGTGGAGCGGGCGACCCAGACGCGGGGCCGCCTCGTGCTCGCCGTCGCGGGCGCCGTGCTCCTCGTCTTCGTCGGCTACGTGCTCGGCTCGGGGCGCAGCAGCTCGCACGAGGTGACCGGACCGGCGCAGGTCGGCGATCCCGTCGCGGATACGCCGAACCGCTACGGCTCGTCGGTGAGGTCGCGGTCCTCGAGCTCCCA